>JAURHT010000291.1 GCA_030833145.1 Aquirufa sp.
GTATTCCAAACCGAACCCGGCTCTAGAATCGTTAATCCCATCACTAATTGACAGGATTGGATGCCCTCGTTATGGATGTACTTATAAATTGTACGGTGATTAGATGTTTCCAGCGTGCCTAAAACCACTGTCGTTACCTGCTCCCGATCTAATTTTGCATTCGGGTAATTAGCATGTGCTGGAGAAGATAATAAGTAGAATTGTGCCGGATTTTCAGAAGATTCAGAGCTGAAACTAACTTCCTTCACTCCACGACCTACATAGACCGCTCCTAATTTATCGATGGTCATTTTTTCGCCATCTGCTGTCACGGTTCCTTTTCCACCTACATTAATGATTCCTAATTCACGTCTCTCCAAGAAGAAATTTGCACGCAATTTTTCTGGATTAGGAAGATGCAAGGTATTCAAAACCGGCATCGCACCACCGATGATCATGCGATCATAAATGGTATATGTTAATTGTACTTCATCCGCTTGAAAAATCTTCTCAATTAAGAAATTATCTCTGATCTCTTGATTCGTAAAGGTGGAAACCTCCTTACGACTTGCCTCAAATCTATAGTCCATTCTAGTATCTTTTTTGTTTTCAAAGCGCTTTTGCGCCTAATTCTACTGTATATTTACACGTTTTATGCCAAAAGTGTTTCAGCACAGCCTCGCCCAATTTCTGCTTTCTATCGGTTTTCAGTCGATAGACGAAGGCTTGTGGTTACACGAAGCTACGAAAGTACGCGTAAAAGCGATGCCAGGTAATTCAGAGGAAGGAGATATCTGTATTTGGGAAGATCAATGGATGAGCCGTCAGGCGGCCATCGAAAAACATATTATCGCTCGTATTAATTCTTTACGATCTGTGTTTGCCCGAGATACGCGAATCGTGCCCATTGATATGGCTACCGCTCGTGATTTTTTAGATCAAGAGCACGTGAAGGGTTTTCTGAAAGGGGCTAGCTATTTTGGTTGCATCGTTCCGCCACATCGGGTATTTAGAGGAATTGAAAGCTCCTATATATTTGAAGGCAATCCGCTTTTAGCTGTGGCTGTTTTTGGGAAATCATTCTGCATGAAAGAGCCAGGTTTAGAAGGCTGTTTGTCCGGTGAACTTATTGAAATAGCTTCTTTATCACACATTCGTTTAGTAGGTGGTTTGACAAAATTTCTGCAGGCTTATCGCGAGGTTAATCCATCGATGCATAATGTCATGACCTATGTTGATAAAGAATGGAATTCAGGAAAAGGATTTTTATCCGTTGGATTTACTAAAATAGGAGAGACGCAACCGATTCAATTTGAGAATCGATTGACGAAAGGTAATTTTAAATTGCGCTATGTCTACAGATAAGCAGCTCATTGTTTTATTGGGTCCGACGGCAAGTGGGAAAACGGCTTTGGCAGTGGAAACAGCCTGTGCACTAGATGGTGAAATCATTTCTGCTGATTCCCGTCAAATCTATAGACGACTAGATATCGGAACGGGTAAGGACTTAAAGGAGTATGGTTTTATTCCCTATCATTTAATTGATAGTCAGGAGATAGGAGAGGCCTTTTCGGTAGCTCATTTCCAAAAAGCCGCTTTTGATGCGATAAATGATGTTTTTGCTAGGGGAAAGCAGCCCATCCTTTGTGGAGGAACGGGTTTGTATATCGAATCCTTGATAGCGAATTATCAGTTTTCCCATGTACCTCATTTTCTTTCTGAACCATTGGATATTCAATTTAAGTACACGGTTTTCGGCTTAAATCCATCGACAGAGGAACGTAGAGAAAAAATTTCCAAGCGTTTACAAGCAAGATTGCAAGAAGGAATGCTGGAAGAGGTGCAACAACTTCTGGTGGATGGCGTTCATCCGGAAGAGTTGCGCTGGCTGGGACTTGAATACAAATGGATGATCAATTATATCGAGGGACATATTTCTAAGGAAGAATTTGAAAAGGGCTTAGAAACCGCCATCCATCAGTTTGCGAAACGCCAAATGACCTATTTTCGAAAAATGGAGCGGGCAGGAATCGAAATTAATTGGATTCCGGATACCCTTGATTTTCAGGCCAAAAGAGATTTTATCCTTAATTTTATCTAAAATTTTAGCTTAAGCTATTGCAAAATGTGGAAAAACGCCTTACTTTTGCAATCTCTTAAGGAGAC
>JAURHT010000076.1 GCA_030833145.1 Aquirufa sp.
TCCAACGAGCCGCTTCCGCTTCCATACCGCCACCGATCTCACCGATCATCACGATACCTTCTGTTTCTGGGTCGTTCATTAATAATTCAACTGCTTCTTTCGTTGTAGTCCCAATGATAGGGTCACCACCGATACCGATCGCCGTTGTTTGGCCTAAACCTGCTTTTGTTAATTGATCTACTGCTTCGTACGTTAACGTTCCTGATTTAGAAACGATACCTACGCGGCCTTTTTGGAAGATAAAGCCTGGCATGATACCTACTTTACACTCGTCAGCCGTCATAACGCCTGGGCAGTTAGGTCCGATTAAACGCGTATCGTAGTTCGAGATATATTCTTTCGCCACGATCATATCTTTCGTAGGGATACCCTCTGTGATACAAATAATGACTTTAATTCCTGCATCTGCAGCTTCCATAATCGCATCCGCAGCAAAAGCGGGTGGAACGAAAATGATGGATGTATCAGCTCCTGTAGAAGCAACCGCATCCGCTACTGTATTGAAAATAGGGCGATCTAAGTGCTTAGCGCCACCTTTACCTGGGGTAACTCCCCCTACCACTTGGGTTCCGTACGCGATCATTTGCTCCGCGTGAAAAGTTCCCTCAGTACCTGTGAAACCTTGAACAATAATTTTTGAATTCTTATTTACTAAAACACTCATTTCGTAGGGGTTATAATAACGTAGGCGAAAAATTTTTCCAAAGGTACAAAATATTGATAAAAATTATCAAAATCCTGATTGATAGACGAAATAAAAATGCGAACAATTTTTTTTGCGTAAATTCGAACTTTGATGCCTTTCCTATGTTGAAGCACCTTCATATCCAAAACTACTCGTTGATCGAACAGCTCGACCTGCATTTGACAGGTGGACTGACCGTGATTACGGGAGAAACGGGTGCTGGAAAATCCATATTATTAGGGGCAATCTCCTTATTATTAGGCCAAAGAGCAGACAGCAAAAGCCTTTTCGATACCACTAAGAAATGTATCATTGAAGGCCAATTTTCACTCGTGAATTTTCCGCATTTACAATCGGTTTTCGAAGAAGAGGAAATCGATTTCGAAGAGCCTTGCCTCATTCGCAGAGAAATCAACCCACAAGGAAAATCGCGCAGTTTCGTTAACGACACACCGGTCACACTTGAAACGCTGAAACGAATCGGAAACGAATTAGTCGACATACACTCCCAGCAAGATACGTGGTGGATGTCTCATCCCGATTTCACGCTGGATATGGTCGATGCCTATGCGCAGAATGAGGCCTTGAAAAAGACCTATGTCTCCGCATTTTCCGCTTGGTCTGCAAGTGTTTCCGCTTTGAGGGCTTTAGAACAAGAATCTACGAAAGGAACCCAGGAACTAGATTTCATCCAATTTCAATTTGATGAATTAAGCAAAGCCCAGTTAAAAGAGGGTGAATACGAAGCCTTAGATACTGCGGTACAAAAACTGCAAAACGCTGAACAAATTCAGGAGAAATTGGCCATTTTAGCGCAAGCACTAAGTGTTTCAGAGGTTTCTGCACTACACCAAAGTCGAATCGCCCTACAACAAGCCACGGCTTTGAGTAAATGGGGTGAGAATTTTGCCGACTGGAAAACACGCATCGAATCGATTTGGATTGAATTAAAAGACTTAGGTGCAGAAGTCGAAGGTGAGGCGGAAGATTTCGTTTACGATCCGCTTGAATTAGAACAAAAACAAAAGCGATTAGACTTACTAAATCGCTTGCTACAAAAATACCAAGCGTCTACCGTTTCAGAATTAGTGTCGCTGGTCGAATCGCTTGATGTAAGACTATCTCAATATTCATCGATGGATACCTTGTTAGTCGAAGCTCGGGAAAGAGTAGAAGCCGATTTCAAGCTGGCCACTTCTGCAGCTGCGGACTTATCTTCGTCTCGCTCTGCCGTTTTAGACGCAATTTCCACGGCTCTTGTCATTTCCTTGCAATCCTTAGGCATTCCGAATGCGAATTTAGCTTGGGAGATGACGGCCAAAGATCTAGCTGCTAATGGCTCAGATAAAATTCAGCTACTTTTCTCTGCCAACAAAGGTTTAGCCCCTAAACCGTTTAAGCAAATCGCTTCTGGCGGTGAGATGAGTCGTTTAATGCTTTCCATCAAACACTTATTAGCGAAGAAAAGAGCCTTACCTACTTTAATTTTAGATGAGATTGACACGGGTGTTTCCGGAGAAATCGCCATCAAAATGGGCCAAATGCTCAGCCAAATGAGTCAAGGACACCAAATCATCGCCATCACTCACCTTCCGCAAATCGCAGCGGCAGGATCCAAACACTGGTTTGTCTACAAAGATCACGCGGGATCGAAAACTGTTTCGAACCTTCGCGAGTTAAGAGAAGAGGAACGCGTAGAAGAAATCGCCAAAATGATCGGTGGACAACAAGGCTATAAAGATTTACTCGATAATGTTCGGAATTTAATCCAATCCCACGAATGAAAAAATGGATCGCACTCAGCCTTTTTTTAGTAGGCTGCTCTCAGGCAGAAGAAAAACTTAGCGAAGAATTACAAGTGAAAGTCCTCGGATTACACGATGTATTAATGCCCAAAACAGAACAAATCGTTTCCCTGAAATCAAAATTAGACAGCCTTGCAACAGGCGCAGACTCCACGCATGTGCGCACGCTGATTCGTTCATTAGACAAGGCAGACCAATCGATGATGGATTGGATGCACCAGTTCTCGATCGATAGTTTGGGGAAAATGGATGTAAATACCAAGGTGATTTACCTCAAGAACCAATACACTCAACTCACTGAACTTCAAAAATTAACAGATTCTACCCTAGATGCGGCACAAAAATATCGTCCTTAGTATTGCTTTAGCTGTTTTGGCTTTCTCCTGTTCACAAGAGAAAAAATTGCCTTTTATGGGCCCTAAAACGGTAAATGCAAAAGGCGACACGGTATATCACCAAATACCTGCCTTTCAATTTCTAAATCAAGATTCAGTCCTGGTAACAGAGAAAGACGTGGAAGGCAAAGTATATGTGGCCGATTTTTTCTTCACCACTTGCCCTACCATTTGCCCTAAAATGAAAACGCAAATGTTGCGTATTTATGAGCGTTATGAAGAGCGTGACGAGGTACGAATCATTTCACACAGCATAGATCCGGATTTTGATAACACCTCCGTTCTCAAGGATTATGCGACGCGATTAAAAGTGCAAGCCCCTAAATGGAATTTGTTGACGGGAGATAAGGCTGCAATTTATAAACTAGGCCAAAAAAGCTACCTGGTATCTGCACAAGAAGATCCAAACGAAGCTGGAGGATTTGTCCACAGTGGTGCATTTATTTTAGTAGACAAAAACAGACATGTTCGAGGCATTTATGATGGGACCGTGGAAACGGAGGTTAATCACTTGCTGGAGGATATGGAAGTGCTTTTAAAAGAGCAGTAAAATCCGTTTCGGATTTTACTGCTCTTTTAAAATAGAGTAGAGATTATAGAGTAGAGAGTATTTTTTATCTCTGCTCTATACTCTACTCTCTCTAATCTTAAAAAAATATGAAATACTTACTTCTTCTAATCACCCCATTTTTTTTCTCTTGCCAAAGCAAAGAAGAAATCACCCAACAACAGTATTCCGTTGAGGGGATGGCACTATACAAAGCGAATTGCGAGAATTGCCACCAGGCGGATGGATCAGGATTGCGTGATTTGTATCCGTCTATTCAACAAACGAAATTGAGTTCTGAGGCTTTGACCTGCTTATTAAAGAATGGCAAAAAAGGAAATGGTTTTATGCCGGCTAATCCGAAACTACAAGCATTAGATATCGCAGAGCTCGTGACCTATATGCGCGAAAAATGGGGAGGTAAAAAACAAATTTATCCTGCAGACAGCGTGAAGTTAGCCTTGCAAAACTGCCGCTAGTTCGTAGGCATCCCTTCTACTGCTACGACTGAATTTCGGACTTTGCGTAAGGAATAAGAAGAGAAATCTTGTGCAGCATCGAGCCCTACCCCATTGACTAATTCTGTGCGTGTTCTTAATTGAACCGCCTTGTCTGTGAAGATTCGTTTTTCGACAGGCAACCAATTGAATTCATCCGTCTTTAAAGTTTCTTCCTTTTCTATGTTGTGGATAACCACGTGGCCGATGAGTTTGTAGGTATTTTTTTGGCGATAGAAATGAGCTGAATCGCCACGCACTTCCGAGGTGATTTTTCCTGTTTTATCATAGAACCAAAGCTTCATCTCTTTCGGGTAAACCCGATCTTCTGAAGCCAAAGTCAATTGCTCCTCCGTAACCATTCTAACTACTTTTCTGGCCGAATCAGAATACACCATATCGATACCAAACAATTCTGACTTAGGGCCTGAATAAACTGCTTTCGAATCGTCCGCTTTTTCGCGACAAGAAAAAATAGTGCTAATTATGAAGAGCAAAAAGAGGAAGCTCGAATTGCGCATTGGAGAAAATTAGTTGATTTTCTGCTTTTGGAACCATAAATCACTGAAAGTCAAACCTAAAGTCAACCGGTGGTATTGTTCTTCCATTCCATTTTCTGTAATTAAACCACGGCGCCCCACTTGGTAGGCAATATTCAAGAAAGAAAGATTGCGAAGCGGTAAAGCAACACCAAAACTTAGATTCTTATCCACAGCATACTTTCCATTCCCTAAAAAGTCATAGGCCGTTTTCTCATACGAAGCTCCCAGTCTATAGGTTGTACGTTTAATATAACTAGAAACCGATTCAATATCAGGCGTATATTCACCACCTATAGACACTTTGTGCGAAGCTGGTAATGCAGCTGTACGGCCTAAATTATTGTTCACCTTACTCCAATCAGTATAGCTATAATCGACCCCAGCCATCCATTTAGCGGCTTTCTCGATACTTAAGCCAAAACGTTTAGCCACCGGAATCTGCTGAACAAATTTCGCAGACTTTTCTAACGTATCTGCATTTATAATCGTGATTCCAGAAAGGTCCATCGTCGCAAATCGCTTCACTTGATTTGCATTGAGGGTAGAATTTAAATCCAATGTAGCCCCCGCATTGATGAACATATCATTTTTTAATTTAAGTCTATAAGCAAATCCTGCTTTGAACTGAAAGTCTGAATAAGAGGTTAAGTCCTCTAATTGCACTTTATAATACTGGCCATCCGACATGTTTTGGGTTGCCACATTACGATTTACTTGACCAAACAAGTAATCCATTTGTAAGCCAACATATAGCTCCTTAAATAGGCGTACACCGTTTGAAATAGACACTTTGCTCACTCCTCCCGTACCTTTATAACTATAAATCAAACTATCCACCCCTAATAAATTAAGGCGACGATAAGATCTAGTTTCATATTCTACTGCCGAATGCGGGCGAATACCCACTGACATGGTCCAGCGACTTGTGACAGGTAAAGTCAAATTCAAGGATTGGTAATTACCTCCAAAAACCTTTTGTTGTTGACGGTAATCCTGCAATGTTTTGTATTCTGTGTTAATGCCAACTTCTAAATTAGTCCAACGATTTCTCGCTAATAAGGCTGGATTAACTACATTGGTATAGATCCCATTTGAATTAGAAACACCGATGCCGCCCATCATCATTTGGGTAACATTATTTCCGGATTGAATTTCACCCATACCTAGATAGGAATAAGGCGAATTCAAGATCGTCTGTGCCCAAAGTGCAGGGCTCACCGATAAAAACAATACGATTAATAGAGAACGAAGTGTTTTCGGAAGGGCTGTAGGCTGATTCAAAGAAATAAAATTCATAAAATTAAAATCCTCCCTTTTGGGAATACTAGTGTGTAAAGGTCGTAATTTTATTTCACATTCGACTAAGTTATTAGCTATATTTGAACTCAAAATTAATAAAGTAAACGATGGAGGAATTAAAAAACGGAATCTATTTAGATAATTCAGCATGGGATTTACTCCTTTTCGGAGGGATTATTTTAATCAGTTTTATCTTAAGACGTTTTTTCTCTAATTCCTTTTCAAAGATTGTTTACCGCTTTCTCCCCGATGAATCCATCTCGATTCAAGATTGCGTGCAACTCATTCGCAAACCATTTGAATTACTGATCTTTTGGATCTTCTTATATTTTGCGGTCCAAAACCTCCACGTCCCATCTGCCTGGAATATTCAGCCGATGGAGAATTTTGGCTTACTTTACCTCATTGAAAAAGCCTTCGAATCAGCGGTCATTTTTACCATCACCTGGGTCATTGTTCGCCTAATGAAAGTCATTATTCTGGTCGCTCAAGAAAAGTGGAACGGCGCAGATCAAAAATCGAAACAACAATTCATTCCGTTCCTGAACGATTTGTCAATGGTCTTTATTATCACGGCGGCTGGATTTGTTTTCCTAGGTCGCGTTTTCGAGGTGGATGTGGTAGCCCTCATTACCGGTTTAGGAATTGGAGGTTTAGCCCTAGCCCTAGCTGCTCGTGAAACATTGGAAAACTTATTTGCCTCTTTCACCATTTTCCTTGACCTCCCATTTGTCGTAGGTGATAATATCCAAATAGGATCCATCAGCGGTGATATAGAGAAAATTGGCTTTAGAAGCACGCGTATCCGCGGTGCAGATGGTAATTTAATTTTAGTCCCTAATCGCCTTTTAACATCACAATCGCTCGAAAATATGAGCGAACGCGATTATAGACGTGCAAAATATACCATTCAATGCGAATTGAATACCAAGCCGGCACAAATTGAAAAAGCCATCGCAGCGATTGAAACCTTCATCCAAGAAGACTCCTTGTGCAAGAAAAAAGTGCCTAAGGTTATATTCGAAGGTTTTGGGGCCTATTCTATTGATATTTCCGTGACATATTTCGTCCAAACCAAAGACTTCTCCAAGTTTCAGGCAACAAAACAGGCCATTAATTTAGGGATATTGAAGGTGCTGGAGAAGGAGAAGATTGTGATGGCGAGATCGTAGTAGTCGCAAGAGAGAGGAGAGAGGAGAGTATAGAGTAGAGATTAAAGCATAAAGAATAGAGCATAAAGCATAAAGATGGCATAAAAAAAGGGAACAGTAGTTCCCTTTTTTTATTGTATGAACTGTGAACGAGTCTGAGAAAAACATTTCTGAAGTTCATCCCCGCAGGGGATTCCGACTTTATACTTTATACTTTATACTTTATGCCCTATGCTTTAAATTAAAATTAACCAATGAGCTCTTTCAAATCAGCATCATGAATCATCTTTCTCTCATCCGCCATCAACAAGAAGCGCGTGTAGATCTTGTCTAATTCAGGTTTTTCAAAATCAAATCCAAGTAAAGTCAAACGGTGGCGCAAGGCAGCGCGGCCTGAACGAGAGGTTAATAATATCGCTGACGAGGAAACTCCCACATCTTCCGGATTCATAATCTCATAGTTTTGTGCGTGCTTCAAGAAACCATCTTGGTGAATTCCTGATGAGTGCGCGAAAGCATTTGCCCCTACGACAGCCTTGTTTGGCTGTACATGCATGCCCATTAAGTTAGAGACTAAGGTACTAGTAGGGTATAAGTATTTTGGCTTAATGCCTGTTGTAAATCCTAAATCTTTGTGCACGTTTAGAATCATCGCAATTTCTTCCAAAGAGGTATTTCCAGCGCGCTCACCTATACCGTTAATGGTCACTTCAACTTGACGAGCACCAGCTTGAATACCGGCGATGGTATTTGCGGTAGCAAGACCTAAATCGTTGTGATTGTGCATGGAAATCGTAGCTTGGTGAATGTTATCTACGTTTTCGTATAAATACTTGATGCGCTCGTGCATGACGTGCGGCAATAAATAACCCGTTGTATCGGGTAAGTTGACAACTGTTGCACCGGCTTTGATTACTTCGCGCGTTAATTGTGCCAAAAAGGCTAAATCAGCCCGTCCCGCATCTTCAGCGAAGAACTCAACGTCTTCCACAAAGGATTTGGCATACTTCACAGCCCAAACGCCACGCTCGATAATTTCCTCGCGTGTCGAATTGAATTTATGCTTGATATGTACGTCTGAAGAACCAATTCCTGTATGAATACGAGGCTTGCGCGCCGTTTTCAAGGCAGCAACAGCTGCGTCGATATCTTCTTTTTTAGCACGAGTCAAGGCGCAAACTGTGGGCTCCTTTACGGCGTCACAAATGGCTTGAACAGAGGCAAAATCACCGGGAGATGAGATCGGAAAACCGGCTTCGATGATATCTACACCTAGCAACTCGAGTTGTAAAGCAACTTCTACTTTTTCCTCTCGGTTTAATTGACAGCCGGGAACTTGTTCGCCATCACGTAAGGTGGTATCAAAAATCTGAATGCGGTTACTCATCTTATTTTAGGTGTTTTATTTCGTTGTGAAATTACACCTAATTCAGTTTGCAAGCAAGGAGATAAGAGATTAGAGAGTGTAGAGTATAGATTAAAAATCTTAAATTTTAGGTAAATGAGATTATTTAACTATTAATAATCTTTTATAACCTATTTAAATAGACAATTAATCTAAAATACAAAACCACGTTAGAATATAAAAATTTTGTACTTTTTTAAGCCGAGGCTAGAGATTTGATCTCTGGAAAGCGCTTGGGATCAAAATTCCCTCCAGAGATAACGCAAACAACCGTTTTTCCCTTGATTACCTCCGCCATTTCTTCTAATCCCGCTACACTCAAAGCACCGGCTGGCTCCACGATCATACTTCGTAACGCATAGAGATCAAGCATGGTTTGGCAAAGGGCTTTCTTCGTTACGGTTAACATGCGAGTTAAGCCTTTGGCACAAATAGCAAAGGTCTTCAAACCTACCTGCTTCACAGAGGCTCCATCCACAAAACGATCAATCTCATCCAGCACCACCACTTCTGAAGCGGCCAAACTCTGCTGCATCGATGGCGCACCCGACGGTTCCACTCCTATTAACTTAGTAGAGGAGGGCAATACTAACAAAGCCCCGGCCGCTAATCCGCCACCGCCTATAGCTAAAAACAAAAAATCAGGGGCCACTGGCAAGGCATCCAAAATCTCCAAAGTAACCGTGGCTTGACCCGCAATAATGTCAAAATCATCAAACGGAGGAATATAAATGGCGCCGTTAGACTCGCAGAATTTCCGTGATGCTGCGAAGGCCTCATCATAAGTCTCTCCCACTAAGTAAATACGCACCTTTTCCTTTCCGAAAAAACGAACCGCCTCCACCTTCTGCAAAGGTGTCGACTTAGGCATAAAAATATGAGCTTGAATTCCGAGTAACGCACAGGCTAAAGCAACTCCTTGCGCATGGTTACCTGCAGACGCAGCCACGACCCCTTTCGATCTTAACTCTGAGGGAATGTTGGAGATTTTGTGGTAGGCTCCCCTAATTTTGTAGGAGCGAACGACCTGTAAATCTTCGCGTTTTAAATAGATATTTGCCCCATAGCGCGCAGAAAGAGAGGCCGAGAATTCTAAAGGCGTCTCTGAGATGACCCCTTTTAGCTGCTCCGCTACTTGTTTTATTTCTATGACGCTAGGAACGTGTTTTAGTTTGTTGAATTCCATGCGCCTCAAAATTAACAAAAAAAAGGGCAGACGCATCAAGCATCTACCCTCTTTCAATCCCAAATGGGAAAATTAGTTATTCTCTGGACGTAAGCTACGTACCGCAGCACCCGCTCTCCACATTTCCATATCTGCCATTTCTTTCAATTCAGCATCTAACTTCACGCGGTAATCCGGTTGAGAATTCAATGTAATTGAACGCTCTGCTTCTGCTTGTGTTTTCACTGAGTTGTATAATTGCTCAAATACAGGCTTAGTAGCGTCACGGAAAGGCTTCCACCAATCCAATGCACCACGTTGCGCCGTAGTAGA
>JAURHT010000296.1 GCA_030833145.1 Aquirufa sp.
ACACGACCGTTAAAAGATTTTGATAAACCCTTGATTTCAATCATATTCAAAATTAGGGATTATTGAATACTTTATGATAAATTTGACCACATTTAAATCTAAAAAAATATGTTTTTCATCTTCTTAGGGATTCTCTTATTTGTCGCAGGAAATGCGATCTCAAATCCCAACCTGGTATTCTCGAAATACAGCAAAACATTAAAAGTCGTTGGGGGTGTTTTTGCCATCCTTGGATTAACCAGTTCAGCAGTAAAACAAGTAGATGCAGGTGAAGTTGGGGTCCAAAGCGTCTTTGGAAAAGTTCAACCTACCACCTTAAACAGTGGTCTTAATTTTGTGAACCCTTTAGCTAAGGTCGTGGTATTCGATGCGAAAACACAAAATTATACGATGTCTAGCGTGCATGACGAGGGAGACAAGCAAGGTGACGATGCCATTCGAGTTTTAACCGCCGATGGCCTTGAAGTTGTTGTTGATTTAACCGTATTATTCCGTATCGTTCCTTCGGAAGCTCCGCGTGTATTAGCAGAAATTGGCGAGGATTATAAAGACAAGGTAGTTCGTCCTATCACCCGTACCATGATTCGCGATAATGCAGTTTATTATGATGCAGTGGCTCTTTATTCCTTGAAGCGTAACGAGTTCCAACAACGTATCTACCAAGATATCGAGAAGAATTTCAAGAAAAGAGGCTTGGTTTTAGAGCAGTTATTGATTCGTAATATCAACCTTCCTACCTCTGTAAAGACCACGATCGAGTCGAAAATCAATGCGGAGCAAGACGCTCAAAAGATGCAATTCGTCTTACAAAAGGAGAAACAAGAAGCGGAGAGAAAACGGGTTGAGGCACAAGGTATCGCCGATTACCAGAAAATTTTATCGACCGGCTTAAGCGATAAGCAGTTACAGTATGAGTCGATTATTGCCCAAAAAGAATTAGCCAAGTCCCCGAACGCGAAAGTGATCATCATGGGTGGCAAAAGCGCCCCAATCATCCTGGGAAATCAATAAAAGAAAGGCGCGCGGTTCTAGCGAATCGCGTGCCCCATTTTATCTCTTTTCGTTTCTAAGTATTTCTTATTGTGTGGATTTGCTGGAATTTCGATTCCAATAGAATCGACAATTTCTAATCCATAGCCCATTAGACCGGCTCTTTTCTTTGGATTATTCGAAATCAATCGAATTTTGTGTACGCCTAAATCGCGTAAAATTTGAGCTCCTACGCCATAATCACGCTCATCCATAGCAAAGCCCAGTTCCAGATTTGCCTCGACTGTATCACGGCCTTGCTCTTGCAGTTTATAGGCTTTTAATTTATTAATTAAACCGATGCCACGTCCTTCTTGGAACATATACAAAATAACGCCCTTGCCTTCTTTTTCCACCATCTCCATCGCTGCGTGCAATTGCTCACCACAGTCACAACGACAAGAACCAAAAATATCCCCCGTCACGCAAGAACTATGCACGCGAACCATCACCGGCTCGTCTTTCTCCCAGCTCCCCTTGATCAATGCTAAATGCGTATCTCCCGTATTAATTTGCTTGAAAGCCACTAATTCAAAGGAACCCCACTCCGTAGGCATATTCACACCGATCTCACGCTTAATCAAGGATTCTTTCGCTAAACGGTATTCAATCAAATCTTTAATAGTCACTAACTTCAAATCAAATTTATCCGCTATGAGGCGTAGATCTGGCAAACGCGCCATACTCCCATCTTCATTCAAGACCTCAATCAACACACCAGATGGCTGAAAACCTGCTAAACGAGCAAAGTCCATCGAGGCTTCTGTATGACCGGTGCGACGTAAAACGCCTTCTGTACGTGATTTTAAGGGGAAAATATGACCTGGACGGCCTAAATCAGCTGGTTGAGTAGCCGGATTCACTAAAGCTTGAATCGTTTTTGCACGATCGGAAGCCGAAATACCCGTGGTGCAACCATGCCCTAACAAATCCACAGAAACTGTAAAGGGAGTTTCATGCGAGGTGGTATTTTGATTCACCATCATCTCAAGCCCTAAGGCCTGGCAACGCTCGTCTGTTAAAGAAACACACATTAAACCACGCGCTTCCTTAATCATAAAGTTCACAATCTCAGGCGTAATTGCCTC
>JAURHT010000066.1 GCA_030833145.1 Aquirufa sp.
CGAGTTTCCACTTGGATGTTCAGATCCGGGTGAAGCCGAAAACAAAGGCAACATCGCAGTAACTAAGTACGGAAAAGGTCAATTCATCTACACAGGCCTCGTTTTCTTCCGGGAATTACCGGCAGGTGTTCCAGGAGCTTGGAGATTATTTGCAAACCTATTAGCTAACCCCAATTCTAAATGAGAATTCTCTTTATTGCCTTAGTATTATTTGCCTTTACTGCGAATGCCCAACAACCTCTTATCCGCAAGGATAAAATCACCATCGCTCGCGATACCTACGGGGTGCCTCACATTTTTGCACCTACAGACCCTGAGGTGGCTTATGGTTTAGCTTGGGCGCACTCAGAAGATGACTTTAAGACCATTCAGACTCTGATCCTGACGGGTAAAGGCAAATTAGGCACTGCCTTAGGAAAGAAAGGTGCGCCAGTGGATTTTGTCTTCGGCTTGTTGAATACCCGCAAGGTGGTCGATCAGCAGATTAAATCGATGGATCCTAAATTCTTGCAATTAGTGCAAGGTTACTTGATGGGTCTAGAGGCCTATGGAAAAGCGCATCCTTCGGAAGTGGTGAACAAGCACGTGTTTCCCATTGCCATCGAAGATTACATTGCAACGACGATGTTTTCGGTGGCGATTTTCTGTGGGGTAGACAAAGCTTTACCTAAGATATTAGATGGCTCCATTCCTTCACTTCCGGGCTTTACCGGAGAAGGCAGTAATGCCTTCGCCATTAAAGGCTCGAAATCAGCTACTGGAGAGCCCATGTTAGTCATTAATGCGCATCAGCCTATCGAGGGCGCTACGGCCTTCTACGAGGCACACGTGCAGTCAGAAGAAGGTTGGAATATCTTGGGAGGTTTATTCCCGGGCGGTCCATTGATCTTCCACGGAGTAACACCTAATCTAGCTTGGGCGCACACGGTGAATTTCCAAGACAAAATCGACGTCTATCAATTAAAGACAGACAAAGCGCATCCGGATCAATACGAGGTGGATGGCGAATGGTTGCCTTTAGTGAAAAGAAAAATAAAACTGAGTATCAAAGGGATTCCTTTCCCTGTTTCGAAGATGGCCTACGAATCAATCTATGGCCCTACAGTAAAATCGCCGAAAGGTGCTTATTTCTCTTTACGTCTTCCATCCCTAATGGATGCAGGTGCCTTACAGCAGTGGTACGCCATGAACCGTTCTACGAACTTCACGGAATTCAAGGCGGCGTTAAACCAGAATCACTTACCTATGTTCAACATCATGTATGCAGATAAAGAGGACAATATCTTCTATATCTCGAATGGCAAGATGCCGTATCGTAATGCCAAATACAACTGGGCCTCCACACTACCAGGAAATACACGGGAGACACTTTGGGAAAAATTCAAACCGCTAAATGAATTACCGCAGCACCTTAATCCATCAGCAGGGTATTTGTTTAACACGAATCACTCGCCTTTTATGGCGACGGCGGTAAACGAGAATCTGAATCCGGCGAATTATGACAAATACGACGGCTATGAGACCTACCACAATAACCGCTCACAGCGGGCGAAAGACCTAATCGACACCTACGACAAAATAGGCTGGGAAGATTTGAAGCGAATTAAGTTTGATCGCCAGTTGCCGGCTAAGATTTTATATCCGTATGGTTTAGATGCTTCGGTTCTCTTTACGTTAGATGCAGCTAAATACCCTGCCTTAGCGACCATTATCAGGGGAATTCAACAATGGGATCACGTGACTAATATCGAAAGTGTGGGTGCGCTTTATTATAACATTGCCTATTACCAAGCCTCGAAAATCCGTAATAGTGCTTCTAAAGATCCTTTGACAGAGTCGGAAGCCGTAGAACTCGTTCAATATGTGCATGACTTCTTGATCAAACACTACGGACGCTTGGACGTGACGCTAGGGGAGTTCCAGCGCTTGAAGCGGGGAGATCAAGATTGGCCACAAGCCGGAATGCCGGATGTCTTAGCGGCCGTGATGTCTGAGCCTATGGGCGAATCACAACGCAAAATGAATAGCGGCGATGCCTATATTGGATTTGTGAAGTTTCCTAAAGGCGGTGGTTTGCCGCTGATAGAGACGGTGAATACTTTTGGCGCAAGTTCACATCCGGAATCGAAACACTTCGCAGATCAACGCGAACTGTATCAGGCTCAGAAGACGAAGTTGATGACTTTGGACAAAGCCGAAGTATTAAAAAATGCGGAACGGATTTACCAGCCTGATTAACTAAGAAAATCAGGATCTTTATAGGCAGGGGCAGGATATGTATAAAATCCTTCCCCTGTTTTTTCTCCCAGCTTCCCAGCATCGATATAGGTCTTCAATAGTGCCGCAAAAGCCTGCGATCCTGCATCTTCCAGGTTATGCGTCACATGCCAAGCTGTATCTAATCCAATCGAGTCCAATATCCCAAAAGGTCCCATAGGCATATGGAAGTTCACCATCCAAGACTTATCGATATCTTCGATACTCGCGATTTCTTTCGTTTTTAACTTACCTGCTGCACCTATCACGGCCATCAGCATAAAATTGAAGATATACCCAGGATTCTCCTTACGGACGATCACCGGAACTTGTTGCAAGGCTCTACCAAAATCCTCCAATAGACTAATCACCTCCTCAGACGTTTCTGGATGCGGCATGATATCCACCACCTTCGCCATAAACACATCATGGAAATGGAAGGCACAAAATAGGGAAGGGCGATCCACCGAATCCACTAGCATAGAGGGCAACAAATACGAGGTATTCGTCGTGAAAATCGTCTTAGCTGGCGCTAAGGCTGAAAATTGCGCCCATACCTGACGCTTCAAAGGCAATTCCTCCGTCACGGATTCCGAGATTATATCCGCGTCAGCTACGGCCTCCGCCGGATCCGTCGTGAATTTTATCTTCGCGATAATTTCATCCGTCAGCGAAAGCGATCTTAGGATCTTAGCCATCACTTTCTTCGAAGAAATAAATGCCTCCGCATTAATGTCATAAACAGCTACCTGAAAGCCTGACAAAGCAACCTGTAAAGCAATTCTTGTTCCTAAAGTTCCGGCACCTAAGATGCACACGTTATTGATTTTCATATGTTACCTGTTTGAATAGATGCGATCGCTTTTCGGCCGGCGGCCTCCACGACTTGATTTAATACACTAAAACGCGGGTCTTTCGAATACCCTAAACTAAAACGCTGGTAGATCTGCTGTGCGATGGTAGCCACTTTGCATAGCCCAAACACATAGTAGAAGACCATCTCGCTCACATTCCGTCCCGTTCTAGCGGCGTAATAATCTATCACCTCACGGCGAGTAAAATTCCCTGGCACATAAGACAGATTAAACATTTTCAAGATGTCTTCATCGTCTGCCTCCGCCCAATAGGCCAAAGTCGTTCCCAAATCCATGAGCGGGTCTCCCACAGTGGCCATCTCCCAATCCAGCACGGCCTGAACTTCTCCAGTAGTAGAAATGACCAAGTTATCGTATTTGAAGTCATTGTGAATGAAGGCCACATCAGAACTGGACGGAATCGCAGAAAGAAGCCATTGAAATGCCTCCTCGATAGAAGTAACCTCAGCTGTCTTCGCCTTTTGAAAACGTTCCGCCCAGCCTTGGACCTGACGTAAGGCATATCCCTCCGGTTTCCCTAAAGCACCTAAGCCCGAGTCGCTTAATTCCAGCGAATGTAAATCGATTAAGACATCTAGGGCAGATTGCGAAAGTCTACTAAAAAACGAGGTAGAAGCCTCCGCCGGCGGACGATTTCTAATAATCATTCCGTCCACCTTCTCCATGAGGAAAAAAGGAGCACCTATGACCGCTTCGTCTTCGCAAGCCTTAATGGGATGCGGCATCTTCGTATAACCCGCCTTTTCTAAGGCTTGTAATACCCGAAACTCGCGAATCATATCGTGGGCTTTGGCAATCTTCAATCCGTGCGGAGGTCTACGAAGCACATAAGTAGCTTCACCGGCACGCACTTCATAGGTCAGATTCGAGAATCCACCCGGAAAGGCAGTCACCTCCACGGAGGAAACACCTAAATAAGCGGGTAATTTTTCAAAGCCTTCCATTAGCCCTTGCGTGATTTTAAAATGCTCTTCGCCAATACCGACTTATGTACCTCATCCGGCCCATCATAAATTCTAGCCCCCCGTTCATGGCGGTACCAGAACGATAATAGGGTATCATCGGTGATTCCTAAACCTCCGTGCACCTGAATGGCCCGATCGATCACCTTCATCAACACATCGGAAACATAGAACTTGATGGTAGAGATATCTTCTTTAGCCGCCTTAGCACCTTTATTTTCGATAATGTGGGCAGTGTTTAATACTAAGAGCCGAGAAGCTTTAATCTCCGCTGCACTTTCCGCGATCCAGTTTTGAATCGTCTGCTGCATCGCTAGTGAATGTCCTGGATTTAACTCCCGCTCAATCGCTCGGTCGCACATCATCCCTAAAACCCGCTCACAAATCCCAATCCAACGCATACAGTGGTGAATACGACCTGGTCCCAAACGAACCTGCGCCAAGGTAAATCCAGATCCTTCCGTCCCAATCAAATGAGACACCGGCACCCGGCAATTCACAAACTCTACTTCACTATGTGACAGGTAGTCTTCGCCTTCATCGCCCATAATGGGAATATTACGAATCATCCGGTATCCAGGATTATCCAAAGGCACCACAATCATACTTGCCCTTTCATATTTATTTTCTGCCAAAGGATTCGTCACCGCCATCACAATCGTGAAAGACGCCCCATCCGCAGAGGACGTGAACCATTTATGCCCATTGATGACATATTCGTCTCCCTCACGTACAGCGGTAGTAGACATGTGCACCGGATTACTGCCCGCATGATCTGGCTCCGTCATCGCGAAACAAGAACGAATCTCACCTCGCTCTAATGGTCTTAAATATTTCTCTTGTAAATAGGGAGACGCGAATTGATGCATCAACTCCATATTCCCTATATCGGGCGCATTGCAATTAAATACGTAATGTCCCAAAGGGCTCGTCCCTAATACCTCAGAGATTGAAGCGAATTCCACTAAGGACAAACCAAGTCCTCCATGCGAAACGGGCAGGTGAGGGGCAAACAAGCCATCTTCTTTTGCTTTAGTGCGTAATGCTTGCAAGGCAGGCAAATGTGTCCGAAACGAACCATAAATGGCCCCTTGCTCTAGAGGAATAATGTATTTCTCGAGGAATGCCCGGTAACGAGGTACAAGTTCGAGTGCTTTATCTGAAACAAACATAATTAAATGGTTAAGCCGCCATCAGCAGTAATCACTGCTCCGGTGGTGTAAGACGCTCCTGGTGAGGCAAGGTATAAAGCGGATGCTCCGATTTCCTCCGGCGTGCCTATGCGTTTAATGGGTAATTGACGAAGCGTATGTTGAAGTATTTTATCATTGGACCAAAGCGCCTCCGAAAACTTCGTCTTTATCAATCCCGGACAAATGGCATTCACGCGGATATTAAAATCGCCCCATTCTTTGGCAAAAGCCTTCGTCATCGAAATAAGCGCCGCCTTACTCACACTGTAAATCCCTAATCCGGGTTCTGGAGAAATACCGCCCACAGAGCTAATGTTAATCACGGACGCATTAGTAGATTTCTGAAGATGAGGTAAACAAAGACGCATTAATTCAAACGGAGCCTTCAAGTTCACGTTCATAATCTTATCAAAAGCATCTAGCGTTGTATCGTGAATAGGGCCAAAAGTCGGATTCGTCGCCGCATTATTCACAAGAATGTCGATTTGGCCGTATTTGGCAATCGTCTCTGAAACTAATGAAGCCAATTGATCCATCTTACCCACGTGGCAGGCAATTCCTGTCGCCTCATATCCTTTGTCTTGTAATTCCTGAGCCAGCAAATCCAATGCCCCTTGATCCCGGCTACTGATGACCACCTTCGCGCCAGCCTCCGCGAAAAACTCCGCAATACTGAATCCGATTCCCTTGCTAGCACCCGTAATGAGCGCTACTTGATTCTTCAATGAAAATGCCTGCATATTCTAATCTATTTTTAAACAATTTAAAGAAATAATATGGTAATTTACGCTACCAACCCTTGAAAAAACACACCATGAAACAAGTTGTCTTTTACGAAACTGGATTACCCGAAAATGTCCTTCAATTAGAAGAAATCGAAAAGCCAATACCCGCGGAAAAAGAAGCACTTATTCGCATCACGGCTCGTAACATCAATCCATCCGATATGATGTTTGTGAGAGGATTGTATGGAATCACTCCTCAATTACCTAGCAGTGCGGGTTTTGAAGCAGCGGGAGTTGTCGAGGAATCGGCTAAGTTTCCTAAAGGCACACGCGTCATTTTTACCTCAGTGGGTACCTGGAAAGAATTTACTTGCGTTTCAGATGCTGGTTTGATACCTATTCCGGAGGGAATGTCGGATGAGGTGGCCTGCCAGGCCTTTGTGAATCCGGTGACCGCTTATGGGATGTTAGAGACCTCTGGACTTCAGAAAGGGGGAAGTTTATTGATTACTGCCGGTGCTTCAGCCTGGGGGAAGGTTGTTATTCAATTAGCCGCGATGCGCGGTATTCATGTCATCGCTACCGTGAGGCAAGCGGATCAGAAGCAAAACTTATTGGATTTAGGGGCCACCGCAGTCATTGATATGGCTACGGAAAGCTTGACTAAGAAGGTAAAGGAAATTTTTCCAGAGGGTATTGATTACGTATTTGATGCGGTAGGAGGGGATCAGGGGGCCAAAGCCTTGAATTGCCTCAGAACTGGCGGAAAGATGCTCGTGTTTGGCCTATTGAGTCAAGAACCCATTCCATTGCATTCTGGTGTTTTAATTTTCAAAAAACTGAGCGTTGAAGGCTGGTGGCTGAGTTCCTGGTGGGCAGAATTAGGATTTGAAGGAATCCAAAAAGCCATTAAAGAAGTTTTCTCGCTGCTGTTAAGCCAAGAAGTGACATTAGATATCCAAGCCACCTATCCTTTGGCCCAATTCAAAGAGGCCATCGAAGCCTACCAAACACCAGGAAGAACGGGTAAAATTTTATTGGTGTAAGGAATCAGCTTCTACAGGTTGATCGTCAGGCTCATGGGTATTTTTACCATCCGTGGGAATTCCATCTCCGATCACCTCATAGGAAATCTGGTCTCCAGCACGTGTCACCTCCAGATTGTACAAGAAAGTACCTTCTGGTTCCTTCGTTTTCAAAATACCTGTAAATAAAGAATCACTCTTTTGAACTAACGAAACGTCCAATACATTCACACCCGTAACGTGCTCTTTTTGAAGATTTTGCAACCACAAATCGCGCACCTCTGCTTCGATTTCAGTAGACGATTTTTCACAAGAATTTAAGACGAACACGGAGGCTAATGCCAGTAGAAATACTCTAATCATGGTGCAAAAATGGGCATTTTTCGCGAAAAAAGGAAAAAGAAATTACTACATTTGATACATGATTGATTTACTGGATTTTATGGATGCTGGTATACTCTGTGGATTACTCACCGTGTATATTTTGCTATTCAAAAAAAATGCCCTTCGATCATACTCAGATTATTTGTTATCTGTTTCCATCTTATGCCAAATCTGGGCAATATCACTTTTCATGTTCGTTTTCTCGGGCACGATACAGCAATTTCCTTATTTGTATAGAACAGCCGCTCCATTGACTTTTTTAGTCCCACCACTAGGTTACATGTACGTTAGGAGTGTCTTATACAATGAGAAAAAGTGGCAAGCTTATGATTTTCTCCACTTATTACCCTTCCTGTTTTTTCTGATTAATTATTTGCCCTTTTTCCTGAGTCCACTCGATTACAAAGTAGAGATTGTGATGAAGACCATTCAGGACAAAAATTTTGGCATCGAAAAACAATTAGGATTTTTACCTGAAAGTGTATTCTATCTATTCAGACCTATTCAAGCCACTCTTTACATCATTTTTCAATGGCGCCTCATTTTAACTTTCAATAGAAATAATCCTAATCAAACTATATCGGACCAAATTAAACGGGTTACCCGTTGGTTAAGTACTTTTACTCTAGCTTCTTCTGGATTCCTTGTGGCTTTTTTCATTGTTCTTGTCCTGTATTTTACGCAGGAAAATTTGTTTACGAGTTCTGAATTAACGCTTATTCCGAACATAATTTTAGTCATATCTCATTTTGCCGTATTCACCTATTTATTGATTAATCCCCAAGTATTGACCGGTTTACCTTTCATTCGCTACAAAGAAACACCTTCAAGTCTGGTTGAAAATGAAACAGTAAAAGTTCCGTTTATTCTTGAAAATTACTCTAAAGAGATTAAAGTTTTGGAGAAATATTTCCAAACTCAAAAGACCTATCTCCAAGCTAATTTAGCCATTAGCCAGGTGGCCGTTGAAACAAAAATCCCTAATCGAGATCTGTCTTATATCATCAATAATTACTACCAAAAGCGTTTCAATGATTATCTAAACGAAATGCGCTTAACTCATTTCCTGTCGCAAATTGATGCAAACACTTTGGACAATTTAACCATCGAAGCTATCGCTTTTGACTCCGGTTTTTCTTCCAAAACCTCTTTCTACCGTGCCTTCAACCGCTTTTACGGATGCACTCCTTCAGAGTACCTAGAAACGCTCAAAGCTTCTAATTAAGCCTTTTTTGTTTCAACTTCAGAACTTGGGACTCCTGAAACAGTCGTTTTACTGATATCCATTTACCTAAATCGTAGATTTAATTTCTGTTCTACGATACATGTTTCGACCCTTTACCTTTTTAGTGTTATTTATTTGCTTTACTAGCTCGGCGCAAAGCATTAGCCCCATCACCATCAACGTGGGAGGAGCTGCCACAAAATCACTCGACTACAGCATAGGTGAATCTGCCTCCATTGCCTATTTCCAAAGTTCCAACCAAATAAGTTTAAGTTCCGGATTTATTCAATCTTTCACTCCCTTAGTCACAGGCATAGTCAATCGGGTTTTCGAAGAAGGAGAGGAGTTCATTCTTTTTCCTAATCCTGCTACCGATTTTGTTCGACTTAAGGGTGCTTTATCTAAACCTGGATTTGTCGAATTTCACTTAATAGACCAGCAAGGTCGCATTCTTGAAACGTACCCAACCACTTATTACATCAATTACCTCGAAAAGGAAATAAACATCTCTCATTTACAAGGAGGCACCTATTTCATTCGACTGATTTATTCGTCCTCAGACGATCTAAAACAATCTTTATCATTCAAATTCAGTAGAATAAACTAATGAAAAATTTACATACGATCCTTTTCTTATTCATTTCATTGTTTGCCTATTCCCAAAACAATGGCATCAACTTCCAAGGCGTTGGCAGAAACTCCTCAGGTGCCGTTTTAGCCACTCAAAAAATCAGTCTCCGCTTCACTGTCATCCAAGGTTCTGAAACAGGATCAGTAGAATATGTGGAATCAAAAGAGGTCACCACTAACGCACAAGGTATATTCTCCGTAGTGATAGGTGATGGAACTCAGATCTCTAAAACCGGAAACTTCACGGACATCAACTGGAAAATCAATCCTAAATTCTTAAAAGTGGAAATGGATCCTGCAGGCGGATCCAACTTCGCTGCGATGGGAACAACCCGTTTACAATCCGTTCCATTCGCCTATTACGCGAACGGAGTCAACGCAGATAATGTAGATGGGGTGTTATCTGCCTCCAAGGGAGGAACTGGCGTCGCTTCAATCTCTGCCTTAAAAACGGCCCTAGGAGTAGATCAACTAAATAATACCAGTGATTTAGCGAAGCCGATTAGTACGGCGACACAGGCAGCCTTGGACACGAAAGTTTCAACAGCTACTTTTACTACGACTCTGGCTACCAAAGCAAATGTGGCGGATGTGACACTGAAAGCACCTCTTGAGTCTCCTACATTCACAGGAACTGTTTCTGGTATCACCAAAGCAATGATTGGGCTTTCTAGCGTGGAAAATACGGCTGATTTAGCGAAGCCGATTAGTACAGCGATGCAGGCAGCTTTAGATACGAAAGTTTCATCCGCTACTTTTTCAACCATGGTGGCGACGAAAGCAAATGTGGCGGATGTCGCGCTGAAAGCACCTCTCGAGTCTCCTACATTCACAGGAACTGTTTCTGGCATCACCAAAGCAATGGTAGGTCTATCTGACGTGGAAAATACGGCTGATTTAGCGAAGCCGATTAGCACGGCGACTCAGGCTGCATTAGATACGAAAGTTTCAACGGCGACATTTTCAACGACTCTATCTACCAAAGCAAATGTGGCGGATGTAGCACTGAAAGCACCTATTGAGTCGCCTTCATTCACTGGGACTGTTTCTGGTATCACAAAAGCGATGGTAGGGCTATCTAACGTAGAAAATACGGCTGATTTAGAGAAGCCGATTAGTACGGCGACTCAAACAGCCTTGGACAATAAACTAGATGTAAGCACTGCAGAAGCAGCTTTTGCTAGGCTAGATCAATCCAATCTGTTTCATAGAGATCAAGCAATTGAAGGAGGATTAACAGTTAATCGAATTAATTTTCCAGGTAATAACAATACTTACCTCGAAGCTATTCCAATCCCAAGGTCTGATGAATTAGGCTTGAACATTGCAAACGATAATTTTGTAAGTATAGGAAAGCTGACCCCTGATGATAACAATGGATGGAGATTTGACACTTTTGATAACAAAATAGTGCTACCTAATGGAACTCAAATTAAAAGTGGAAATGCTTCAGAAACCGTTTTTCAATTAACGCCAGATACCGATTTTACAATTAGAACAAGTATAGATGGCTATAATCGCTCCCTTCAATTTGATAAAGAAGGATATTTAAGATTTTCAAATGGAGGTAGAATTAACGATGATGAAAGCAGATTTGAGTTTAAAGCAGATGATAAATTTTTCGAAATAAATATATTAAAATTACCAAATAGTAAAATAAAATTCTGATCCAATAAATATAGGTTAGAAATATATCTAAAACTTCAATAAATAGCAAAAAATAATATCGAAATAATAATCAGTACATAAGCAGATACA
>JAURHT010000043.1 GCA_030833145.1 Aquirufa sp.
ATAACGCCATCCGCCATACGTAGAACGCGTTCTACCTCACCGCCAAAGTCGGCGTGACCAGGTGTATCGATAATGTTGATTTTTACTCCATTATAACGAACAGATACGTTTTTAGACGTAATCGTAATCCCTCTTTCTCTCTCTAAGTCGTTATTGTCAAGGATCAAATCTCCAAATTCTTGATTTTCTCTAAAAATTTTGGATGCATGAATGATTTTGTCAACTAGGGTCGTTTTACCGTGGTCAACGTGGGCAATAATGGCAATGTTGCGAATGCTTTGCATAAAAATGTATTCGTTGAATGAAACGAAATTCCTTTAATTGGGAAATTCAAGGTGCAAAGGTAGGGATAATTTCTTTGAAAAGTACTAATTGCACTTTAAGAAATCATTGCTTTCGGATTATTTTTCGCCGTTTGTGTAGTGACGTTCGCTTGGATTTTTGCTAAAATGCCGTTTGCGTCGATTCCGCATAGGGCGTACAATTCTTTTTGCTCCCCGTGCTCGACGATTTCATCTGGAATTCCGAGGCGAATAAGTTGTGAAGTATAGTTGTGATCTACCATAAATTCCGCAATCGCTGACCCAAATCCACCCTGAATCGCTGCATCTTCTACCGTAATCACCTTCTTGAATTGCGCAAATACGCGGTGCAATAACTCTTCGTCCAATGGTTTCACAAAGCGCATATCGAATAAGGCCGGTTTCAAGCCATTTTTACGCGCCATTTCGCATGCAGCTATCGCTTCATTTCCAATGTGACCTATCGATAAGATGGCAATTTCCTCGCCTTCTACCAATTGAACCCCTTTCCCGATTTCAATTTCTTCGAAGTTGGTTCTCCAAGCAGGCATCACACCTTCTCCACGTGGATAACGAATAGTAATCGCTTTTTCGTGGTTTTTGAAAGAGTCTAAGGACGCCGTATACATGATATTGCGTAGCTCTTGTTCATTACGAGGGGCTGCTACAATCATGTTTGGCACACAACGCATGAAGGCTAAATCAAGTAACCCATGATGAGTGGGTCCATCCGCTCCCGCTAAACCAGCGCGGTCCAGGCAGAAAATGACGGGTAATTTTTGCAAGCAGACATCGTGTACGACTTGGTCGTAACCACGCTGCATAAATGAACTATAGATATTACAGAAAACGGTTAATCCCTGAGTCGCTAATCCCGCTGAGAAGGTGACCGCATGTTGTTCCGCGATTCCTACGTCAAAAGCGCGATCTGGCATCGCCCGCATCATAATGTTCAAGGAAGATCCTGAAGGCATCGCAGGGGTGATACCCATGATTTTTGGGTTCTTCTCGGCTAATTCTAATAAGGTATGGCCAAAAACCTCCTGGTATTTAGGGGGCTGAGGATCATCGTAGGTCTTTTTGTGAATCTCTCCAGTCGTCTTGTCGAATTTGCCAGGAGCATGCCATAATGTTTGATCCTTTTCCGCCAGGGAGTATCCTTTGCCTTTCGTCGTGATGCAATGCAAGATCTTAGGGCCAGGAATATCTTTTAAGTCGTTTAGAACCGTCGTTAAATTGTCGATATCGTGTCCGTCGATAGGGCCAAAATACCGCAAATTCAAGGATTCAAACAGGTTGCTTTGCTTTAATAAGGTTGCTTTCAGTCCATTCTCGATCTTAGAAACAATCTCTTGTGCCGTTTTACCGAACTTGGACATTTTGCCTAACAGATTCCACACATCGTCTTTCACCTTGTTGTAGGTGTGCGAAGTCGTGATGTCCGTTAAATATTCTTTTAAGGCACCCACATTCGGGTCGATCGCCATGCAGTTATCGTTCAAGATAATCAACATGTTGTTTGGAATATCGCCAGCATGGTTCATGGCTTCGAAAGCCATCCCTGCTGTCATCGATCCATCGCCGATTACCGCGATGTGTTGTCTGTGCGTTTCTTTTTTGTAACCAGAAGCCACCGCCATGCCCAGCGCCGCTGAGATGGAAGTGGAGGAGTGTCCTACACCAAACGTGTCGAAGGGACTTTCAGAGCGTTTCGGAAAGCCCGAAATACCACCCATTAAGCGATTCGTATGGAAATTTTCTCGGCGTCCAGTTAAGATTTTGTGGCCATAAGCCTGGTGCCCTACATCCCAAACCAATTGGTCATCGGGTGTATTAAACACATAATGTAAGGCTACTGTTAACTCTGTTACCCCTAAAGAAGCCCCAAAATGGCCACCATTCACCGATACGTTATCAATGATAAATTGACGTAACTCGTCACAAACTTGAGGTAAGTCTGATTTCGGCAACTTGCGCAAATCCTCCGGAGTGGTGATTTGGCTAAGTAAAGGACCGGCTTCAAATTGCATAGACGCTTGTGATGATGGTGAAAGATTAACCTTACAAAGGTAAAAATGTTTTTAAGCCTTAGTCATTTTTTTGACTCGCTTTGAATAATCTTTTTTGTTCGAAGTCCGTTAGGCTGTCATATCCGGACTGTGATATTTTGTCCAAAATGGCATTCAACTCCTCCTCCGGTACGGTTTCGAGTTCTTTTCTAGGTTGCACTTTTTGATGTACAGCCTGCGCAAACTCTTTAATTTTTATTTCAAATATCGCTTGGGGGCGGGAGGCGGCTAAGAAGTTTTTGGCAAAAATAAATCCCAATACCGCTCCGCCTAAGTGCGCAATATTGCCTCCTGCGTTTGCTCCAGTCGTTTCGATGAAAGACCATAGGATATAAAAAGCCGAAATGTATTTGATGCGAACCGGACCCAATAATAACAAATGCACTTGGTAATTAGGTCGAATGGTCGCCGCTGCCACCACTACTGCAAATACGCCTGCAGATGCACCATTGAGGAATGTAGGCCCTTTGGCAATGAAAAAACTTACTGTATTCATCGCTAAAAGAAAGGCCACAGCGCCTGCTAAACCTCCATAGAAATAGAGCTGAACCAGTCGTTTATTCCCAATGAAATCTTGAATAATGATCCCGAACCAATATAGGAACATCATATTGAAGATGAGGTGGAATACCTCGATGTGCAAGAAAAAATAGGTAATCAGGCTCCAGGGTCTTTCAATCAATAAATCGAGTGCGGAAGGAAGTGAAACCTGCGTAAAAAAGGCATCGAATAATTCCGATTTTCCTGCAATCAGAAGACCTACCCTCGCGATCATCAAAGCCACAAATAGGGCTCCATTGGCTATAATGATTTTAAGTAAGCCCTGTCCAGGCTGTTGAATAATATTTTTTATATCGGTCCAAATGCTGCGCATCTTAATAGAAGCTATCGCGTTTTTGTCTCCAAATCAACAATAAAATCACTGCAAAAAGCATTCCTCCTAAGTGGGCAAAATGCGCTACGTTATCTCCCTCCGCAGCTGCTTTTCCCGCCCATAATTCATAAAAGGCAAAGCCCATCACTAGGTATTTCGCTTTGACTGGAATCGGAATAGGGAAGACGAACATCTCCGAGTTTGGGAATAAATAACCGTAAGCCATCAAAATACCGAAAACGCCTCCTGAAGCTCCCACCACTGGGTTTTGAGTGGTGTAATTTTTGTAGTGATCAATTGCTCCTAAGGCGTTTAATCTGCCCTCGTTAATCGATGTACTTCCGTCAAAACGGTTGAAATAGTCCATTAAGAAGTCCGAATTTGGGTTCGATAAGGCTAATTCCAACGCTTTGCGAATGCTCGCGTAATCGTGGAAATACTGAATGGCTTCGTGTAATAAGCCTGCTCCGACGCCGCAGAAAAGGAAGAAGAACAAGAAGCGTGGTCCGCCCCAAATACGCTCTAGTATAGATCCAAACATATAGAGTCCAAACATATTCATCAATAAGTGCATAAAATTCGCGTGCACGAACATATAGCTGATGATTTGGAAATAATGGAATTTACTCGATTGGAAAAAATACAAAGCAAATAAATCATCCGGAATGAAGGCTGATCCTAAGAAGATAGCAACATTCACGAAAATCAAATTTCGTACGGTGGGTGTTAAATTTCTTAGCATATTCTTATTCTTCGTAACCCCAGTCGATGGAGTTTTTCATGTCTTTAATCAATAATCCAGCAGATTTGAAGGCGCCGCGGATTTCATCTACTTTGTCGTATTGTCTACTTTCCTTGAAACCCTTGTAGAGCTGAAGAAGTTCCTCTGTCAAGCCATTCATCTCAGCAGGGACCTCTTCTATAATCCCCAGGACTTCCTCTAAAATGCTGATATAAGAACGCTGTAAATTCGAAAATGTTTCAGCAGAAATGGATTCGAACGCTAATGCTCCCGTGTAAAGCGAATTGATTTTCTTTAACAAGGTAAACAAGTGCGCAATTGCCACTGCTGTGTTCAAGTCATCATTCATTCCGTCGTAACAACCTTGAATGGCGTCTTTGATTTCCTTTTCTTGGGCGGCATCCGGGTTCGCGGTAATATCTGCAGGATAAGCTAACTTTTTAATGATGCGCAAACCGTTTGCAATCTTCTTGTATCCTTTTTGGGCTGCTTTTAAGGCATCGTTCGAGAAGTCCAAAGTACTGCGGTATTGTGACTGCAACATAAAGAAACGCACCGTCATGGGGCTGTAAGCTTGATCTAACAGCGGGTGATTTCCGGCAATTAACTCAGCCGGCAAAAACGAGTTCCCTAGGGATTTACTCATTTTTTGGCCATTTACGGTTAACATATTCGTGTGCATCCAGTAACGTACTGGAGCGCGGTCATAGGCCCCTTTCGCTTGTGCAATTTCACATTCGTGGTGCGGGAATTTTAAATCCATTCCACCGCCATGAATGTCAAAAGTATCGCCTAAGTATTTGTGGCTCATGCAGGTACACTCTAAGTGCCAGCCTGGGAAACCCTCTCCCCAAGGAGATGGCCAACGCATGATATGTTCCGGAGCGGCTTTTTTCCAAAGCGCAAAATCCAATGGACTGCGCTTCTCACCCACACCATCTAAGTCACGTGTTTCGGTTAACAAGTCTTCGATCACGCGGCCAGATAGATGTCCATAATTACCGCCATTTTTATTGTAGGTTTCGATGTCAAAATACACCGAACCATTCGATTCGTAGGCTAAACCTTTTTCAATTAAGGATTTCGTGGTCTCGATTTGCTCCACGATATGTCCTGTTGCCGTAGGTTCTATGTTAGGAGGGAGCAGATTGAACTTTTCTAATACTTGGTGGAAGTCTTGGGTAAAGCGATGAACGATTTCCATCGGCTCTAATTTTTCCAATTTGGCCATCTTCCCAATCTTATCCTCGCCCTCATCGCCGTCACCCACTAAGTGACCTACATCCGTAATGTTACGTACATAACGCACCTTATATCCGATATGCAATAAATAGCGATTTAAGATGTCAAAAGACGTAAACGTGCGCACATTGCCCAAGTGGGCATAATTGTATACCGTGGGTCCGCAGACATAAAGTCCGACGTGATTTTCGTGTATCGGGGTGAAAAGTTCTTTTTCACGACTCAGGGTATTGTATATCTTTAAGGGCTGCATGGTAAGCGGATCGTTTCTGATCGAAAGGGGATAATAAGGAATTAAAATTAATTGGATTCTTTTAATTCACCAAACCCAAACGCAATTCATTACCTTTGTATGTTTTTTCGCATTCTAACGTTATTCGCATGTTTTTGAGAGAAGTAGGAGACGACGCTCGACTAAAAAAGACCTTTTTGGAATTCCCGGTTCAGCTCTATGCCAGCGATCCTAATTGGATTCGTCCCTTAGATAACGATATTTCGTCTGTGTTCGATCCGCGCAAGAATCCTCATTTTAAGCAAGGGGAGGCGATTCGTTGGATTTTATATGCTGAATCTGGCGAGGCCATCGGTCGTGTGGCGGCCTTTTATGAGCGAAACACGAAAGAGGGCGAAGTTCCCGTGGGTGGAATGGGTTTCTTTGAGTGTATCGAAGACGAGAAAGCAGCGTTTATGCTATTTGAGGCATGTCAAAATTGGCTAGCGGAGCGAGGAATGGAGGGGATGGATGGCCCGATTAATTTTGGGGAGCGCGATAGTTTCTGGGGTTTGATGGTCAAAGGTTGGGAATTTGAGCCCACTTATAAAATGCCTTGGACGAAGCCTTATTACATTCGGTTCTTTGAAAAATACGGTTTCCAAGACTATTTCCAGCAATATGTGTTCGTTTCGCCTATCGCTGGCGCTAATGTGACGCAGGGAATTGAAGAAAAGGCGCAGCGTATTTTTGAGAATCCAGATTACGTTTTTCAGCACATTGAGAAGAGTAATCTGTCCAAATATGCGGAAGATTTTCGTTTCATTTTCAATGCCGCTTGGGCGAAATTCCCTGGAGTCAAGGAGATGAGTTCAGAATCTGCCCAAAAACTCGTGAAAACCATGAAGCCCATCATCGATGAGCAATTACTCTGGTTTGCCTATACAACAGACGGAACGCCGGTGGCATTCTTCATTGTGATCCCGGATTTAAACCAAATCGTGAAACACCTAAACGGCAAATTGAATTGGTGGGGCATGATTAAATTCCTGTTGTTGAAATTAAAAGGAACCTTGACCCGTACGTGCGGGGTGATTTTTGGGGTAACTCCAGATCACCAAGGTAAAGGAGTCGAATCCGCTATTGCGCTTCGTTTCCGCGAAGTCGCTCGTACGAATCCATTCTATCCTTATACCACCATGGACATGAACTGGGTGGGGGACTTTAATCCTAAAATGCTTCGCTTTGTCTCCCAATTAGGAGCCACAAATGATAAAACTTTTATTACATACCGTAAATTTTTCAATCCAAATCAACCCTTTAGTCGTTGTCCTAAAGTAGGTTAAATAATTAATTATGAGCTTATTATCTATTGGAACCGTTGCGTTCGACGCCTTAGAAACCCCTTACGGAAAGACCGATAAAATCATCGGTGGATCTTGTACGTACATTGCTTTATCTGCGGCTTTCTTTTTGCCAAAGGTAAACGTAGTAGCCGTAGTGGGAGATGATTTTCCACAAGAATACATGGACACGTTGACGTCTCGCGGCATCAATTTGGACGGTTTGCAAATCAAGAAAGGGGAGAAGTCGTTCTTTTGGGCAGGTAAATACCACAACAACATGAATTCACGTGACACTTTAGTGACGGAATTGAACGTGTTAGCTGATTTCAAGCCGGAGATCCCAGCATCTTACCAAGATTGTGATTATTTAATGTTAGGAAACCTGACGCCACAAGTGCAAATCGAGGCGATTCAAGGGCTGAACAAACGTCCAAAATTAGTCGTAATGGACACCATGAACTTCTGGATGGATGTAGCGATGGATGATTTGAAGCGCGTGTTGACGATGGTGGATGTGCTTTGCATTAACGATGAAGAGGCTCGTCAATTATCTGAGCAATACTCTCTTCGCACTGCTGCTAAGATGATTATGGCGATGGGACCTAAGACCTTGATTATTAAGAAAGGGGAGCACGGCGCCTTGTTGTTCCAAGGAGATCGCATGTTCTATTGCCCAGCGCTTCCTTTAGAGGACGTTTTCGATCCGACAGGTGCGGGTGATACCTTCGTAGGAGGATTCATTGGTTACCTAGCCAAGACGGACGATATTTCGTTTGAAAACATGCGCCGCGCGATCGTTCACGGATCTGCGATGGCTTCTTTCTGTGTAGAGAAATTCGGTACAGAGCGTTTATTCGAAATCACGGAAGCTGATTTAGCGAGCCGTGTGAATGAATTCAGAGAGTTAGCTTCGTTCTAATTCTTACCCCACGATTACCTCGTGCATCAAATCCAGGTTCAGGTATTTAGTAGCCATGTCTCTAATATCCTGGGCCTGGATTTTTAGTACCTGGTCCTGAAATTGATCATAAAAATCAGGGGCTAAGCCGTTTAATTGAATCACGCGTACCTTTTCAGCGATGTCAAAAGCCTGCGTCAGTTCGCCGGTGAAGCTGCCCATCAAATAGTTTTGGACGATTTCGAGTTCGTCTTGAGTGATTAACTCATTTTGAAGAATCGTAATTTCCTTTTTAATTTCTGCCAAAGTCGCGTCTACATTCTCCCCATTCACATCCGTACCTACTACCCAATAGCCACCGCGTGGATATGGCGCTAAGCTGGACGAAATGCCATAGGTGAAACCTTTGTCTTCGCGAATGTTTTTCTGTAATCTCGAACCGAAATATCCGCCCAAGACGGTATTCATCAAGCTAAATTTAAAATAATCAGGATGGGTTCTGGAAATCGCAGGCAAACCAAAGCGAATAGAGCTTTGCACGGATCCCTCTTTTTCTTCCCGAATTTTCAAGGGATTCGAAGCGGTTGAAAGTGCAGGAATTGGTAGTTCTGAGCTAGTATACTTGATTTTACCAAGAGTCTGATCTAAATAAGCGATTTGCTCATCGGAGATCTTTCCGGAAAGGAAAATGACCGGTTTTTGAGAAGCCCACGTAGTCGCATACTGCTGGACAAGTGCCGCGCGGTCTAATTTGTCAAAATCCTCAGCCACCGTAAAACGGCCATAGGGGTCGTTCGGGAAAACTTGAGCTCGAAATTTCTGGCTAGCGGAATAGGACGTTTTCTCCCAGTTCAGTTTCGTTTTTTGACGTTCGATCTCGATCTCTTTTTCGACTTCTTCTGCCGGGAAAGTCGCTTCTTGAAGTATTTCAGAAACGAGCGGAATCAGGGAATTAAAGTGTTTCGTTAATCCATATACTGTAAATGTGCCGTGATCAAGACTCGCCTGTATATCCCAAAAGGCTCCAAAAAAATCAAAAGCCTGGTGAATTTCCTGTGCTGTGCGTGAGGAAGTGCCACGCTTCATCAGTGATGCGGTCATCCCCGCTAATCCCGCCAAAGAACTATGAATCGCCCCCGCCTTCGTACTCAATTCAAATTTGAAAACCTCTTGTTCCCCCGCAGAAACCACCCATACTTCGATGCCATTGGCTAAAGTAAATCGTAGGGGTTTGGGAAATAAAACTTTCTCCACCGGAAAGGCGGCTGGTGCGACGCTTCGATCTAACATACTTATTTTACTGGCTGATTAATGCCCGCAATGAGCGTTAAACGTAGGGTATTTGCTAATGGACTTCCTTGTCCACTCGGAACGAGGTAGGCGAAGTCCAAGCCGTATTTTTGGTCCATCTTAAAGCCTAAACCAAAGGTAAAGTACTTCCGATTTCCCTTCATCTCACTCTCGTGAAAATAACCTGTTCGTAATGCAAAGGCGTTATTGAACAAATATTCTGCGCCCACTGACGTGGTCACCTCTTTTATCTCTTCACTAATCCCATCCGGAGCATCTGCTAAGGATCCAAAAATTCCACCGATCGCAGAAACTGTGGCAGGATCCGTTCCTACCATTTTCCCATTCACGTAGGCAGGAGGCGTAGGGACCATTAATTTGTTGAAATCAACCGTAAAGGTCAATTTGTTCAAGTCATCGATTTCGTGCGTTGCTGCCATTCCGATACGTAAGTTCGTAGGAATGAAGTTTTTCTCCGTTCCGCCATACGTCACCTTACCCGAGATGTTTGAAAGGGTCAAACCATAGCTGTATTTCCAAGGTGCTGTAGTCGGTTTCGAATAAAACACCGAAATGTCGGCCGCCACCGTCTCGGCAGGTTTTAAGGCATTGTTTAATCCACCGCTCCCTTGGTAGTTACCTAATAAGTTCGAATTGATGTACTTTAAATTCATCCCTAATGAAAGGGCTGGTGACAATTTTCTAGCGTGAGAGATACCTAAGGCGAATTCTTTGGAATTAAAATTACCTGCACTTGTCCCATTATCTAACGTGGCTTGGAACATACCTTGATCGAAATAATCAACCGAGAACCCAAAAACCAAATTCTTCTTTGTCACTGTATACCCCGCCACATTGTATAGCGCCATATCGTTTACCAAGTTGCGCAACCAAGGCGTGTAAGACATAGAAAAACCCATTTTCTTTTCCGTAGTGGCTAATTTCGCCGTATTCCAGTGAATAGCATTCGCGTCCACCGATAAAGCTACACCTGCATCGCCCATTGCCGCAGAACGGGCATCAGGGGCAACGTTTAAGAATAAGAGGGTAGGAGTAGGGATGCGACCGGCATTGATTTGGCCAGAAACTAAGGTTGTTTGAGCGTAGGACATGAATCCAACAACAATAAATAAAAGGGTTAGGACTCTTTTCATGGGTTATTTTATATTTCCAATACGGCCGCTGAAGCTTCTAAATGGAGTTCCATCGTCATAGGTAATCTCAATTTGGTAATAATTAATAAAATCTAATTGGCTCTTCTCTGCCGTACTCCAATCGATCGAGAATGTTTGATTAACAGAATCGCTTCCTGGAATCATTCCCGTCTTTTCGAGCATTTGTTTCCCTAAGTTACTATAAATTTTTAGCTTGTAACGATAGCTCGTCCAGCGTTTCTCCTGTAAAAATGAAAAATTCGTCCGCTCAGTAATGGGATTCGGGTAAATTTGGAGCGAGCCTTGCTCTTTGTTATCAGCTGAAACCCGGAATTCAAACGAACAAAATCCTTGATTCGTATGCACGTCAAAACAATTTGCTTTGATTTTATAGAGTCCCGGAGCAAGTGATTCAAAAGGGAAGGTAACGGTGCCTTGTTTGCTATTTCCTGGTTCGGGGGTAAATACATCAGAGAAGGGAATTTCCAAGGTATCGTTGATGGAGATCAGCGCTTTTTCGCCTTTAGGGCCTACGAGTCGTAGGGAACTCGCATCGCTAATCTTGATTTGCAAAAACGGATTAGGAGAGCATGCCAGTGGGTCAGATTCATTCAGAAGGCTCGCTGTTAGCACCGGCGCGTTTACTTCTTTTGCCTCTGAAGTCGTTTTTAAAACACTCTTCATTCCTCCGCCATACGTTTCCGCCGTTGTTTTCGCGGTCCATTTTAACTTTGCCGCCGGCACATTCGCCAGGGTAAATTTGCCTTTTTCGACCTTTGCACTGTTGATGGCCATTAAATCCCCTGATTTGAGATAGCTGAATTTATCCGTTTTGGTTCCCAACGTCTGCATCGGCGTATCTTCTCCAAAATAAAATAGCCGAATCTCACCATCCATACTGGGAGTGGTCTGACCTTGAATGATTCCTGAAGCTAACGTGTCTAGTCGGATGGTAAGCGCTTGTTGATTCCACGGCAGCGGATAGGTAGGGTCGCCTAGCAGGGTGATATTTCGGTTAATAACCCCAGACTGACTATCGTTTTTTGCATCCCTGAATAAATCACCAAGGCGATAATTTTTATCATTTAGATGATTAACTAATTGTCTATAAAAAGCTTGGCCGAATAGGTAATTACTACTCTGAAAGACAGGGCGCGTCGTAGAAATGAGTCCTATGGCGCCTCCCTGATTAGATAAGAGGCTCAATTCTGCGCCAGAAAGTTGATTAGGGTCGTCAAAACGGCCAAACTGGCAAGTCGCTGTTAGCAACAAAGGAAGATGTCGGCTGTTTTTGAGCGTTTGAATCTCATTATTCGTGATGACTTTTTCATCTGTCCAGGCGGATTCAGATCCGTGGCCTAAGAAATGGATAAAGTCGGCATCGCGGTTAAATAGTTCTAAACTCGCTTTTTTGCCTGCTGCCGAGGTATAAAACCCATTATTCACTTCCTGAGGGTATTGGTCGATGTAGGTTTTTTGGACTTGATAAGCTTCTGGGATCAAGCGCACAAAGTCTTCCGCATCTTGCACGTGAATGTTAGCATCGCCGTCATCAGCTAGCCAGGCAAAGCGATAGGGTTGCAGCTGAGCGCGTGTCTCGTAACTAATTAATTTATTAACTACGGTATTCGCCTCTTCAAATGACCTAGCCGGAATACGACCAATCCCTACGACTATTGGTTCGTTCATCGCCTCATTGCCTTCTAGCCACTCGCCTTGGTTGTCCGCGATTAACCCAAAATAATCATCCGAAACATAAGTCTGCAATGGTTGCAAGGACTCACGACTTTCATAGCTCGGCACATAATTCTGTCTTTCAATGGCGGTAGCAACTTTGTTGATTCCTTTATAATCTACCGTAGCATCGCCTAATAATAGGACATACCGAGGTTTTTTAACCCGAATGAAATCACGAAGCGCTGTCACGTCCGTTTTGCCCGCCGAGAATTCGTTATAGATTTCTTTCGTGGAATAGGCCTTAGTAGCAATGCCTTTGGAGTTTTTATAGGACGCTAGCAGTTTTGCAGCAGGAAGAATAGAGGGACTTGAAAGAATCAATAAGTCGGCGGAGGCATCAGCTCGAATATTTTGGTTTGCTATGATTTCTCCCGTTTTCGGGTCTGCCGCTTTTGCCGGATCAAAAATCAACAGTTCAGCGCCCGGGGCTACTTTGCTAAAAGCGAGGGAACTCACGTTTTGCCAGCTTTTGCCTAGTAACTTGACCCAAACGAGGTGATTCGACTGTCGGTTTTGAATGTTAATGCTGAAAGTAGAATCGGTTTTATTGGGTAGAAAATAATGCGGATTCTCGTTCGTAGCATTGAATTTTCGCGGATAATGAAGGTCGATGTAATCGATATAGCCGGATCCTGTAGAATTACTATAGGCTAAATTCCAGGTCCAGCTTTGGTCCTTAATCTCTGGATTTACAGCGGCTGAGAAGGTTTGTAAAAAAGCTTTTTGGTCATAACGACCGCCTGTTGTCGCAGGAAAGCTGATGGGAGCAATGGTGTTCCCCGGAATACTGAATGTAAACGTGCCTGGTGCGACAGAAGAGGAGGCTAATCTACCCAAAAGTAGGCTCAGAATCCCCGTTTTGTAGTCTGTTAGAGGATATTGAATCGTTCGGTTCACATTGCCAAAAAATCCATCTCCCAGCCATTCCCGTCCTGATTGCAACAGGTTATAGGTTTCTGGCTCGTAGTGAAAACGACTATAGCCATAATCTAAAGCTGTTGTGCTAGCCGTGACCGACGGAAAATCCGTAATGGCTTTAGGCGCTGGATCATCTAAGCGGATGAAATAGAAAGCAGTATCGCTGTAATGGTGGGTAAATTTCTCTCCATAAAATAAGATTTTATCTCCTTGTTTCAGGAAGGGAATCGCTTGTAAATCAATGGGCCTAGTAGCAGCGTTTGCCTGGGGTAATTCGCCTATTTCGTGTCCATAGACACCGATTGAACTTGCTTTTAAGCCTAATGAGGAAAGCCAAGTAGGTGTGATTTGGTAAATGCCGGATTGAGTGATGCCCACTTTCAGCCATTGGCCACTGGCTAGGACAGAGTTTTGGGCACGTCCTGCAAGTGCCGCCAAAAGCAGGAAAAGGGAAATGCTAAGAAATCTCAATCGGTAACACGTACGCATTTTTTGCCACCAGGTAGTTTCTGCCTGAATTTAATTCTTTGCAAATGTAACGGGTTCGGCGAAGTTTCCCTTTGATGAAGCGTAGGTTTTTTAAGGCAAAGTGTGCGCCTTCGGCTAATTTGATGAGCGGAGTTCCAGCAGGCGGCTCTGCGTCGAAGCTTTTGAGGATGTCTACTAAAGGCTGGTAGCCGTTCGAGGAGGCTGCCGGATTCTTTAAATAGGATCTGAGCACTTTGACTAAATCAGCAGGGAGTAAGTCTTCATCCAAGATGGGCTCGAAGAGATTGTAGAATTCCGTCTTCCATTCCTGTCCATGTGGAAGGACTTTGTTCTTATGAGCTAAATAAGTGGTTAAGTGGGCGACTTCGTGGATGTAGGTGACCAGGAAGGCGTATGGGTTCAAGTTGTGATTAACCGTAACTTGGTGGCCTTTCGCTGGGCTATACCGGTAATCCCCTAATTTAGAATCGCGCGATTTACTGACAATAAAGTCAAAGGAATAATCATGCCAAAGTTGAAAGCAGTACTCCGCTACTTTGGGTGGGAAGTGATCAAAAAAGGAATCAATCTTTTTATTCTTCATCCGGATTTTAGACATAAAAAAAGTCCTTCGCATGCGAAGGACTTTTTTCTGATCGTTGTGCTAAAATTATTTAGCAGCAGCAGTGTCAGCAGCAGCAGTGTCAGCAGCAGCAGAATCAGCTGGAGCA
>JAURHT010000244.1 GCA_030833145.1 Aquirufa sp.
ATTTGTGCGAGCTACTTCGCGAAAGCGGAGTGCAATGGCTGACTCGACGCCTTTGCCTTGGTGATCTGGAGTAACCCCAAAAATCACCCCACACGTACGCGTCAAGGTTCCTTTTAATTTTAATAATAAGAACTTAATCATGCCCCACCAGTTCAGTTTCCCGTTTAGGTGTTTCACGATTTGATTCAAATCAGGAATCACAATGAAGAAAGCCACTGGCGTCCCATCAGTTGTGTAAGCAAACCACAATAATTGCTCATCGATGATGGGCTTCATGGTTTTTACGAGTTTTTGGGCTGATTCAGAGCTCATTTCCTTCACGCCTGGGAATTTTGCCCATGCCGCATTGAAAATGAAGCGGAAGTCTTCCGCGTATTTAGAAAGATTGCTCTTTTCAATATGCTGAAAAACATAATCTGGGTTATCGAAAATGCGTTGCGCCTTTTCTTCTATACCCTGAGTTACATTAGCGCCAGCTATAGGCGAAACAAAAACGTATTGTTGGAAATAGTCTTGGAACCCGTAGTTTTCGAAGAAAGAAATATAGTAAGGCTTTGTCCAAGGCATTTTGTAGGTGGGCTCGAACTCCCAGCCTTTGACCATCAAACCCCAGAAACTATCGCGCTCCCCAAAATTAATTGGGCCATCCATCCCTTCCATTCCACGCTCTGATAGCCAGTTTTTGCAAGCATCAAATAATACAATGGCTGCCGCCTCGTCTTCGATGCACTCAAAAAAGCCCATTCCACCCACGGGAACTTCTCCCTCTTTTGTATTCCGCTCGTAAAAAGCAGCCACACGACCAATCGCCTGACCAGCCTCTGAAAACAAAATCCAACGAATTGCCTCACCTTGCTTGAAATGTGGGTTTTTACGTGGATCGAAAATAGATTCGATGTCGTTATTCAAAGGACGAATCCAATTGGGATCCGAAGCATAAAGCTGAACCGGAAATTCTAAAAAGATCTTCTTTAAGCGAGCGTCGTCTCCTACTTCTCGTAATAACATGCGAAAAACGTTTGAATACTAAAAAACATACAAAGGTAATGAATTGCGTTTGGGTTTGGTGAATTAAAAGAATCCAATTAATTTTAATTCCTTATTATTCCCTTTCGATCAGAAACGATCCGCTTACCATGCAGCCCTTAAAAATATATAATACCCTGAGTCGTGAAAAAGAACTTTTCACCCCGATCCATGAAAATCACGTAGGCCTTTATGTCTGCGGGCCCACGGTATACAATTATGTTCACTTAGGAAATCTGCGCACTTTTACGTCTTTTGACATCCTAAACCGCTATTTATTGCACATCGGATATAAGGTGCGTTACGTTCGAAACATTACAGATGTGGGACACTTAGTGGGTGATGGCGATGAAGGAGAAGATAAAATAGGCAAGATGGCCAAACTGGAGAAATTAGAGCCGATGGAAATCGTTCATCGCTTTACCCAGGATTTCCATCAGGTATTAGAAAAATTCAATAATTTACCTCCCAGTATTGAGCCTACGGCAACAGGGCATATCGTAGAACAAATTGAAACGACGAAGGCCTTAATCGAAAAAGGTTTAGCCTACGAATCGAATGGTTCGGTTTATTTCGATATCGAGACCTATAACAAGAACGGGGGTAATTACGGACACTTATCTGGCCGTGTCATCGATGATTTATTGACAGAGACGCGTGACCTAGATGGGGTGGGCGAAAAGCGCAATCCACTGGATTTTGCGCTTTGGAAAAAAGCATCACCGGAGCACATTATGCGGTGGCCATCTCCTTGGGGAGAGGGTTTCCCAGGCTGGCACTTAGAGTGTACCTGCATGAGCCACAAATACTTAGGAGAAACTTTTGATATTCACGGTGGCGGAATGGATTTGAAATTTCCACACCACGAGTGTGAGATTGCTCAGGCAAAAGGAGCTTACGATCGGGCTCCCGTTCGTTATTGGATGCATACGAATATGCTGACGGTGAATGGCCAAAAAATGAGTAAATCCCTCGGAAACTCCTTTTTGCCTTCCGAATTATTTGCAGGTAACCATCCGCTTTTAGATCAGGCGTATAGCCCAATGACGGTTCGTTTCTTTATGTTACAATCGCAATACCGCAGCACGTTGGACTTCTCAAATGATGCCTTAAAAGCCGCACAAAAAGGATACAAAAAAATTGCTAATGGCCTGCGCATCATCAAAAAGCTGGAATATCCTTCCGGAATTTCCGCGAACCCTGATCCGGCACAAGAAAAAGAAATCAACGACGCGATTCAAGGCTGCTATGATGGTATGAATGACGACTTGAACACGGCCGTGGCGATTGCGCACCTATTTACCTTATTAAAGAAAATAAATTCGATTTATACGGGCTCGCTCTCATTTGAGACGCTTTCAGCTGAAACATTTTCGAATTTAAAACGTTCTTATATCATCCTTTTAGAAGAAGTTCTTGGGATCAAAGAAGAGGTGCCAGCAGAAATGAATGGCCTAACCGATGAACTTCTTCAACTCTACAAGGGTTTCAAGGAAAGTAGACAATACGATAAGGTGGACGAGATTCGTGGCGCCTTTAAGTCTGCTGGATTA
>JAURHT010000311.1 GCA_030833145.1 Aquirufa sp.
CTTCAAAACGCATTAGGAGGTTTATTGTCAAAGGAATTGCGAAGTCAATTTTATTCGCCAATTGGCTTAGATTTAGGGGCCCAGGGGCCATATGAAATCGCGATGTCCATCATTTCTGAAATTCTTTCAGTGACGAGTGGCCGAGAAATTCAATCCTTGCGTGAACGAAAAGGCTCAATTAACGCATAAAAAAAATCCCAGTCATCGACCGGGATTTTTCTAATTACCTCTAAACCTATTATTTAACTTCTTCAAAGGCTACATCTTCTGCGCCTCCATCGTTTGAATCGCTTGGTTCAGCTGGGTTTTGACCTGCATCACCCGTATTTCCAGCTGCATACATTTCTTGTGATGCCGCCGTCCAAGCCGTATTCAATTTTTCTAATCCCGCGTCAATGGAAGCCAAATCTTGAGAAGCATGTGCTACTTTTAATTCAGCTAATGCACCTTCAATGGCAGATTTATTGCCTTCTGATAATTTTTCGCCGTATTCCTTTAATTGTTTTTCTGATTGGAATATCAACGCATCGGCTTGATTTACTTTCTCAACACGCTCTTTTTCGATTTTATCCGTCGCTTCATTCGCTTTCGCCTCATTACGCATTTTTTCGATTTCCTCATCTGTTAAGCCACTTGACGCTTCGATGCGGATTTTTTGCTCCTTCCCTGTTCCTTTATCTTTGGCAGAAACCTGTAAAATTCCGTTCGCATCGATATCAAAAGTTACTTCGATTTGAGGTACACCACGTTGTGCCGGTGGTAAACCATCTAAGTGGAAGCGTCCTAGTGAACGGTTATCCTTGGCCATTGGGCGTTCTCCTTGTAAAACATTGAGTTCTACAGAAGGTTGGTTATCCGCTGCGGTAGAAAATACTTCAGATTTCTTGGTTGGGATGGTTGTATTCGATTCGATTAATTTGGTAAATACACCACCCATGGTTTCAATACCTAAGGATAAAGGTGTTACGTCCAATAATAACACATCTTTTACTTCGCCCGTTAACACACCGCCTTGAATCGCTGCTCCAATCGCTACGACCTCGTCTGGATTTACTCCTTTGGAAGGTTTTTTGCCAAAGAACTTTTCGACTTCTTCTTGAATGCGAGGAATCCGCGTTGATCCCCCTACTAAAATTACTTCATCGATATCGGCATTCGTATATCCCGCATTTTTCATGGCACGCTTACATGGTTCCAAGGTACGTTGAATTAAGCTATCGGCTAATTGTTCAAATTTTGCGCGGCTTAATGAACGAACTAAGTGTTTTGGAATACCGTCGACTGGCATGATGTAGGGTAAATTAATTTCCGTCGATGCGCCAGAACTTAATTCGATTTTGGCTTTTTCAGCAGCTTCTTTTAAGCGTTGTAAGGCCATTGGATCTTTGCGTAGGTCGATTTTTTCATCAGCAATAAATTCTTCGGCTAACCAATTGATAATCACTTGGTCGAAATCATCACCACCTAAGTGCGTATCTCCATCCGTTGATTTCACTTCAAATACGCCATCGCCTAATTCTAATACGGATACGTCGAAAGTTCCGCCTCCTAAGTCAAAAACGGCAATTTTCATATCTTGCCCTTTTTTGTCCACCCCATAGGCTAGCGCTGCGGCGGTTGGTTCATTGATAATACGCTTAACCTCTAAACCAGCGATTTGACCAGCTTCTTTTGTAGCTTGACGTTCCGCATCATTAAAATAAGCAGGAACAGTAATAACAGCTTCTGAAACTGATTGGCCGAGATAATCTTCAGCCGTTTGTTTCATCTTCGTTAAGATTTGCGCCGAGATTTCTTGCGGTGTATATAAACGATCGCCGATGCGTACTCGGGGCGTATCGTTGTTTCCTTGTTCAACATTGTAGGAAATTGTTTTTAATTCAGATCCTACTTCCGAATACTTTTTACCCATAAAACGCTTTACGGATGAAATGGTGTTTTGTGGATTTGTGATGGCCTGACGTTTGGCAGGGTCACCTACTTTACGCTCACCATTGTCTAAGAATGC
>JAURHT010000121.1 GCA_030833145.1 Aquirufa sp.
AAAAATTTACAAGGAGGAACGGTGAAGAACATTGTGTTAGCCTGGGTGTTAACACTTCCCGTTACAATTACTTTATCAGCCTTATTATTCTTATTCTTCCGTTGGATTACGGGATAATTTTGATTTGAAATACATCCACGATCCCACGGAAAGGGCGAGCCCTGCAAATCCTAAGATGGTAATCCAAGAGAAAAAGAGTTGCGGCAGGTTCCAATTTGGAAAAATAAAACCTGCCGCGATTAATAACAGATTGTATCCTAAGTAGCCAATCGAGTCTACGATATACATCAAGAATCCAATATTGGCTTTGTGTCTGGTAATCGCAATCATGCGTTCAAAAACCGAGGTGGTGATCGTTAAATACGGCAGGTAAATCCCAAAGCCCGTCAGTACAATGAGCCAAAAACTGTTCATCGATTGTACTCCCCACAAGCCAGCAATAACTAGTAACAAATAACCAGTCGCAATCGCGCTGATGCTGATAAAAAACGCTTGGTAGTTTCGCTTTATTAGGACTAAACTGCCGTTAATGATTAAGATTCCTACGGTAACCCAAATCTCAGTTTGTGAGTAGATGGAAGGCACTCCCTCATAGCCTAAATATTGCCAAATTTCTGGCGCAAAATCGGATCGAATCCCACGTAATAGGGACGCAAATAAATACAATAAAGAGATGGTTACTATGCCTAGCCAAAGCTGCTTTACCAGCTGAATACGGTCCTGTTGCGTCATGGGTTGACGTTCCGCACGATCGGCCACTTCTTGCGCGGTAGGACGAGGAATCTGTGTTAACATCCACACAAAAAACAGAAAGGGAATCGCATATAGTAATCCCGCTGCGAAGGGCATCCAGTTTTCAGCGACTCCCCAGTTTAATAAGGAAACGCCCACAGATTTAGAAACGCCATCCGCTAAAATGAAGCTGCTTCCTAAAGCCGCGATGAATAATTCTGTGTTCTTTTTACCTTCTAAAAAGCCCTGAATATAGCCGAAAATCATCCCGAGCGGAAGACCATTAAGTAATAAGAAAAGTAGATTGTAGGGCTTTGGCACTAGTCCGAAACCTAGTAAAGCCAATTCTGCGATCAGAATACTGACGATAATTGCTTTCGCTCGTTTCTCCCAGGTGATAGAAGAGACGAAAAATATGCCACACCATTTCGAGAGCATGTAGCCAGCGATTTGGGAGGAAATCAGGATGGATTTCCAATGAATTCCTAGAAAGAATTGGTCTTCATAAGTGCCCGCTGTAAATGGCTTTCGAAAACCATAAACACAGAAATAACAGCCAAAAGCAGCAATCATCGACCAGGCCGGATGCCAGGTCCATTTTTTCAGATTTGCTTGCTTCATTTCAGATTTTCCCTCAGCATGTCGGCATAAAATTCGATGGGCTCAACCGGAAGATTCGGAATCTTAGCCATATCATCAAAGCGACGTAAACGAACCGCGTTTCTATAGTGGTGATTTGATTCAAATACGCGGCATTCAATCGGAGACATAGGGCCACCTTGTAGTTCTAAACTAATCACGGATGGCTCGCTTAATAAGGTAAAATAATCTTCCTCCACCGCACACAAATACCGCTTCGCGGCCACATGTAAATGCACTGGTTCTGATACTGCAGGAACAAAATATTTTTGTAAAAAGCGATAGCCTAATTCCTCGTGTAAATCATCTATTCCTTGGTCAGGCGCATCATCTGGAAGTGCGTGCAATAAGTGTCCCACATCATGTAATAAAGAAGCCACGACTAAACTACGCGGTGCTCCTTCAGCTAAGGCTAAATGAGCCGCTTGCAACGCATGCTCCCCTTGTGTAACCGGCTCTCCTCCGTATTCAGAGTCTCCTTGGTCGTTGAATAAGGTGATGATTTTTTGGACGATGGCGTCAGACATAGATTTACAATTATTAATGTTAAATTAGTCCTTATAAAAAGGCCAAAAAAGGCTCACGAGGTGATTTAAACTAGATTTCATCTAGGGGTAATGATTTAATAATATGGAGGAAAACTATACGATTAGGCAGGCAGTAGCATCCGATGCGGCAACGATACTATGCTTGTTAGAAGAGTTAGAAAATCGCGCTTTCGATCAGGCTGTTTTCGACCGGATTTATGCAGAATACTTGGAAGCTCCATTAACGCTTATGCAGGTAGCCATCCAGGGCGAGGATGAAATGGTTGGTTTTATATCTTGCAAAGGCCAATCCCTTTTACACCACGAGGGATTCGTTTTTGAGATTCAAGAATTGATTGTGACCGCGGAATATCAAGGTAAAGGTATTGGGCGAAAATTAGTCGCAGCGCTGAAGCCTGATCTAGCGCGACTGGGAGCGATGTCTTTAGAAGTTACTTCAAATAAACGGCGCAAAGAAGCCCACGCATTTTATCAATCCGTGGGCTTCTTGAATTCACATGAAAAGTTTACGATTTACTTTTGACCTAGTTGTAAAGCCTGTTTGATTTTCGTAAAAATGTCATAATTGTTATAGATTCCTGAAAAGGCTTCTGCCCCTGGACCGAACGCAAAAACAGGAATCATTTGCCCCGTATGGCCTTTCGTAGTGAAGGCTCCTTTTACTTCGCCTGTTTTTATATTTCCACCCATTAAAGCAAATCCTCCCGTTTCGTGATCCGCTGTAATAACGACTAAGGTTTCCTTATTTTTTGCCGCAAAATCGAGCGCAAAACCGATGCTCTTATCGAAGTCCACCATTTCAGTCACGATGTAATCCGTATCGTTTGCATGTCCACCCCAGTCGATTTGTGAACCTTCAATCATAACGAAAAATCCTTTTTTGTTTTGGCTTACAATTTCAAGTGATTTTTTAGCTGAATAGAAAAGAGCATCCCCTCTGCCTTCCATGACCTTGACGGGATTTTCTTCCGCATACAAGGCGACTAATTTGCCTTTGCTCACACCATCTAGGGCTAAATCCGAATGAACTTGGTAGCCCTTTTTGCGTAACGTATCTAACAGATTCGCTCCATCTTTTCGTTTTTCAAAATACTTTCTTCCCCCACCGATGACCACGTCTACCTCCGTTTTTAAAAAGTCCCCCGCGATTTCCTCGTGCATGGAGCGCTTTAATTGATGCGCTATAAAAGAAGATGGGGTGGCGTCCGTAATATCACAGGTAGAAACAAGTCCTGTTGCTAAACCTTTTTGTTCTGCCATTTCTAAAAGAGTGACAGACGGGACTTTCAAGGAATCTAATCCAATAGCTCCATTATAGGTTTGTTTTCCGGTAGCGAAGGCCGTTGCGCCCGCAGCAGAGTCCGTTACATAATTATCAGATGCTTGGTTTTTATGAAAACCGATCACCTTTACGCGTTCCAGATTTAGATGGCCTCTGTTAGCGGTTAATCCGGCGTAAATTTGGCTGACGCCCATGCCATCCCCGATCAAGAAAATAACATTTTTAGGGGCTTTTTGAGCCAAAATTTGGGTGCTGATCAAGCACAAAAGGAAAAGCTTTTTCATGAGTATAAATTTTGAATGTATTCAGCCGTGAAACCAGGGGAAGTCGTCATGCCTTTACCGCCTATTCCATTGATGATGTGGATGACGTCATCCACGACTTTGGTATACACCTCAGATTTTGTGCCTTGTAAATAAAAACCAGCCCAAGTGGAATCTACTGTCCAATTTTCCAGCGACGTGATGCGTTTCGCTTCCTGCAACATCATTTCATTGATTTCTGATGATACTTCAAAACCGAAGTTCGCTTGTTCCCCTGCTGCCACATATTCGTGCGAATCCCCTAAAATGATGGATCCGTCTGCCGCCTGTTTAAATAAGATGTGAATGTCTTTTGCTTGCAATATTTGCTGCTCAGTCGAGGTGGAAATTTTTGAAAAAGAAGGACACGAATGAAAGCTCTCATACCTCCTAATCGTAAGTCCAGTCAGGATATTGGACTTTAAAATCATTTTCTGTGGGGCTAAACGAAGCATCTGCAATTTGCTAATTTTTAGCTCTGAAGCTGTATAATGTTCTGGTAATAAAAATTGCGTATCACGTCCGTTTGCTAGGATCACCTGATCCCCCCAAAACGTTTGTTTTTTAGAAGTCGTTAACATCGCAATGCCTCGCTTTTTCTCCACCGAAATCACGGGACATAAGTTATGGTAATGCAAGCCTAAATGCTTAATCATAAATTCCCGCACGCGATGCACCATCACTAGGGGATTCAGAGAAGCTTCTTCAGGAATGAACAAACCGCCTTTCACGTAATCCTTCTTGAAATGAGGGTTGATCTCTAAGGTCTCCGAAGCGGTGTAAAGTCGAGACGTATAATCGCGTTCTTTAAATAGCGACGCCATTTCTTCTAGTAATGTCATCTCTTGGTCATCTGATGCGACGTACCAGGATCCATTTTTGACCACCGAAATATCCACTTCTTCTTGTAAATCTTTGTAGATTTTCAGGGATTTGCGACCATAATTAAACCAGGTATCTAAGGCTTGACCGGAAGGGACCGCCTGCCCAAAATTGCGAAAACTCGCTTCATACGGCTGCGCATCTTTCTCTAAAAGCAAGACGGATTTCCCTTTTCTCAGCGCATGGTAAGCGCAATAGGTACCTATGATGCCACCGCCTACGATGACTAAATCGTATTTTCTATTTTTATACATAGTCGATTAAATCGGAAATTTTCTCTAGTAATCCATCGTTTGGGTGCTCAGCTAATTGCTCGCGCGTGTGCGTTCCATTGCACACACCTAAAGCATAGCGGACGCCTGCATTTTTGGCAAAAAGCAAATCCACCGGGGTGTCCCCCACATTGATTACTTCTTCCAGATCTGAGATGCCTAGCGACTTCATCGCATAGTGAATCATCGCAGGAGATGGCCTTCCTTCGCCGTTCACCTCATCTGGTGTAACAGAAAGATGAATCCCCTCTGTGGCTTGGAGTACAGGAACCCAGCCTAGTCGACCTAAAATAATATCAGCTACTTCACGGTAAAAACCCGTCGTAAGTGCAATTTTAATGTCTTTCGCGTGCAAGGCTTCGAACAGTTCTAAACAACCTTCTGTAGGTAGAACGGGCTGTGTCCGGTAATGATTTTCCAAAATAGCTTTAAAGTCTTGGTAGGATTTCAAGGCAAGTTCTGGAATGCGAGGATCCCCTTCTCCTACTTGTTCTGTCCAAAGCAGGGTAAACACGTAGAGTTTAGCATAACCTTGCAACGCTAAAATGCGCTCATCACTTGAACGCAATTCGTTTTTTACAGCTGCCTGTTTAAAGCAATGTTCCACTTCGTGTTGGTCCATCACCGTCGTGCCCGCCATGTCTAAAACAACTAATTTAATCTTTTTCATTGGGGAAAATTACAACCCTTAGATTATAGATCTGTTAAGGCTAAATAATGAAATTATTATGCTTTCAGACATGGTATTTTTTCAAGATTTAATACCGCGTAAATCATTTTTAAAAGGCGGCATAATACCAGCATAATATTCGGGTAGTTTTCTTAATCGTTTCTTATTTTTTCAGAAGAATAGCCTTTAAATAGGCAACTTACTTTTGTGGCAAATATTAAATAAACAAACTCATATGAAAAACAATCTACAAATGGTTTTTGCTAAAATGAGCCCTAAA
>JAURHT010000035.1 GCA_030833145.1 Aquirufa sp.
AGCGGCAGGTGAAGCAGGTGGTATCACCCAGCACATCGGCGCTTACTCAGTAGAGACGAAATCAGGCAAGAAAGTTACCTTCCTAGATACGCCAGGTCACGAAGCCTTTACAGCGATGCGTGCCCGTGGTGCGAAAGTAACCGATATCGTAATTATCGTTATCGCAGCGGACGACTCTGTGATGCCTCAAACAAAAGAGGCGATCAACCACTCAATGGTGGCAGGTGTTCCGATCGTTTTTGCTTTCTCTAAGATTGACAAAGACGGCGCAAACTCAGACAAAGTACGCGAGGAGTTAGCGGCCATGAATATGCTTGTAGAGGATTGGGGTGGTAAATACCAATGCCAAGAAATCTCGTCTAAGTCTGGTCAAGGTATCGACGATTTATTAGAAAAAGTATTGTTAGAAGCAGAGATGCTAGAATTAACGGCTAACCCTAAGAAGAAGGCTGTAGGTTCTGTCATCGAAGCAGAATTAGATAAAGGACGTGGTTATGTAACTACCTTGTTAGTTCAAGCGGGTACATTAAACGTGGGTGATATGATGTTAGCGGGTGATAATTACGGTCGTGTGAAAGCGATGTTTGACCACCACGGTAATAAAATTAAAAAAGCGGGTCCATCTACTCCAGTTCAAGTGTTAGGCTTAAACGGAGCGCCACAAGCGGGTGATAAATTACTTTGCTTAGAAAACGAGCGTGAGGCACGTGAGATTGCGAACAAGCGTGAGCAAATTCTACGTGAGCAAACATTACGTACCCGTAAGCACATCACATTAGAGGAGATTGGTCGTCGTAAGGCTATCGGTACTTTCCGTGAATTAAACGTAATCGTGAAAGGTGACGTGGATGGTTCTGTAGAGGCACTTTCTGATTCCTTGATGAAGTTATCGACCGAAGAGGTTCAAGTACGTATCATTCACAGAGGTGTAGGTCAGGTTTCTGAATCCGATGTGGCTTTAGCGTCTACTTCTGATGCGGTTATCATCGCGTTCCAAGTTCGTCCATCACAAAACGCGCGTCGTTTAGCTGATACAGAACAAATTGAAATCCGTAACTACTCGATCATCTACCAAGCGATCGATGAAATTAAGGCAGCGATGGAAGGTTTATTAGCTCCTTCATTCGAAGAGGTAATTACTTCGAACATCGAAATTCGTGATGTGTTTAAGATTACCAAAATCGGTACAGTAGCTGGTTGCTACGTATTAGACGGTACGGTGAAACGTGCACACAAGATTCGTGTCATTCGTGATTTCGTGGTAGTACACGATGGAGAAATCTCTGCCTTGAAACGTTTTAAAGACGATGTAGCAGAGGTTAAATTCGGTTACGAGTGTGGTCTATCTGTCAAGAACTTCAACGATTTAGAAGTAGGCGATATGTTAGAGTGCTACGAAATGAAAGAAGTGAAAAGAACATTAAAATAACAAAAGCCCCGAAAGGGGCTTTGTTGTTTTAATAGTGTAGAGATAATAGAGTACAGATTAAAGCATAGAGCATAAAGCACAAAGAATAAAGTAGGTATTCCTTCGGGATGAATTTAGTAGCTGCTTGCACATAATGTTGATTGATTTGAAACCTCATTTCAGTGTCTATCTTAAAATAAGTCAAAAAAGGGAGCAATTGCTCCCTTTTTTACGTCATATAAATCATAAATACATTTCTGAACGTATCCCCGTAGGGGATTCCATCTTTATGCTTTATGCTTTATGCTTTATGCTCTATACTCTATAATCTATTCTCTATAATTTATGCTGTTAAAACTTCGGACAAGCGAAGCTTTGGCGGTAGCGTTGGTAGGATTTTCTTTGGCCAAAATCCCAGTTTAATACATAGGAGAAGCTTAATTCGTGGGCACCTCCTGAGCCTGAGCCTAATCCCGAAACCGTAAAATCATAGGAATAGCCAAAGGAGTACCGATTATTTTGAATGCCGATGAGTCCGATGATGGATTCCCGACTTGAGGCAGATTTCGCTGTTTGTTTATTTAAAGGTAGCCCACGGTACCAAAAACCCAGTACAATTGGGTCTAATTGCAGGTAAGTTCCTAAGTCTAATTGGCTAAAGGCGCCTTGGTTTTTAACGTAAAGTGCTGGCTTGAGGCTTTTACCCTCTGAAATGGGCAGGCTTATTCCTGCCATAAGTGCGTATTTAGGGGCGATTAGTTCATCACTCGATCGAATAAGGGATTGATTAGGTTGATTAAGATGGTGAACAGAGGCGCCAAGCCAATAACTGGAATGGTTCAGTAATAAACCAGCTGAAAGATCTAAATAGCTAGTGCGGCTAACAAATTGGGTGGCAAGTGGATCAAACGTATTACCAAGCGTGCCATTTACTAAAAAAGTTCCCAGTTGATCGCCATAGGTTAAATGGCTATAATCTAAACTACGGAAAACGCCTGAACCTTGTATTCCCATAGAAAGCAAGGTTGTCTCATTCAAATTTGCATGGTAAGCATATTGTAGAGTTAATGCGGTCGTTTGAAGACTTGAAAATTGCTTATCTGAAGAGAATAGAAGGCCTAGTCCACTGTTAATTTTTCCCAAACTTACCTCCAGAGCCGCAGCCGAATACTGGTAATTAGCTGATTGGTTCGGCCATTGGTTTCGGTGGGTTAAATAGACTTTGTTTTGATCCTGTAAACCAGCGAAGGCGGGGGAATTAAGTAAGGGGTTGGCTAGGTTTTGAGATAATTGTGGATCTTGCGCTGAGAGCGAAAAAGCATTCAGTGACAATATGAGATAGAAAAAAATGGATAAACGAGTCCACATAGCTCAGCAATTTACATTCATGCAACGCAATAACCAATTTATTGACTTATTTTGTGGGTAATTCCAATACCATGTACCGGATCTTGTTTTTTCTTTTTGTTTCTCTTTCGGCGATCGCTCAAGTTCCCAGAACGATTGAGGTTAGAAACAATTGTATCAACCAGTGCAATAATTGTACGGATGCACCTGCCGGAACGGTATTTGAGATTCGGGATGTTTTTCCGGCGAATGCGACCTATTTGTGGGATTTTGGAGAGGCGGGTGCAACCTCTAATGCAAGAACTGGGGTATATCAATATTGTAATCCTGGAACGAAGAAAGTTTCCTTAACAGTGACATCTGGCGGTACAACCACCGTTTATGGACCTCAGGATGTGAAAATTGGAGCTTTGCCTGATTTTATTTTGGGTAAAGATGCAAATGACACAACCTTAATGATTTGCAAAGGTGATCCGGTCGTGTTAAATGCTTTTGGTTCGGTTTCTAAGCCAGCCTTTCCGGTGGGTGTTTCCTGGTTTCCGAAAGGTCAAACGACGGACACTATTCGCGTCTCGGAATCAGGATGCTATTCAGTAGTGGTGACTGATCTAAGTTCGGGTTGTGCGGCAGAGGCTAAAATGGAGGTGAAAATTTGCGGGGAGAAGCCGAAGGCAGGAGGAGAGGATGGCTGGAATTTTGGAACAAACGTATCTTTGAAATTTACAGGTGGATCATCCACACCCACGGCAGCTAGAGGTCCTATGAGAACACCGGAGGGGGTGGCTAAGATGACAGATGAGAACAATGATTTGATATTTTATACCAATGGTTCCAGGGTCTATGCGAAGGATAATTCCCTCGTAGCGCAAGGATTAAATGGAGATACCACGCAGATTCAAGGGGTCGCTATTTTACCTAAAACTACCTGTAAGGGCTGTCAAGCGGAGTACTACATTTTTACGATGCGCAGGAATGCCGCTGGCCAAAATCAGGTGTATTACAGTATTTACGATCGAAAACTGAATGGGGGAAAGGGCGGAGTCTCCATCAAAAATCAATTTCTCAGTCCGGCTCCTGCGGCAGAGCGATTAGGTGTTGCGGTAGGTGGCGGGGATTATTATTGGCTACAAACCCAAGACATCGATTCCACCATTTTGCGAACGTTTAAAGTGTCCAAAGCGGGTATTTCAGCTCCTATCGAATCGAGTGCAAAAACTCCTGTAAAGGGACCAACGGCATCCTCCCATTTTTCTCGGGATGGCAAAGTATTAGCCATCGCCTACGTTAGTCCTCCATCGAATCAAGTGGATATCTATGATTTCGATGTGGCTACTGGGAAAACTACTTTCCGGTATCGAATTCCATTAGCGAACAGTCCCTATGGGGTGGAGTTTTCGGCTGATGGTAAAATAGTGTATGCCTCAGTGAATGTGGGTCCTAGTGCCCAGATTTGGCAATATTCTATTGCATCGAAAGATTCTACCGCGATGCAAAAGACCAAGAGTCTCTTGTGGTCTGGTCCAGGAAAAATAGGGGCTCTTCAGGGAGATCCTTCCAGCGGTTCAATTATTTATGCGGCCTTTCAGGGGAGTTCGAGTTTAGGAAAAATTGTGAATCCGGACATTTCGCTAAAGGACTCCACGCGAACAGTTAGAGCGTCTTTTGTTCGAAATGGCCTGAATCTGGCAGCTGGAACTACGAGTGGTTTGGGCTTGCCTTTGTCCATTGTACTAACGCCAAAGCCTTCTTCGACGCCTAGTATTCAACAGAGTTGCGATGGGACCACCTATCATTTCAAAGTGAGTCAGGATCTGTGTGACCCCATTAAGAATGATCGCTTGGATTGGAAAATTTACCGAAGCACTTTAGATCCTACGCGGAATGCAGATGGTTTATTAGTTCCATTGAATCCAACGGGAACCTTGCTCTATTCCTTTACAGGTACCGAAATGACCTATGATTTTAAGCAAGCGGGGGATTACGTGGTTACGGTGGCTATTAGTAATGCGTGTTTGACGAATTATATGCTGGATGCTTCCGCCTATCACGTGGAATTATTGGATCCTTTTGTCCTGCCCACCAGTTATACCTTTATCTGCAAAGAGGAGGGGCGAATTGGGCCTACTTCGGTCCCTCCGGTTGCCGCATTTACGTATCAATGGAGTACGGGAGAGTCGTCTCGTTTTATCACTGTGCCTAAGCCGAGCGGAAATTACACCTTAGAAATTAAAGAGGATGCCTCTGGTTGCTCCATTAAAAAGGAAACCCAGGTGAATTTTACGACGAATCTTTTGGCCGTGAAAAAGGCCGATGGAATTATTTGTAATGATAAACCGCTATCTCCTTATATCGTTCCTATTACTCCAACACCTTCGAATTTGCAGGTTTCTTGGCAGCCTAATCCGGGAATTGTTTCGGGTTGGAATTCGAAAGATTTACAGATTAATCGCAGTGGAATCTACGAGTTTACCTTGCGGGATAGCGATGGCTGTGAGCTAAAAGATAGCGTGAAAATTGTTGATAAGTGTGAGGCGGTGTTGATTGCTCCTACCGTATTCACGCCGAACGGAGATGGGCATAACGATGTATTTGAGCCGTCCTACAATTGGAATGAGCTGAATTCGACCTATCCTAAGTCGAGAACAAAAGTGCTTTCCTTAGAGATTTACAACCGTTGGGGGGAACAATTATATAGCACGAAAGGTCCTACTTTTACCTGGGATGGTATGTATAATGGGGCCAAAGTTCCTCAAGAAACATATGCCTATATCATTCGCTACCAAGCAATTGACTATCCGGAAAAGGGAGTGCAAGAAAAACGCGGTGCGGTGGTCGTTGTATATTAGTACGCGCGAACCTCGATACCTTTCATAAAATTTACGAATGATTTATTCACTACTTGGTTACCACCCGGTGTAGGGAAGTTACCCGTGAAATACCAATCGCCTAAGTGATCCGGGCAGGCTATATTCAAATTCGCTACCGTTTGATAAACAATCGAAAGTTCTGCTTTTAGGCCTTTTGGACGCACAATCTCCGCGATTTTATTCGATATTTCTTCGTCTGTGAAGGGTGCATAAATCGCTTTGACGAAGTTTTCTTCCGCTGCAGTTCCATTTTCCAGGGCGTTCAAGCAACGTAAATTTACTTCGTCTAAGATGTTCTCTAATCCGCGTTCTTGTAAAAGAGCTAATGCGGCACGGAAGGCGACAAATTCCTTCATTTTCGACATATCGATACCGTAGCAATCGGGGTAGCGAATTTGAGGAGCGGAAGAAACGATAACGATTTTCTTAGGGGATAATTTATCCAATAATTTCAAGATACTTTTCTCCAGAGTGGTTCCACGAACGATGGAATCATCGATAATGACCACTGAATCGACTTCTTTATGGATAACCTCATAGGTCGTGTCATACACGTGCGCCACCATATCGTCGCGTTGATCATCAGAAGTGATGAAGGTACGCACCTTTACGTCTTTGGAAATTAACTTTTCCACCCGTGGGCGGAAGGTCAGTAATTCCTCTAATTCTTCTTCGAAAAGGATGCCTTCCATGATGGCATTCTTACGTTCTTTGGCCAAATGGTCTTCTAAGCCATCAATCATTCCTAAGAAGGCCGTTTCTGCCGTGTTAGGGATGTATGAGAATACGGTATTCTTCAGGTCGTGATTGACTTCACTCAAAATTTGAGGAATCAATAGCTGGCCTAGTTTTTTACGCTCGTGGTAGATATCTGGATCGGATCCGCGTGAGAAATAGATGCGTTCGAATGAACAGGATTTTTGCTCCAAACGGTCAATGAAAGGTACTTCTTTCACATTACCATCGATGTCAATGATCAGAGCATGGCCCGGAGTAATCTCCTTGATTTGATCGTAGGCACAGTTGAAGGAGGTTTTAATCGCTTGCTTTTCAGAAGCCACTACCGCTACTTCCTCATCTACATAATAGTAAGCTGGACGAATTCCCGCTGGGTCACGCGCCACAAAAGAGGCGCCATAACCGGTCATTCCTACCATCGCATATCCACCGTCAAAATCTTTGCAAGAACGCTCTAAAACGCGTTTCAAGTCAATTTCTTGTGCAATTATGTCAGATAATTCTGGGTTCTCGTATTGGTCTTTGTATTTGCCAAATTGGCGTTGATTTTCTTCGTCTAAAAAGTGACCGATTTTTTCCATCACGGTAACCGTATCCACTTTTTCTTTCGGATGTTGACCTAGCGAAACTAATTTATCGAATAAATCGTCCACATTCGTCATATTGAAATTACCCGCCATTACGAGGTTACGACTTCTCCAGTTGTTTTGACGCAACATAGGATGGCAATTTTCGATTTCGTTTTGGCCGTGCGTTCCATAGCGCAAGTGGCCTAATAGCACTTCACCCGTGAAAGCGACATTTTCTTGCCACCAGTCTGCGTCGTGAACGGCATCAATGCCAGTCTCGCGCTTGACAGATTTTGCGAGTTTGTGTGCTTTTGCGAATTTCTTATTGATTTTTCCAAAAATATCTGCCACTGCTTGCGGCTCTACCGAACGGTATCTGGAAATGTAACGGTGCCCTGGTTTTACGTTGATTTTGATGTTTGCCACCCCGGCTCCATCTTGTCCCCTGTTGACTTGCTTCTCCATCATCAGATAAAGTTTGCCAAGGCCGTAAGTAGGGGAATTGTATTTGTCTAAGTAGTACTGAAAAGGCTTTCGTAAGCGGATGAGGGCAATTCCGCATTCGTGCTTAATAGAATCAGACATGGAAACGTGGGGCTATTTTTAAATCAAGCCCAAAATTAGCCAAAATAAATGACCAACAAGCTGATTTTTTTATTTTTTTATCGACTATTTCCAAAGGTTTGTCAAGACCGCTGGGAATAAGATAGATGCGATCAAAATCGCTGTTAAAAATCCGTAAGAGTAGATTTCAAGGGAAGTCAAGCCCTTCCAAAGATTCGATTTTTCGCTCGATTTTTTGAAATACAATTGGAATGGAATTTTCAAATAATAAAAGAGTGAAATAGCCGTCACTATAATGGCTACCATGAGTAAAACCAGCAGACCTATGGAGGTCGTCGTTTCATAATTTGACCACAATAAACTGAAGTAGGTCATTTTCGCAATAAAGGTTCCGGCTGGTGGTAATCCCACTAAGGCCACCAGTCCTGTGAGTAAGAAAAAGGCAGGCAAGGGTTTCTCAGAACCCAGCCCAGCAAAAGACTTCACTTCATCTGCACCGACTTCGTCGATCAGATAAAAAACCAATAGGCTGGCGATGCTATACAAGAAACCGTAAAAAAGAATCGCATCCAATGCTTGAATGGGTTGGAAGAACCAAGCCATCGCTAGGAAACCACCATGCGCGATGCTGGAATAGGCAAGGAGACGTTTGGTGTTGTTTTGGCCTAATGCTCCTAAATTACCTACTAACAGGGTCAGGACGGCTAAAACGGCTAATTCATTCACAAAAGAAACTGGTAAGGCAGGTAACAAGCGCACGCCCACAAAGGCTATCGCTAGCTTAGGTGCGGTCGAAATCCAAGTCATCCAGGCAGCCGGTAAATTTTCCATGACGTCTGGATTCCAGGGATGAAAAGGCGTCCAAGACATCTTAAACAACAATCCCACGGCAAAAAGTCCCAAAGCAAAACCACGCAAGTAGGGATCCGCTACCGAAATACCTCGCGAGAAATCCACACTCGTAAAATCCAAGGTACCTGTTAGGCCATACAGAAGAGAAATTCCGTAGATAAACAGCGCTGAAGATCCTAAACCGAATAAAACATAAGGTAAACTAGCCCGAGATGACTCTTTTCGAAGACTCACCAACACATAAGTCCCCATCGACATGAACTCAATCGACAAGAATAAACTGAGGGCATTTGAACTTAAACTGCTCAGTAAGGCACCTAATAAAATGGAAAGGAAACCGGTCAGTTCTTCGAAGGTGAGGGATTTTTTGTGGATTTGGTTCATCAAAATGAGCAAAAATCCGATCCCTAAAATCAGCGTATTGATCGAATTTGATCCTAAATTCGCTTCAAACAAGCCAGAGGCAAATGCACCGACTGAACCTAATTCATTCCGTTGAAAACTGAGCGATAAGGCTAATAAAAGGGGTATTTGGCAGGTGAAATAGCGCCAAGAGGTACTGAATTTCTCTGTTTTACCGTGTAAAAATAATTCGATGAATAGGCTAAATAAGATCGTTCCCGCCACGATTAATTCAGGAATCGCTAGGTGGAGTCCGGCCGTGGTGGACTGGATTCTTTCTGCGAGCTGAGTAATGTTTGCGAACGAAGACATAGCTAAAATTATAGTTTTTGGCTTAAATAATGTGCGGTTGGGTTGTTTTTTAGGCCTTTCATCTCTTCTGGTGTACCTTGGAAACAAATATAGCCGCCATTTTCTCCCCCCTCTGGACCTAAATCAATAATGTGATCAGCACATTTAATAACTTCCATGTTGTGCTCGATAATCACGACAGAATCCCCTTGTTCCACTAAATCATTCATCGCTTTTAACAGTTTTTTAATGTCATGGAAATGTAGACCGGTGGTGGGTTCGTCGAAAATGAACAAGGTTTTACCTTTATTCGGATTTCCCTTACCTAAGAAGCTCGCGAGTTTCACCCGTTGTGCTTCCCCGCCAGAAAGCGAGTTCGATGATTGCCCTAATTTGATATAGCCCAAGCCTACTTGGAAGAGTGGGTCGATTTTATCCGCAATACGTGGTTGTTTCTCTCGGAAGAATTCCACCGCCTCTTCGACGGTTAGGTCCAAAATCTCCGAAATATTTTTGTCCTGGAATTTGACATCCAAAATTTCTTGTTTAAAGCGGGAGCCACCACAGGATTCACAAGGCAACTTGATGTCCGCCATGAATTGCATTTCAATCGTGATTTCTCCCTCGCCTTGGCACACCTCACAGCGCCCTCCCTCGACATTAAAAGAGAAGTGTGCGGGTTTATATCCACGAGCCTTAGCTACGGGTAATTCAGAATACAAGGCTCTGATGGCATCGTATGCCTTTATGTAAGTCACAGGATTCGAACGAGACGATTTTCCAATCGGCTGCTGATCGACCATTTCGATACTCGCAATTTTATTTGTACTGCCTTTAATTTCGCGGAATCTACCGGTTTCCTCTGTGCCTTGTTGCAATAAACGAAGCATCGCCGGGTACAAAATTTTCCGTATCAACGTTGATTTTCCAGAGCCGCTGACACCCGTGACGACCGTCATGATGCCTAAAGGAATCGCGACGTCTACGTTTTTTAAATTATTTTCAGAGGCACCCGTGATTTCGATGTGGGCCAAAGGCTTACGTCTGAAATAAGGCACCTCGATGCGATCCTGGCCACTTAAGAAACGCAAGGTATGGCTGTCGGTCGTTTTGTCCGCCAAAGCCTCTGTTAAATTCCCTTGGAAGATCAAATTCCCTCCGTGTCGACCTGCCTCCGGACCGATGTCAATAATCTGATCCGCTGCACGCATCACTTCTTCTTCGTGTTCCACGACGATGACCGTATTTCCCATCTCCTTTAACATCAACAAGACCGATATCAATCGTTCGGTATCCCGTGGATGCAAACCGATGCTCGGTTCATCTAAAATATACATGGAACCTACTAGGGCGCTGCCTAGGGAAGTGGCTAATTTAATGCGTTGAAATTCGCCACCGGATAAGGTCGAGCTGAGGCGATTTAGTGTCAAATACCCTAAGCCCACCCGGTCCATGTATTCCAAGCGGTTGTTGATCTCGATTAAAATACGTCTAGAAACCTGTTGATCGTGTTCGTTCAGCTCCAAGTTTTCAAAGAATGCTTTTGTTTTCGATAGGGGCCAAAGCACCAAATCGACTAAGGATGTGCCCGCAATCTTCACATAACCTGCATCCATTCGCAAACGTGAGCCCTGGCATTCCGGGCAATTTGTTTTGCCACGGTAACGCGAAAGCATCACCCGGTACTGAATTTTATAGGTCTCTTTCTCGAGGTGGTCGAAGAATTGAGTCAGACCTGCGAAATACTTGTTCCCGGTCCACAATACTTTCTTCTCCGCTGCAGTTAAGTCCTTGTAAGGACGGTGAATAGGGAAATCGAATTGTACCCCGTTGCGAAGCAGCGGACTTAACCATTCGCTCATTCGCTCACTTCGCCAAGGTGCAATGGCTCCTTCATAGATGGATAAATCGTGATCGGGAAAAACCAAATCTGGATCTAAACCCAGCACTTTTCCGTATCCCTCGCAATTGCGACATGCGCCATAGGGATTATTGAAGGAGAACAAGTTCAAACTCGGCTCCTCAAATACCATTCCATCTAGTTCGAATTTATTCGAGAAGACATCCCTTTTCCGACCTTCTATTTCTATCCAGCATACACCTTCTCCTTCGAAATAGGCAGTCTGGACGGAATCACCTACACGGAATTGCGTTTCTTCATCGTCTTTTTTTGAGACCAAACGGTCAATCAAAATCGCGATCTCAGCCGGTTTTTTCGCGAGCTTTTGTAAATGAGCTGGATCTTCCACTAATTCCTCCAAAGCAATAATCTCTTCTTGGAATTTTAGACGGGAATAGCCTTTCTGGATGAGTAATTGACATTCGTTTTCTAGGCTTCTGTCTTCGTGGTGAACGAGCGGAGCTAAAATCAGGACTTTCTTGCCATCGTTTTGGGCAATAAAATCCACAATATGGGAGACCGAATCTTTGCGCACTTCCTGTCCGGAAACCGGAGAAATGGTGCGACCGATGCGGGCAAATAGTAATTTTAAATAATCGTAAATCTCTGTCGTGGTACCCACAGTGGATCGTGGGTTCTTCGTATTCACCTTTTGTTCAATCGCAATTGCCGGCGAAACGCCTTTGATATAATCCACCGCGGGCTTTTCCATTCTCCCTAGGAATTGACGCGCGTAGCTGTTGAGGCTTTCGACGTACATTCTTTGGCCCTCAGCAAACAAAGTATCAAAGGCTAAAGAAGACTTCCCTGATCCCGATAAACCCGTGATGACAACGAGTTCATTTCGTGGAATCGCTACATCCACTCCCTTCAAATTGTGCACGCGCGCACCTTTGATAATGATGTGAGTTTTCGGATCACAATTTTCAATGTTATGCTTAGCCTGTGGGGAGTTCATTTTACAAAAATATCCTTTAATTTTGGTAATCAATTTAAGCCAAATGAAAAAACTACTTTTATTCTTTTCACTCCTGACTTTTGTCGGAGTTTCTGAGGTATTTGCACAAGAACCGGTGGTCATTAAAGAGGAGGGAGCAGAAGGAGATCTGGATGTGGAAAAAGACGTGCGTGATTTGCCTTTTCGCCAACGCTTGAATTTTGGTGGAGGCATCAGCGGGTTGAGTTTTGGAAATCCGACGAGTATCGGGGTTTCGCCCATGGTGGGTTATTCGTTGACGAATAATGCGATTGTTGGGGTGGCTGTGACTTACCAGTATTATTCAGATATGTTTAGAACATATAATCTGTTAGGGGAGCGCCTATTTATACGTCAGCATGTTCCCGTATTGAATCAGTTGATTGGGCAGGGGTACTTAATTGGTCAGATAGAAAACTTCCATACTCCCGCAAATAGTGTAGGTCTAGATTATTCAACCCCTGTCTTGGTAGGCGTAGGGATTGGCTCTAAAATTGGGCTTAATTTCAACGTGATGTATGACCTAAATTACACTTCAGGACGCTCTCCGTATGGCTCAGCACTTGTTGTCCAAATTGGCGGATTTTTCTTTTAAAATTTAAAACAATTTTAGCCCTTTTGGAGTCTTGTATATCAGGTAGAATTTGTTAATTTCGAGCTCAATTTAAATTTTTATGTCAACGATAGCAGTAGAACCCTTATTGGTTGAGGATCCCAACCGTTTTGTGCTTTTCCCGATTAAGCACGATGATATTTGGCAATTTTATAAGAAGGCGGAAGCGTCTTTCTGGACAGCTGAAGAGATCGATTTATCTCAAGATTTAGCGGACTGGAAAAAGATGAACGATGGCGAGCGTCACTTCGTTTCACACGTTTTGGCATTCTTCGCTGCATCGGATGGTATCGTAAATGAAAACTTAGCTAATAACTTCTTGAAAGAAGTGCAATATGCAGAGGCAAAATGTTTCTATGGTTTCCAAATCATGATGGAAAACATTCACTCAGAAACCTATTCCCTTTTAATCGACACCTACATTAATGATCCTAAAGAAAAGGACCATCTTTTACGTGCCATCGAGACAATCGATTGCGTGAAGAAAAAGGCGGACTGGGCTTTGAAATGGATCGAATCAGATAATTTCGTTGAACGTTTAATTTCGTTCGCAGCAGTAGAAGGTATTTTCTTCTCTGGTTCATTCTGCTCTATTTTCTGGTTGAAGAAACGTGGTTTAATGCCAGGTCTTTCGTTCTCGAATGAATTGATCTCGCGTGACGAAGGTTTGCACTGCGACTTTGCTTGTTTATTATATGCAGATCACATTAAGAATCAATTATCTCAAGAGCGTATCTACGAAATCATTTTAGATGCAGTAGAGATTGAAAAAGAATTCGTAACGGTAGCTTTACCGGTTTCATTGATCGGTATGAACGCGGAAATGATGTGTCAATACATTGATTTCGTAGCAGACCGTTTATTAGTCTCTTTAGGATGTAAGAAGCACTACAATGCGACAAATCCATTCGACTTTATGGAGATGATCTCTTTACAAGGAAAAACAAACTTCTTCGAGAAGCGTGTGGCTGAATACCAAAAATCAGGCGTTATGTCTGACAAGGATTCGATGTCATTCTCGTTAGATGAAGACTTTTAGTTCTCCGAAATTTCAGGAAAAGGCCTCGATGAAAATCGAGGCCTTTTTTATGGCCAACGATTATGGCCAACGCTCAAGGATCATGGGCAATACCAAACCGATGGTGATACCTGAAATGACTTGGATATAAGCCGTTTGCTTCCATTTAAACACATGAAGTGACAGGATGGAAGAGAACAGTATTAGGGCGACAATAATTAATTGTCCTATTTCGAGGCCAATATTAAAGGATAATAAAGGCGTAAATAGGGAGCTTTCTGAACCCAGCAAACTTTGCAAATAATTGGAGAAGCCTAGGCCGTGAATAAGTCCAAAAAAAGCAACCACACCGTACTTGTAGCGTTGTTGAGTCTGAATCAGATTACTAATTGCCGCCACGAAAATCGTACAAGGGATCAAAAATTCCACCCAAGCGATATTTACTTGGATCAGTTGAAGCGTCGCTAAAGCTAAGGTAATAGAATGTCCCAGCGTGAAGGCTGTCACTAGCCAAAGCAGCTTTTTGTAGTCTGTGACTACATAAATGCAAGTCAAGGAAAGGATAAACAAAAGATGGTCTAAAGCGGCCCAATTCAGGATGTGCCCAAGGCCTAAAGAAAAGTAGACAGAAAAATTGCTCACAGCTAGTTGTTTATTGGCCAAAAATAGGGATATTCAAAGAGAAAATTGTGACCTAGTCTATGAAATTTGATTACATCATTGTGGGGGCTGGTACAGCGGGCTGCGTTTTAGCGCACCGTTTATCCGAGAATCCGCTTAACCAAGTGCTTTTAGTGGAGGCAGGTGGGGACTTTCGAGATCCTCGTATATCGATGCCATCAGCCTATTCCTTGTTGAATCACACCTATTTAAACTGGAATTTTTACACTGAGCCACAACCTCATTTAGGGGGTCGTCGACTGTACCAGCCTCGTGGCAAAACGGTGGGAGGTAGTTCGGCGATTAATTGCATGGCCTATATTCGGGGGAATAAAGCGGATTATGACGCTTGGGCGGCTTGGGGATGTGCAGGTTGGTCCTATCAGGATGTGCTGCCTTATTTCAAAAAGTCAGAGGATAACGAAGATTTTCAAAATGAATACCACGGAAGCGGCGGCTTGCACCGCGTGGCGAAGAACCGGCATTTGACGGTTTTTGGCGATGCTTTTATTGAAGGCTGTGGGACTGTAGGGATTCCTGCAAATCCAGATTTCAATGGGGCGAAGCAGGTGGGCGCTGGATTATTTCAATTCAACATACAAGATGGAGAAAGGGCTTCTGGGGCGAAGGCCTTCATTCAGCCGGCACTTTCAAGAAAAAATTTACATATACAGACCTCTTTTCAGGTAGCATCTTTGGTGATGCATGGAGAAACGGTGACTGGCCTAAAAGGTTTTAAAGCTGGTTCGAAGAAACCGATCGAATTCGAGGCATCTGAAGTCATTTTATCAGCAGGAGCATTTCAAAGTCCACAAATACTACAATTATCAGGCATTGGCGACGCTTCTGAATTGAAAGCCCATGGAATTGACTCCCGCCTAGACCTATCAGGCGTGGGCAAGAATTTGTCTGATCACTTGTTTGTGAATATGAATGCGCAGGCTAGTACGAAGGGGCAGTCCTATAATGTGGCTTTGGGGGTGAAAAACTACCTGGATTATACCTTTAAAAAACAAGGACCTTTGTCTTCGAGTCCGCTGGAGGCGGCCGCTTTTTTTGATTCTGTGAATCAATCTGAAGTACCGGATTTGCAGTTTCATTTCTCGTCAGCTTGGGCCTATGATATGTACGATTATGGTAAAATGCCGTTGAGCGATGGATTTACTATTTTGCCTACGTTGTTAAAGCCCAAAAGCCGTGGCACCGTTACCCTGCGTTCTTCAGCTTACCACGATGCACCGGTGATTGATCCTCGCTATCTTTCAGAAAAAGAAGACCTAGAGACGTTAAAACGCGGAGTACGCATCGCACGTGATATCGTTTTGTCCAAAGCTTTTGACGGATTAAGAAAAGGATCGGAATTGAATTATCCATCAGGACCTTGGAGCGAAGAACTTATCGAAAAACATATTGAGCAAGCCACAGAATGCGTGTACCATCCAGTGGGAACCTGCAAGATGGGAACAGATGCGGAGTCGGTTTGTGATCCTGTTACTTTGCGCGTCAGAGGTGTGAAAGGATTGCGAGTGGCGGATGCGTCGATGATGCCGGATGTGATTTCGGGGAATACGAATTCTGCGGTGGTGATGATTGCGGAGAAGGCGGCTGATTTAATTTTGAGTAAATAAAC
>JAURHT010000167.1 GCA_030833145.1 Aquirufa sp.
AGTGGCAAAGCCGACGCCGGTCTCGCCGCGAGTATATTTCACTTTAAAGAAATTGAAATTTTGGCATTGAAGAATTACCTTGCAACCCAAGGCATCCCGATGCGCATTTAATAGAAATATGTCCAAGCAACCCGATTTTTCCAAAGGCCTCGTGCCCGCCATCATCCAAGATGCCAGCACCCGTACCGTTTTGATGTTAGGCTACATGAATGAGGAAGCCTACGCTAAGACCCTTGCAGAGTCTCGCGTAACCTTTTTCAGCCGCTCGAAGAACCGTCTTTGGACCAAAGGCGAAGAATCAGGTAACTTCCTAGACGTAGTCAGCCTTTCGATCGATTGCGACGCAGACACCATTTTAATTCAGGCCAAACCAGCTGGTCCCACTTGCCACACCGGAGCAGACACCTGTTTCAACGAGTCAAATGCAGACAACGCAGCCTGGCTAGATCAATTAAAACACGTCATCCGCAGCCGCAAGACGGCCCCTTTGGCTTCGTCTTATACGGCCTCTTTATTTCAATTAGGAACTCATAAGATTGCCCAAAAAGTAGGAGAAGAAGCTGTCGAGCTCGTTATCGAAGCCTTGATGCAAAACGATGATTTGTTCAAAGGCGAGGCCGCGGACCTTATCTTCCACCTATTAGTCTTATTAGAAGACCGCGGAATCGATTTAAGCGAAATCATCGCCGTTCTTCAATCTCGTCACGCTGCTAAATAACCTTTCCTATGATCGGATTCATCATTCGTTACATCATCATCGCCTGCGTTGTTATGGTCATTCCGCGCTATTTAAAAGGCATAACGGTAGACGGTTTCACGACCGCACTTTTAGTCGCTCTAGCGATGGGCTTTGTGAATTCGTTTATTAAGCCGGTTTTGAAGATCATCAGCTTCCCTATTACGTTTATGACGTTAGGGTTGTTTTCTCTCGTGATCTCGGTAGGTCTAGTCTACCTAGTCGCAGCTTATGTGCCCGGTTTTGTGGTGACGGGGTTTATTGCTCCTCTGATTTTTAGCTTTCTCGTGTCGCTATCAACTTCATTTGTGGGGCTGTTTACTCATTAGGGCACTTTTTGTTAATATAAGTCTCGAGGTATTGAGAGGGCATTTCAGGTATTGACAGAATTTGTCAATATTAAAGTTTGATGGAAACTTCTAGTCGTCCTCCAAAACCTAATTCCACAATCTTTTGCAGTGTAGAGATTCTAGCCTCTTTGAGGTTATTCTCAATTTTAGAAATGTAGGACTTAGTTGTTCCCGTTTTTTCCGCAAGTTCTGCCTGAGTCATGCCTAATTCTAAGCGCTTAACTTGGATCAATACGCCTGCTTTGAAGATTTGATATCCAGCTTCGTATTCATCTCTTTTTTTTGTCCCTACTTTTCCAAAGTGGGTATCTTTAAATTCCTCGTGAGTTGTTAAATTTTTCATTTTCATATTCGGCTTTAAGTTTAAGAGCAAATTCAATCTCCCTTTTAGGTGTTTTTTGAGATTTTTTTTGAAATCCATTGATAAGTACTACCAGTTTGCCAGTCTCAAAAAAACAAAATATTCGAATGATGTCGTTCCCAACTAGCACTCGAATTTCATATAAGCCACTCGTATTGGTTATATGCTTTAGGTATATTTGAGGAACATATTGAAGAGCTTCAATTACATCAATGGTCCAAGTAATTTTAGATTGGATTTGTATGGATTGTTTTTTAAAGAAGTCACCAAAGTAGCTCTTATAATGAACAACATTTCGCCATTTCAGATTCTCTCTCACATCAAAGGTAGTTAAGTTTCACTATAGTGCAACATTTAATTATCTATTCCTCAACTCATTCAAGAACTTCTTCGAGTCAAAAATCAACTGGCTCCTCGACACCGGGGCTACGATGACTGATTCCGTGTAGACTTCTAGGTCTTTTTCAATGATAGTGATGGTCACTTTCGTGAATTTGTAGGGGCCCATGTGGCCGTTGTAGAAGAGCAGAGGCTCTTTATTGCCGAAGAAATTGAACATGTTTGTAGGGTTTAGTGGTTATAGACGCCGTGACGGCGGAATTGAAAATGTCTGAGGGTTACGACTTTGTTTGGATCGTAGGTGATGGCGTTTTTCTGGATGAGTTTGAAGCTGAATTTCCGTTCTAACTTGACTTTGTGGTACTTGAGGAAGTACTTGACGTCTTTTTCTGCGTGGGGTAAAGCTTCCTCCACTAAATTTTCGTAGCCTACAAAGGATCGTTTGATGCGTTCTCGCATCCAATAGATACAAAGTTCGCGTGCATTTACCTGGTGGTAATGGGCGAAAATGATGACGAGGTCGAGGTCTGGGATGCGATTGCCGTTTTCGTATTTGCTCAAAAGCCCGGCGTCGATCCCGAGATCCTGCGCCATCACGTGCAGCGGAACGGCACGGATGAGCTTCAGGTATCTAGAGAAGTGGTTAAACATATTGATTAGTGGTTTGGTGTTCCAAATGTATTCCCACCCACCCTGTCTTCCTAACAGCTTATTGATAATGTGAAATCAGAGCTTGATATTTATAACTAATCGACCACCTAGTCCTAATTCGATGATATTTTGTAATGTTGAAATTCGAATTTCTACTAGGTTATTTTCTGCAATTGAAATGGCATATTTAGATGTTCCGCATTTTACAGCAAATTCTTTTTGTGTTAGCCGAAGCTTGTGCCTGGCAATTTTAATCAAGGCGCTAATTTTGAATAGTTGTGCTCCCCATTCGAATTCATTTCTGGAGGGAGAGCCTATTTTGCCATAAGTTTCCTCGATTAGTTGATCTAATGTTTTTAAGTTCGATTTCATAGTGGTTGTTTTTATTTAAAATTGATTTTGCGATTTTCAGGTATTGACAGCTTTTGTCAATACCTGAAAAAGCCGTTTTACTAATTGCGAGCTATATTAGCAAAAACTGCCTATAGGCTCTTCAGAGCCAATATTACTAGTTTTAGTTCCGGAATCACCACAACAGTGGTATCCCAGATTACATCCATTTTGATCGCATGGTATTCATGCAGAATGAAATTGCGGAATGCCTTTACCTTATACCAGGGGTAGTCGATTTTTTCCAAAAGTGTTTTATCAATTAGAATAGATGCTTCACCGATAATGGTAAAGTTGAAAAGGCAGGCTTCGACCGTTTTATGATCGTTTAAAAAGGTTTGTAATGTGTGGTCTGCGGTGTATTGTTGAATCTTGTTAATGGCTAGCAGAATGTGCTCGATTCGCTCTTTCGAGCTTGGGGTGGAGGTTTTCATAAATTAAAATTTTGTCGTGGTTAAGTTGTTTTGCAATGCTCTTTAATGGGGCGCCTAACATGACTAGATCAACCTCTTGTGAAAGAAGTAGAGTGAGATCTTGTTGGATTTCAGCTAGGTCAAACAAGGTAAACGGGGTGTTTTTGAAAACTTGGATCTGAATATCGATGTCGCTGGTGGGCGAATGGGTGCCACGGGCGTGGGAGCCAAAGAGCCAGGCGCGTTTGATTTGCGCTTTTTCAAGGAAGTAGGAGGCGATTTTATCGAGATTTTCCGCTGTCATAGTGAAAGGTAGTGAAATATGGGATAGAAATTGTCGCTGAGCGGAGATGAGATAGTGATATTTTGTGTATTTTTATAAAGAAAACAATGAGATAGCAATGCAAGAGTTCGATAATAATAAGGTGCCGGTTAAGAAGTTGTGGCAGGTGATTGTGGCGTCGAGTGTGGGGACGGTGATTGAGTGGTATGACTTCTATATTTTTGGGAGTTTGAGTGCGATTATTTCGTTGAGTTTCTTTCCGAAGGTGGATCCGACGGCGGCGTTCATTTCGACGTTGGCGGCTTTTGGGGCGGGGTTTGTGGCGAGGCCTTTTGGGGGGATTATTTTTGGGAGACTGGGGGATTTGATTGGGAGGAAGTATACGTTTTTGTTGACGTTGTTGTTGATGGGTGGGTCGACTTTTGCGAT
>JAURHT010000153.1 GCA_030833145.1 Aquirufa sp.
ATGCCAAACATGTTGTTGCAGATGTTATTCCGCGGGTCGAATGCCGTAGGATATTCTGCATATCCAGATAATTTGATCGAGAAATTCGTGGAAAAATCATCTGAGGCTGGAGTAGATGTTTTCCGTATTTTCGATTCCTTGAACTGGATCGATGCGATGAAAGTTTCGATCAAAGCTGTTCGCGAACGGACTCCTGGCCTCGCTGAGGCATCTATTTGCTACACAGGGGATGTCTTTACGAATGAGAAGTATAATCTACAATACTATGTAGATATGGCACGTCAGTTAGAGGATGTGGGCGCTCATATCTTGTGTATCAAAGACATGGCTGGCCTTTTACGTCCTTTCCAAGCAGAGAAATTAGTGACGGAATTAAAGAAGGCGGTTGATATCCCGATTCATTTGCATACGCATGATACGGCTTCGGTACAATCGGCTACTTATTTGAAAGCAATTGAAGCAGGAGTTGATATAGTGGATGGTGCCTTAGGAGCGATGTCAGGATTGACTTCTCAGCCTAATTTGAACTCCTTGGTGGCGATGATGCAAGGTCATAAAAAGGCATCAGACTTAGATTTAGATCTATTAAACGAATACTCGAATTATTGGGAAGCAGTACGTGCTATGTATTTCCCTTTTGAATCAGAATTGAAAGCTGGAACAGCGGAGGTGTATAATAATGAGATTCCGGGTGGTCAATATACGAACTTACGTGGACAAGCTATTTCTCTGGGTGTTGGAGATAAGTTCGAACAATTGAAACATAATTATTCAGAGGCGAATACGCTTTTTGGTGATATTGTGAAAGTGACACCATCTTCAAAAGTGGTAGGGGATATGGCGATCTTTATGACCGCGAATTCGTTAACGGCTGAGGATGTATATGCCAAAGGTGCCACTTTGTCCTTCCCTGAATCCGTAAAAGACTTCTTCAAAGGGGGCTTAGGCCAGCCATATCAAGGTTTCCCTAAACAATTACAAGAAATTGTCTTAAAAGGCGAGCACGCGATTGAAGGTCGTCCAAATGACCATTTGGCACCTATCGATTTTGATGCTGATTTCAAATCATTCACAAAGAAATTCCCTGAGGCAGAAGATGGATTCTTTGATTACTTGTCTTATAAGATGTACCCGAAAGTGTATGAGGATTATTATAAGAACTCTGCCTTATTTGGTGAATTATCTGCACTTCCTACACCAGCGTTCTTCTATGGCTTGAAGCAGGATGAGGAAATTATGATCACGATCGAACCAGGTAAAACCATCATCGTGAAGTTCTTGTACATGTCTGAGCCTGATGAATCAGGCTTACGTAACGTGACATTTGAATTAAATGGACAAGCTCGCCGCATCAAAATTTTAGATAAAAATGTCAAAATTGAGCGGGCACAACACATAAAGGCTAAATCGAAGGGAGATATCGGCGCTCCATTACAGGGTCGTTTATCTCGTATTTTGGTGAAACCAGGTGATGAGGTAAAATTGAATGCTCCTTTATATGTCATCGAGGCCATGAAGATGGAGTCCATCGTATCCGCACCTTTTGAGGGTATTATTGGTAATGTATTGTTGACGGAAGGAACTGTAGTAGAGCAGGAGGACTTAGTATTGACTTTGGAAGAAGCGAAACTCCCTGAACCAGACGTAGAAGAATATTTATTCGTTTATGGAACCCTACGTCGCGATTGTGGAAACGATTTACATCGCCTTATTGCACGTAATTCAGATTACATAGGCATGGCAAATTACCAAGGTCAGATGTATCAAGTGGCTGATTATCCAGGTATTATTCCGTCGACCGATGTGAAAGATCAAGTAATTGGCGAATTGTATTTATTGTCAAACACCATTAAGTTACTGAACGTGTTAGATGAGTACGAAGAATTTAATTCAGACAAACCAGAGTCGAGTTTGTTCGTTCGAGAGCGTGTAAAAGTCAACCTAAAAGGTAAGGAAATCGAAACCTACGCGTATTTATACAATAAGAAAATCGACCCTAAAACTCGAATTTCATCGGGTGATTATGTGAAAGGTTAATGAAAAGAATCCTTCTTTTATTGTTATCATTTTCTGCATTGGCTCAAAGTCCTTTAAAAAAGGCACATGCCCATAACGATTATGAGCATGAAAGACCTTTTTTTGAGGCATTTGCTTTAGGTTTTGGTTCTATTGAGGCAGATGTGTATGCGGTGAATGGAGAATTGCTAGTAGGGCATGAACGTTCTCAATTAAGCCTGAATCGCAATTTAAAAGATCTATATATCGATCCCATTATTCGGGTTTTGAAGGCAAATAAAGAGGGTAATTTTCACCAATTATTGATCGACTCGAAGACTTCTTCAGATTCAACCTTACCGTTGATTATTGCAGCTTTGAAGCCGCATGCTGAAATCATTCAGAAAAAAGGGTTCCGAATTGTCATTTCTGGTAACCGCCCAAAACCCTCCCAATACATTGAATCACCTGCTTGGATTACCTTTGATGGCCGCTCTGACGAAACATTTCCTACGAATAAGGTCGTGTTAGAAAGTGAGTCAATGTTCAAGTTTGGCTTTTGGAATGGGCAAGGTCCCATCCCCGCTAACCTAAAAGAAAAATTAAAATCCTACGTAGATAAAGTCCACTCAAACGGCCGAAAAGTTCGCTTATGGGCCACGCCAGATACTTTATTGGGATTTCAAGCGCTACTAGATATCGGGGTAGATTATATAGGTACCGATAAGTTGACGCTGTTAGCCGATTATTTAAAATTTAGCGAGAGTAAATAAACTGATAGAGAGGCTTTTAATAAAAAACCTCTACTATGACATCAAGACGCGAATTTTTGGCCTTAACGCTGGCTACTACACTACCCATTTCCTCACTTTTTGCTGCCCATAAATCCTATTCTTTAGGTTATTCCTCCATCACTTGGAGCGGTCAGGACGAGCAAGCGATTAAAGATATTGCTAGTCTAGGATTTAAGGGTATTCAATTAAGAGCTAATACTTTTGGAAAATATGGCGAAAATCCTGCGGCATTAAAGGCGCTTATTGACCAAGCTGGATTACAATTGTGTATGTTTTCTAGTGGGAATGTGGAGATTGATCCTGCTAAAGTGGAAGCGTCTATCGCACAACATGTGAAGCATGCGTCTTTTGTGAAGGCCTTAGGTGGAACATCGATTCAATTGACGAATTCTTTGCGAAAAAAAGGCGTGAAGCCAGAAGAGAAAGACTTGATTCGTTTAGCTGAGGTGATGAATGAAATCGGAGCTAAAACGAAGGAAATAGGTATTCAAGCAACCTACCATAACCACATGGATCAGTTTGGTGAAACGCCAGAAGAGGTGGAATTATTAGTTCAACATATGGATGCCTCTAAAATTAAATTATTGTTAGATGTTGCCCATTATTTTCAAGGGGGAGGTAATCCAGCAGAGGCGGTGTTGAAATATCGAAAAGTATTACATTCGCTGCATATGAAGGATGTCCGCCAAACGGAACCTCGCTACCGTTTCGTTGAATTAGGCCAAGGAAAAGTGAATTTAGAGGAAGTCTTTGCGAATTTAGATAAGATCAAATTTAAGGGCTTTGCCATCGTGGAATTAGATGCTGTACCAGATGCTGGTAAAACACCTTATTCGTGTGCAGAAACCAGTAAGGAATTTTTAAAGACTAGAATTCAGTATCCTTTTTCTTAAATTGCGGCCTAATCTAACAACAAATGGCGAGTAAAAAGGATCCGGCAATTGGATTTATCTTCATCACACTTTTAATTGACGTCTTAGGAATAGGCCTAATTATCCCCGTTCTACCCACCTTAATCAAAGGTTTTGTAGGCGGCGATATTTCCGTAGCCTCACAATATGCGGGCTGGTTAATGGCATCTTATGCTATTATGCAGTTTTTATTTTCGCCGATTTTAGGTGGACTTTCGGACCAAGTGGGCCGACGCCCAGTGATTTTAGCTTCCCTTTTCGGCTTTACGATCGATTATTTAGTTTTAGCCTTTGCTCCTAACATCTTATGGCTATTTATTGGTCGAATTATGTCGGGTATCACAGGGGCTAGTTTTACAACTGCGCAGGCCTACATTGCAGATGTATCTAAGCCTGAAGATCGGGCAAAGAATTTTGGCGTAGTAGGTGCTGCGTTTGGGGTAGGTTTTATCATCGGCCCTGCAATTGGGGGTCTTTTGGCTTCTTATGGGGAACGCATTCCTTTCTTTGCGGCTGCAGCTTTAACGTTGATAAATGGCATTTATGGTTATTTTATCTTGCCAGAATCACTCGCTAAATCCAATAGACGTCCTTTTGATATCAGTCGAGCAAATCCACTAGGTTCACTTAAGAATTTGACAAAATACCCGTTAATTGCGGGCCTAGTAGGTGGGTTTTTCTGTTTGCAATTAGCTGGTCAAGTGCACCCGAGTACTTGGTCTTACTTTACAATGAAGGTTTTCGGCTGGACACC
>JAURHT010000309.1 GCA_030833145.1 Aquirufa sp.
GTCTAAGTTCGCAATGGCTTTGTGAACATCTTCTTTCGAGGCAGAAACGCCTCGTTGCATGTAACGGTCTGACGACATCGTGTGATCTATTTTAGGATAGTTTTAATTGGGCAAATTCTTTGGCAAAATAGGTCAAAATGACCTGAGCTCCGGCACGCTTCATCGAAAGCAAGCTTTCTAACATCGCTTTTTCGCCGTCGATCCAGCCGTTTGCTGCAGCCGCTTTCACCATCGCATATTCGCCTGAGACATTGTAGGCGGCGATGGGCAAATTCGTATTGTCGCGGAGTAACGAAATGATGTCTAAATAGGCCAAAGCCGGCTTAACCATCAAGAAATCTGCTCCTTCTAACTCATCTAATTCCGCCTCACGAAGGGCTTCGCGGCTGTTTGCGGGGTTCATTTGGTAGGTCTTTTTATCGCCAAATTTAGGCGCAGACTCTAACGCATCCCGGAAAGGCCCGTAAAAAGCAGACGCATATTTCGCGCTGTAGGCCATAATACCCACATTCGTGAAACCAGCATCGTCTAGTGATTCGCGGATATAACCCACGCGGCCATCCATCATATCCGATGGACCGATCAGTTTTGATCCGGCTTGGGCTTGTGCTACGGCCATTTTGGCCAACACCTCTAAAGTTTCGTCATTCAAAATCTCCCCGTTCTTCACGATCCCATCGTGACCATCTGAACTATAAGGGTCCATCGCCACATCCGTTAACATCGAAATCTCTGGGAAACGACTCGTCACGGCGTGAATGGCCTCTAAATACAAACTGCCTTTACGATGTGATTCAGTCGCCAAAGTGTCCTTGCGGTCTTCAGCTACCTGTGGAAAAAGCGCGTAAGAGGTAATTCCTAGGTTCAAACACTCCTCGATTTCTTTCAATAAAAGGTCGGTAGTGTAGCGGTAAATGCCCGGCATCGATTTGATTTCGGTTTTAGTGGCGGACCCATCCATCACAAAAAGAGGGAAAAGTAAATCCTTCACCGAAAGGCGATTTTCCTCCACCATCGTGCGGATAGCGGCACTGGAACGGTTACGACGCGGTCTATTCAACATAGGAATTGATTTTGAACCTGCAATTTAGGCATAAGCCCTGATTCCGCAATGAAAAAGGGGGATTAAAGGAGGCGATCGTTCAAATTCCGCAGCTGTTCTTGCAAGTCACGAACGAGGCCCACATAGGCTTCGAATTCATAGCGAGAAACGGGAGCAATGGAGCCGCCGGGATCTGCGACGCCGGAGAAATGGGGATAGTCTTTTGGCTTAAATAATAAGGATAAATCTACTTCCAAAATGGCCGCAATTTGTTTCATGCGGCTCAAAGATGGATCCGTCAGGCCCCTTTCGATTTTCGAATAGGCGGATAAGGTAATGCCCATTTTAGTGGAAACGTAATCTTGGCTATAGCCTTTGTCTAACCGAGCTTTTCGAATTAAAGTAGGAAATTCTATCATTGAAGTAAATTTCCTAAACTCTCAGGAGAAATAGTAGCCACTAAAAAGACAAAATATATACTTTAAAGATAATGTGCGCAATTAAATTGCGTTATAATCCTTTAAGGTCCAGCCTTTATCGATGTCTTGCTGAAATGCTAGGCCTGCATTTTTCAGAATTGCCTGTAAATCAGCGCTGATATCCGCGGTCGTTTCCACGTAGTTGCGAAAGAATTCCTGTAAAGATTCGCCGTAAACCTCCTCGCAAATCCGGATAAAATCGGCTTTCGTGTAGCCTTTTTTTAACTGTCCGAACTCCGCGTTCATGGCTTGCATAATTTGACGAAGCGACTTGCCGTTTTTTGCTTGTAATTTCAGGTCCAAAGCCAAAGCGACCACCGCTCCCTTGTAATAAATCGATGCGCGCTTGTTAGGCAAGCTCGTCCCATAACCATCCAGCCATAAATCAATCGAACTTCCCGCCAGCGACTGCTGCGCATGAGCATCGCGGTCAAAATGCAATTTCAAATTCCCTTATAAACCGGCCAAGTATTCTTGGCGAGTCCAAACACCGGA
>JAURHT010000205.1 GCA_030833145.1 Aquirufa sp.
GATGCGCTAGCGGCGGTTGGGCTAAAAGGAACCTTGGCTTATCGCGGAATGAAAACCTTGGATTTTTCTGGTTCTTATTTGACGAATGTGGCAGATGAAAACCTAAGCTTAAGATTGGATTTTCAGAATACTGACATTTCTTTTACAAATGCCTTTATGGATCCGGATGTGTTAGATAAAATTGAAGGAAAACTAAATGGTTTCATTAATATAAAAGGAACTCCGGATGTTCCAAGACTTGCAGGTACCTTAAGTCTTAAAGATGCTGCTGCTGATTTTACTTTGCTTGGTTGTCGTTATACGATGAATGGTAAAATTAAGGTAGAGCAAGATGGGTTTTTAATTAACAAGCTCCCGATTCGTGATGCGGATGGGAATGTGGCCACAATTGATGGTACGGTTTATCATTCCAACTTCACTAAATTTAATTATAACGTGGATGTGGATTTTGAAGAAGATTATAACCATTCCTTAAGAGATAATCCCGGAGGAAAAATAGATAAATTCATGCTTCTCAATACCAAATACAAAGAGGGCGATGTATATTACGGTAAGGCGTATGGAAGAGGTACAGCGAATATTTCGGGATATGGCGCTGTGATGAATGTTTCTGTAAATGTGCAAACCAGAAAAGGAACGAAATTGGTATTCCCAATGTATGGAACATCTGAATTAGAAGAAGAGTCAATAATAGCCTTTGTTTCAGATAAAAGTTTAGCACCCATCTTTGAGGAAAAAATCGACTTTACAGGGGTTGACTTGGATTTAGCATTTGATATTACCCCGGATGCAGAGGTTCTCCTGGTATTTAATGAGCAAACACATGATGAAATTCAAGCCAAAACGCAAGGAAAATTAAATTTGAAACTCGATGCCTATAATCAAATGCGTTTGGATGGCGGCTTGAAGATCCTAAACGGGAGTGTGTATAATTTTACGATGGGTCCTGCTCGTAAACCTTTTGATATTATTGATGGCTCAATAAACTGGTCGGGCGACGTGTACAATGCAGATATGAAAATTGTGACTTCGTATTTAGTGAAAAACGCCAACATGTTAGAATTAACTCCAGAGCAAACCGATAAATCCTTGTCAAAGCAAGATGCTCAATGCCTATTAAATTTAACTGGATCGTTAATTCAACCCAACATCACGTTTGAATTAGTGGCCCCCAAAGCACCTGAGTCAGGAAAGGCACTCATGAATCGTATTAATGAAGATAAAGATGAACTAAATCGTCAGTTTTTCTCTTTGATGCTTTTTAGTAAGTTTCAACCCTTGAAAGGAACCAATTCAGCCAATGAATCTGCAGCCATTGATTTGTTTGAAAGTCAAATTAATCAAGCCCTTTCTCAAATGTCTAAAAGTTATCAAGTTAAAATGGATTTAGGGACAGATAATGTCTCTACTTCGGTGCAAAAATCCTTTGTAGGAGATCGCTTGGTGGTTACAGGCAGCTTCGGGGTTCAAAACACAACGGGAACATCCGCTGCAAGCGGTGGATTAGTAGGCGATGTGAGTATTGAATACTTGGTAAATGAATCCGGGACCTTTCGTGTTAATGCGTTTAATCGTTCAAACTCAAATACGGTAAAAGAAAATGCAGGGCCTTTCACACAAGGTGCGGGACTTTCATATCATGAAGATTTCAATAGCGCAAAAGATTTTGTACTCTTGCAATCTTTTTTAGATGTGTTTAGATCGAAGGAGAATAAAGTAGTAAAATTCAAGCGCAAGAAACGTCAAACTAAATTGCCGCCTGTCGGAGCGCCATCGGAACCGACCCCAAGCATAGAAAACAAAGAAGAAAATGAATAAAGTACTAGTAGCAAATCGAGGTGAAATTGCACGAAGGGTGTTGAGAACCTTGAAGAAAATGGATATTAAAAGTGTTGCGGTGTACAGCGATGCAGATCGTTTTGCTCCCCATGTATTAGAGGCAGATGAATCGGTGTATTTGGGAGCAAGCCCTTCTTCAGAATCCTATCTGCGTCAGGATGCCATCATTCAAGCGTGTAAGGATTTAGGGGTGGATGGGGTTCATCCCGGATATGGTTTTTTGTCTGAAAACGCAGGTTTCGCAAGAAAATTAAAAGAGGCCGGTATCATATTGATTGGACCTTCTCCTGAATCTATGGAGGTAATGGGAGATAAATTAAGTGCTAAACAAGCGGTCAAAGAGTTTGGGGTTCCCTTGGTTCCTGGGGTCGACGAAGCAGTTGCAAGCGTCGAACTTGGAAAGAAAATTGCTGCAGGCATTGGGTATCCCGTGTTAATCAAAGCCTCCGCTGGTGGTGGTGGTAAAGGCATGCGCTTGGTGGAACGTGAAGAAGATTTCGAAGAACAAATGAATACCGCCCAAAGTGAGGCTAGATCTTCCTTTGGAGATGATGCGGTGTTTATAGAAAAATTTGTAACAAAACCTCGTCACATTGAAATCCAAGTATTTGCAGATAACCACGGGAACGTTGTGTATTTGTTCGAGCGTGAATGTTCGATTCAGCGAAGACATCAAAAGGTAATTGAAGAAGCGCCTAGTGCTGTAGTAACTCCTGAATTGCGCAAACAAATGGGGGAGGCTGCGGTCAATGTATGTAAGGCGTGTAATTATTCAGGCGCAGGTACAGTAGAGTTTTTATTGGATGCTGAGTTGAATTTCTATTTTCTAGAAATGAATACGCGCCTCCAAGTGGAGCACCCGGTTACCGAAGAAATTACGGGAACAGACTTAGTGGAATGGCAAATTCGCGTGGCGCGTGGCGAAAAGCTGCCGAAGTCACAGGAAGAGTTAGCCATCAACGGACATGCCATCGAAATACGGGTGTATGCTGAAGATACTTTGAATGGATTTATACCAGATATTGGCACATTGAATCGGTATCGAATTCCCTCTGGCCGTTCAGTGCGAGTAGATGATGCGTTTCTCGAAGGAATGGATATTCCGATTTATTACGATCCAATGATCGCTAAATTGGTGGTTTGGGGAAAAACACGCCAAGATGCCATTAGACGATGCCTAGAAGCCATCGATGATTATCAGATTTCTGGCGTTAAAACAACCCTAGATTTCGGTAAATATGTATTGAAACATGAGGCCTTCATATCAGGAAATTTCGATACAAACTTTGTTAAGCACTATTTCTCTGATCCACAGGTAGTAAATACAGCCATGGAGGAGGAGCATCGAGCGTTAACCTTTAGTATTGACCAAATTTGGAAGGATATTAAGGCCTTTAAGGAAAAAGAATATGCTTCAA
>JAURHT010000085.1 GCA_030833145.1 Aquirufa sp.
AAAGTGTTTTCCGTGAAGTTCGTATGTTTATGCTAGACATGTTTCAAAGGGCAAAATTAATAAAAAAAGGCTTACTGTTGAACAGCAAGCCTTTAGTAAACATATCATGTACACACAGCGAAACTGTTCAGGGATTGTTATCCTTGCCACCAGTTTTTGTTGTATGTTGCTTTTGTCATTGTGTTGTTATTTGATACAAATGTAGAGGGAAATCAGTAAAATCAAAATTTTAACCGATCAAATCCCACAAATTTCCATATAAATCGGCGAATACGAGCACTTTACCATATTCTTCCTCGCTTGGACCGCGTACAATCGTAATGCCCTGCGCGATTAAATTCGCATGATCTTTTTCAAAATCATCCGTATGCAAGAACAGAAATACGCGTCCTCCAGTCTGATTTCCTACTCTCGATTTTTGTTCGTCCGTCGCCGCTTTCGCTAAAAGCAATTGACAAGAACCCTCTCCTGAAGGTTGAACTAATACCCAACGTTTGACATCACTCAAAACAGTATCTTCCACTAGAGTGAATCCCAATTTTTCCGTGTACCAAGCGATGGCTTCGTCATAATCGGCTACCACGAGGGCGATGTGCATGAGGCGGTGGTTCATAACAGTAGCTTTATTAGTTTTCGTCGCGGCCTACGAAGTTAAACGGCGAGATTAATTTTAATTCTGCCTTGATCGCATCCGAAACGGCTAAGCCATCAATGAATGCGTGGAAAACAGACTGATCAATCTTTCCGTGGTGGCGTGTCAAATCTTTCAAGGCCTCATAAGGCTTAGGGAAAGCCTCGCGGCGCAATACGGTTTGGATTGCTTCTGCGATAACCACCCAGTTATCTTCTAAATCCTGTTGGATTTTGCTATTGTTTAATTCTAATTTACCTAAACCGCGTTGCAAGGAATTCAACGAAATCACGACGTGCGCCAAAGGCGTTCCTACGTTACGCAACACCGTCGAATCCGTCAAATCACGTTGTAAACGCGAAATCGGAAGCTTCGCTGACAAGAATTCAAAAAAGGCATTAGCCATCGCTAAATTACCCTCTGCGTTTTCAAAGTCAATCGGGTTTACCTTATGAGGCATCGCGGATGAACCGATTTCACCTGCCTTGATTTTTTGCTTGAAATAACCCATCGAAATATATTGCCAAATATCTCTCGACAAGTCAATTAAAATCGTATCTAAACGCTTCAAGCCATCAAAATAGGCCGCTAAATTATCGTAATGCTCAATTTGAGTCGTGTACTGGCTACGCTTGATCCCTAAATCTGCATGCAATTTCGCCGCAAATTGTGGCCAATTAATCTCAGGGAATGACACCTGGTGTGCATTGAAATTACCCGTTGCTCCACCAAATTTTCCCGTAAAAGGAACTTGCGCTAACAGGTCTAATTGACGATTCAAACGCTCCACGAAAACCTTAATTTCTTTTCCTAAACGCGTAGGAGAAGCGGGTTGTCCGTGCGTATGAGCTAATAACGGAATTTCTTTCCACTCCGTCGCGTAGGCCTCTAATGTGGCAACTACTCCTTGATAAGCTGGTAAAATCACCTCGCTATGTGCCTCTGCAATGGATAGAGGAATCGCTGTATTGTTAATATCTTGAGACGTTAGGCCAAAGTGGATAAACTCCACAAAAGGGCTCATATCGCCAGGAAGTGCAAGCATTCGGTCTTTGATAAAATACTCCACCGCCTTTACGTCATGGTTTGTCACCTTTTCGGTATCCTTGATCCACGTCGCATCCGCCTCCGTGAAATTCGTATACATGGAGCGCAATGCCGCATAATGTTCCTTAGGGAATCCTTTTAAGGGAGCCAAAGGAATCTCGCACAACGCAATAAAGTATTCGATTTCTACGCGCACTCGGTATTGAATCAATCCAAATTCGGAAAAATAAGGAGCAAGTGCGGCGGTTTGTTTGCGGTAACGACCATCAACCGGAGAAATGGCAGTCAATAAATTTAATTCCATGCGATCTTATCAAAGCACAAAGGTACAACAATTTAAAAATTATCCGTAATTTCAAGCATGCTAAGTCCTCGCTACCTTTCTGTCTTATTAGCCTTTGTCATCGCTGGGGTGGCAACCGCCTTTATTTCGTTTCTTCCACACTCTGATTCTGCCACCTTGTTTGTTAGTTTTATCAGTGTTTTGATTTTTGGGTCCATCCTGATCTTTTTTGCCTTGGACAACCTCGTTTTCAAAGAAGTCAACGATTTATATGACCAAATCAAGCAGATCAAAAAGAAGAATTTTCCCTTAATTTCTCGTAAGCAATTAGTCCAAAAAGAGAACCCCATCGAACTCTTGAAGAAAGAACTAACCGCCTACGTTTCCACCACGGAGGACGAAGTAAAAGAATTAAAAAAGGCAGCTGTTTACCGCCAAGAATTCCTCGCAGACGTATCCCACGAACTTAAAACGCCCATTTTCGCAGCCCAAGGCTTTGTCCATACCCTTTTAGACAATCCAGATGAAAGCCCGGAAATTCGTCAAAAATTTCTTGAAAAAGCCGCCAAAAGTTTAGACGGCCTGGATGTCTTAGTGCAAGATCTATTAACCGTTTCTAAGATTGAAACCGGTGCCATTAAAATTGAAAAGAAACGTATCAATCTCAGACCTCTCATCGAAGACATCTTTGATCAATTAGAAAGTAAGGCCAAGAAACGAGGGGTTAGCTTACAACTAATTTGCGCAGACACGGCCATCGATGTAAAAGCGGATGCACAACGTATTCAACAGGTGCTCGTTAATCTTATCGACAATGGAGTCAAATACGGGAATCAAGACGGGAAAGTAACTGTCAGCATTGAGGATCGCAAAAAAGCCTACCAAATCACCGTAAAAGACAATGGGCCAGGCATCCCTGAAAAACACTTACCACGCATTTTCGAACGATTTTATAGAATCGACAAAAGCCGCACTAAACTCAGCGGCGGAACCGGCCTAGGTCTCTCCATCGTAAAGCACATCGTTCAAGCCCATGGCAGTAAAATAACGGTGCTTTCAAAGGTGGATAAAGGGACGAGTTTTAGCTTTAAGTTAGAACGAGCTATATAAAAATGGCCATGGCCATTTTTATCAAAGCACAAAGTACAAAGCAAAAAGCACAGAGGTGGAATACAAAAAGGGACGCGCTGCGTCCCTTTTTGTATGAATTCAGGAATAAAGAAATATTCCTAGCTCTTTAGAAAGGTTTAGTAAAACAAATTCGGAAAAATATGGCGAAGCCCATTTTTCGAATTTGATTGACTAAACCGCCCCTTCAGTCAACCTCTCCGCATTCTCCGCAATCCTCAACTGCTCAATAAAGTCAGCGATTTCTCCATCCATTACAACTGGGAGATTATAAACGGTTAAGCCGATACGGTGATCTGTTACACGGCCTTGAGGGTAATTGTATGTTCTAATTTTATCCGATCGGTCTCCTGAGCCTACCATCGACTTGCGATTTCCGGCAATTTCTGCGTTGCGTTTCGCTAATTCGATTTCGTATAAACGAGAACGTAAAACCGTCATCGCTTTGTCAAAGTTCTTGATTTGAGAACGCTCATCCTGGCACTGTACCACTAAACCTGAAGGAATGTGGGTAACACGAACGGCTGAATAAGTCGTATTTACTGACTGACCACCTGCTCCGGAAGAACAGAAGGTATCTTTCCGAATATCATTCATATTGATTTGAACGTCTACTTCATCTGCTTCTGGCATCACAGCTACAGTTGCAGCGGACGTGTGAATACGACCAGCAGATTCTGTCGCTGGAACGCGTTGAACGCGATGAACGCCTGATTCAAACTTTAATTTGGCATATACATCTTCGCCCTGAACGGACGCAATAATCTCTTTGTAACCACCTGCGGTACCGTCAGTGAAGTCCATGATTTGGAAAGTCCAACCCATTTTCTCTGCGTAGCGTTGGTACATGCGGAAGATGTCTCCAGCAAAAATCGATGCTTCGTCGCCACCTGCTCCGGCACGAACCTCGAGGATACAGTCCTTCGAATCATTCGGGTCGCGGGGGATTAACATCTCTTTTAAAACCTCCTGCATTTCTTTTTCTGCTGGAACTAATTCTTCTAATTCCGCTTTGGCCATGTCGCGAAAATCCTCGTCTTTTTCCGTAGCGATCACTTGTTTCGCCTCATCGATGGAGCCTAACAAGTTTTGGTAGGCCATATATTGGTCTACGATCTTTTGCAAATCCTTGTATTCTTTACTCAAGGTCTTGAATTTCTTCAAGTCCGATACCACCTCTGGCATCGCAATTTGTTGTTCTACTTCTAAAAATCTTTCTCGGATGGCCTCTAGCTGCTCCAGCATAACATTTTGGTTTTAAAAAACGTTGCAAAGATAGTAATTAAATCCATTGCCCTTTGCCCTCGTTTAGAATACCTTTGCATAAATTCTCCAAACGATGAAACACGCCCTACTCCTTTTCGCTTTAATCGCCTTGCAAGCTTGTGATTTTTCCAAACGCATCGATACCGCTGCGGCCGTCAAAGAGATGAAAGCGAGACAAGTGAAGCGCGTTTTACCTCAAGATATCGTCAATCAAGTCGATACGTGGGGGCAAGAAATACAGGCAAAAGGAGCAATGAAACTAGACAGTGCAACCAAAGCGCTTCAGATTACGGTTCGCACAGGCGCTCCAGCTTCCCTAAAAGCGTCATTTAAAGATGCGAAAATGGTCGAAATTATGGATGCCTTGGATTATTCATTAGGCCAAAAACAGGACATCCCGCCCTCCATCCAGAAAAATACGGCTGGCGACAGCTTATACTATTTCTATCCCTCAGAAACGGGTGAAATTACCGTTCTTGGATTCGCGAAAAACATCGTGATTCAAAATATGGACCGCCCCCTAATTAAATAAGGTTGCGTTCCAGAATTTGATTGATTTGAAAATTCACTTCGCGTAAATGAGGATCCGAAATTTCCTTCGAAAGTGGGTTTCCTGTGAAGAAAGCTTGTACATGTTGTTGTACCAGACCGTGTAATAGACTTGGTTCTAGTTCAATCGATTGCAATAATTCTTGAGCGTGAGACCACAGGTTTTGAGTTAAAACACCGGCTAAAAGCATTGCCTTGTGAATCTTCTTTCGTTCTTCCCCATTCACTAAATACATCGCATCAGTGATGTCTTTTGCCAAAGCCACTAAGGTATTTTGGGTTTCTTCCACCAATACTTCTAAGCAGATCGGCATTTGATCTAATTTGATTCGACGGCCTGCTTCAAGATGTTGAACAGGGAAAAACACGCCCATCTGGTTTGTACTTTCACGTGCTGGATCATATAATAAATTAGCCTCCGCTAAAGAAAAGGTGCCACTAACGAGAATCAGTGTCGCGTATTTTGGCAATAATAATTCTTTCAAAACCTCTGGGTAAGCCGATTCTGGAACACAAAGGAAAAATACGGTGGCTGCGGATTCCGAAAAATCTAAATCTTCCTGCACTTTCGCATTGTATAAATAGGAAACGAGGTCTTTTGCCTTCGAGGGCTCTCGACTGAAGACTTCCTGAACCGAATTTCCAGCATTTTCTAAGGCCTTTGCGATATGCCAGGTAACGTTTCCTGCACCGATAAACGATATTTTAAAACTCATGTGGTGGTCTCCAGTTTAGCCCCAACAAACGGGGCCCATTGTTGATCCAAAATTCCAGAAAAATTTCGCAAAAACATAACAAAAGATGGTCTAAATGGCTGGCGCGCTAAAACCATCCCCGCTTCTTCCGGCGTCATATAGCCTTTCTTCGAATTACAATATTTGCAGGCAGTTACTAAATTATCCCAGGAAGTGCGCCCCTGACGTGATTTGGGCAACACATGATCCATCGTTAAGAAATCTTTCGAGCCACAATATTGACAGGTATGATTGTCTCGCTTCAAAATATTTTGGCGATTTAACATCACCCCTTTGAACGGAAAATAGACATAACGCTGCAAACGAATGACCGAAGGATAAGGAAACGTTTTAGAAACAGAGTGCAATTTTGCAGTGGTGGATTCAGCCACTAATTCTGCCTTGTTGAGATAGACCAAAAGAAAGGCCTTAGGCATCGAACAAATCGTAAGCGCACTGTAATCCTGATTTAAGACTAACACTTTCTGAGCCATAGACAAACCGATTTAATTTGCTCATCAATTTAAAAAATAATCGCTTGAATAGGAAGCACTTAGCGTTGCTTTTTTGTTAAGAATTCCCGGATTAAGGTCCTATTTCGTAGATTTGCATAAATGAACCCAATGCCCATGTCCACTTTATTGGAAAAAATCAAGCAGCTTTCCGCTGAAATCACCCCTGACACCCTGGTTAATCGCCACCATATTCACGCGAATCCAGAACTTTCCTATCAGGAATTTCAAACGCAGGCTTACGTTTTAGAACAACTAGAGCGGATGGGTATTCAGGCCAAAAAAATTGCCACCACCGGCCTCATCGCCGAAATCAAAGGGAAAAATCCGGAAAGCAGAGTCGTTGCACTTCGTGCTGACATGGATGCCTTACCCATCCTTGAAACCAACGACGTTCCCTATAAATCCAAAAAACCAGGTGTCATGCACGCTTGCGGACATGATGTTCATACAGCATCCCTGTTAGGAACCGCTCAAATTCTCCAAAAAGTCCGCGACGAATTCGAAGGAACCATCAAATTGCTCTTCCAACCTGCCGAGGAAAAAGCCCCCGGTGGAGCTAGCATTATGATAAAAGAAGGCGCCTTGCAAAACCCGACTCCGGCGAGCATTTTTGGCCAACATGTCGCCACCAACGTTCCCGTCGGAAAAATCGGTTTCCGCGAAGGAATGTACATGGCCAGCACGGATGAATTATACATTAAAGTGATCGGTAAAGGTGGCCACGGCGCCATGCCGGACGCTTGCATAGATCCCATCGTTATCGCCTCCCACATCATCGTGGCGATGCAACAAATCATTTCGAGAAACAAAAACCCGAAACTTCCATCGGTATTGACTTTCGGCAAAATCGAAGGCCTAGGAGCCACAAACGTCATCCCAGACGAAGTTAACATCGCCGGCACTTTCCGTGCTATGGATGAAACTTGGCGCGCAGAAGGATTAGAAAAGATGAAAAAACTCGCCGAAGGCATCGCAGATGCAATGGGCGGACGTGCTGAATTCGAGGTTTTAAAAGGTTATCCTTTCTTACAAAATAACCCTGAACTAACCCGCCGTTCTAAGGCTGCAGCCATCGAATATATGGGCGCAGAAAATGTCGTTGATCTTGATCTATGGATGGCAGGCGAAGACTTTGCTTTCTACACCCACCACGTGGATGCGTGTTTCTACCGTTTAGGGGTACGTAATGATGAACGTGGAATTACGAGTGGGGTGCATACGCCGAGTTTTGATATTGATGAAGCCTCCCTTTCAATAGGACCTGGATTAATGGCCTGGTTAGCAGTGAAAGAATTGGAAGCTTCTCTTTAAGCTTTTTGTGGATACCTAATGGAAAAGGTCGCTGCGCAAATATTTTCTGATTAGGTATCCACAAAAAACTTAAACGAATTCCACTTCTTTCTCTCTTCTCTATACCCTCATATCTCGTTTATTCTTTGTGCTTTATTCTTTATGCTTTAAAATTTTTAAGGCCGAAACTCGGCCTCAAAAATTAAATAGGGAATTCTAAAGGATCAGGCCATCTGAATTCATAGTTCAACTCTTCACAGATTTTATCGCCTGATACTACTTTCCCGCCTAAGCAAGAAATGGAGTAATCCCAATAACCAGCCGGCATCCCGCGACGTTCGATGTCGTTTTCGCCTACTTCCCCTTTGGTAGGGTGAATGGGTGCCACAATATTATAGATACCAGAATCGATTTTTTCAGCTGCTAATGCAATCAAAGCGACCACGTCATCTTTATGTACATAGTTGATGGGACAATTCGCTCCATCATTACGCTTTCCAGAGAAATACTTGGCTACGTAGCGATCGCCGCCCATTAAACCCGCTAAACGCAAGATAAGGGATGGGACTTTAGCAGAGGAAACGATGGCTTCGGCTTTGGCCATTAAAGAATCCTCATTAATGCCTGAATTTTCATCGACTATATCAGACACATTCGCATATACCGAAGTTGATGAAAGGAAAATGAGCTTTTTAGCTGAACCTGCAGGTATGTTATCCACCCAATCTTGTAAAATAGCTAGGTAAGTATCTTCTGCATTTTTCTTGCGGCGTGGAGGAATGGCCCAAATTTGGACTTCGGAATCGTTTATTGCTGACCAATTCTCTGCAGGCATATCGGGCTCTGCTCTGAAATCCAACACCTTAATTTTCGGATGAGCGGCTTGCTGATGAACACTGGAAGCTGAAACGCGTACATCGAAGTCCGCTAAAGCCAGTTTAAATGCCAATGGTGCGCCTACCCAACCGCCCCCGTAAATACTTATCGTCTTTTTCATGTAATTTTGCACCTTTGGAACAATTGAATCGCAAAGATAGTTTAAGTGCTATGAATAAAATGTTTTTTGTGCCTTTTATCA
>JAURHT010000144.1 GCA_030833145.1 Aquirufa sp.
AACAATTCTGCCACCCAAACGCCTGCCACCGCCAAGGAAATCCAAAGCCATTCCGACGCCTCAAAACCTACTTTCCAGCCCACATAAATCACCACCGCCGTACTCACCAAATGAAAACGCGCATTGCGCTCATTCTTGATGAGTTCCACTAGTCCATTGATCGCGTGCTTTAAACCAAACATCTTAGAATTCAGCCGTTTTAGGGGTACGTGGGAAAGGAATCACGTCACGGATATTGCTCATACCCGTCACAAACAGCACTAAACGCTCGAATCCTAGTCCGAAACCGGCGTGTGGTGCAGATCCGAATTGACGCGTTTCTAAATACCACCAGATGGATTCTTCTTCGATTCCCACCTCTTTTGTGCGTTGTAATAATTTGGCATAATCATCTTCACGCTGCGATCCACCAATGATTTCTCCAATACCGGGGAATAAAACGTCCATCGCGCGAACCGTTTTTCCGTCCTCATCTAACTTCATATAGAAGGCTTTGATGTCTTTCGGGTAGTTCGTTAAGATGACCGGTTTTTTGAAATGCTTTTCTACTAAATAACGCTCGTGCTCTGATTGAAGGTCGATTCCCCATTCCACTGGATAGACGAATTTACCATTCTTGTGCGCTTTCGAATTCAATAAGATGTCGATCGCTTCTGTATAGGTCAAGCGTTCGAATTCGTTTTCTGTCACGAAACGTAATTTTTCCGACAGACTTAATTCCGATTGTTCTTCTTTCTTTTTGTTCTTTTCCTCTTCGATTAAGCGCTTTTCTAAGAAAGCAATATCGTCTGCGCAGTGATCTAAGGCGTATTTGATACAGAATTTAGTGAAGTCTTCCGCTAAATCCATGTTGTCTACTAATTCATTAAAGGCTACCTCTGGCTCGATCATCCAGAACTCCGCTAAGTGGCGGGTGGTGTTTGAATTCTCCGCGCGGAAGGTAGGTCCGAAGGTATACACTTTGGACAAAGCCATCGCTCCTAATTCTCCTTCTAACTGCCCTGAAACCGTTAAATTCGTCTCTTTTCCAAAGAAATCTTCCTTGTAATCTACCTTTCCCTCTTCCGTTAACGGAGGATTGATAGGGTCCAAAGTCGTCACGCGGAACATCTCGCCAGCTCCCTCTGCATCCGAACCCGTAATGATGGGCGTATGTAAATAGAAGAATCCGTTATTGTTGAAATAGGTGTGAATTGCATAGGCCAAAGCGTGGCGGATACGCAATATCGCTGAGAATGTATTGGTCCGAGGACGTAAGTGCGCAATCTCGCGCAAGAACTCTAAGGAGTGTTTCTTAGGCTGTAATGGGTATTTTTCTGGATCCGCTGTTCCGTACACCTCGATGGAAACGACTTCCACTTCTACGTTTTGGCCTTGTCCTTGAGACGCAATTAATTTACCCGTAACGGCGATACAAGATCCCGTAGTCACTAATTTTAACGTTTCTTCTGAAACAGTTCCCTCGGAAACAACTGCTTGAATATTGTGGATGGTCGAACCATCATTCATCGCAATAAACGCGACAGAAGAGGAAACTCTTTTCGTACGAACCCAACCTTTCACGACGATGCTTTGCTGCGTGGGAGTTAAACCTAGTATTTCTTTGATTTGCATAAATGACTCGGGCATTATTAATAAAAAGGCCTCAATAGAGGCAATAACCCTCAAAAATACGGATAAAAAACCGATTTATTTTATTTATTTGTAATTAAAAATCGGCTTATCTTTGGAGTAGATTATTTAGACAATGCAGGGATTATCCTTAAAACAGAATCAACAACAGAACCTTTCGCCGCAACAGATACAGTATATCAAGTTGTTGCAGATTCCTACGGCTGAATTAGCGGCTAGGATCGAGGAGGAATTAGAGGATAATCCGGCCTTAGAAGAAGGTCTAGATCACAATGAGGAGCAAGAGCCTCGCGAAACCCTGGATGATCTGGAGCGAGAGGAGATGGAAGTGGGGGATTACCTACAAGATGATTATGCCGGTTATAAGATGGCCGGGGATTCGTATGATCCCAATGAGGAGACGCGCGAACGCCCTTTGGCCACCGAATCAAGCACCCAAGAGTATTTATTGAACCAAATCCGGTACGTCGTACGTACCGAGCGCGAAGAGGTATTAGCCCAGCAAATCATCGGTTCCTTGGAAGAGGACGGTTATTTGCGTCGAAATATCGAAAGCATCGTGAACGACCTGGCCTTCACCCAAGGCTTTGAAACGTGTTATAACGAAGTAGAGCAGGTATTGTTCAAAGTGCAATCCTTAGATCCAGCCGGTATCGCCGCTCGCACGTTACAGGAATGCCTTTCCTTGCAATTGCACCGCAAAGAGTCAGACGCACCGGCCCATCTATTAGCGATTCGTTTGATAGATGAATTTTTTGAGGAGTTTTCCAAAAAGCATTTCAACGTCTTACTCGCTAAACTCGCTATCACAGAAGAGGAGCTGAAAAAGGCGATGCAAGTCATCACCCATTTGAATCCCAAACCAGGTGGTGGAGACGACGCTCCCATTGCTCCATATTTACAGCCAGATTTCATCATCACGAATCAAAACGGCAAGTTAGAAATCAAAATCAACGGGAAAAATGCCCCTGAACTTCGCGTTTCCCGTGCTTTCCAAGAAATGTTGCAGACCTACGATAAGGGCGACAAGCAGCAAAAGGATATTAAAGAAGCTGTTACGTTTATCAAACACAAATTGGACTCTGCTTCTTGGTTCATTTCAGCCATTCAGCAACGCCAAGGCACCTTGATGAAGACGATGGAGAGTATTGTGACGAAGCAATATGATTTCTTTTTGACAGGAGATGAGGCCGTCTTGAAACCCATGAAAATGAAAGAAATTGCCGCGATGATCGAAATGGATATTTCCACGGTCTCTCGGGTGGTTTCGGCGAAGTCTGTCCAAACGGATTTTGGCATCTATCCCCTCAAATACTTCTTCTCCGAAGGTATCACCCACGAATCTGGCGAGGATTTCTCTACCCGAGAAGTGAAGAACATCTTGCGCGAGATCATCGAACAAGAACCCAGCTCAGAACCGCATTCAGATGAGGATTTAGAGCAATTATTACTCGAACGAGGCTTCGTTGTGAAGCGCAGAACCGTCGCTAAATACCGCGATCAGCTGGGGATTCCAGTGGCGAGGTTGAGGAAACATTTATAATCAGTTTCTTGATTAGGAATTCAATGTAATTTACTTACCTTTGGAGTTAGTAACGTGATGCGTCATTATGATCAAATCCTTTGGTTCTAAAGAAACTTTAAAAATTTGGAATGGAGAGAGGTCGAAACGCTTACCATTTGAAATTCAAGATATTGCGCGTAGAAAATTACGTATGATACAAGCCTCAGAGAGTATAAACGACTTGCGAATTCCACCTGCCAATAGGTTAGAAAAGCTTTCTGGTGCTGCATCTGAATTCTATAGTATTCGCATAAACGATCAATGGCGAATTATTTTCAAATGGATAAATAACTCAGCAGAAGAAGTAGAAATTGTAGATTATCATTGATATGGAAAACTTGAAAAACATACACCCTGGAGAGGTTTTATTAGAGGAATTTCTAGTTCCTATGGGTATTTCTGCTTATCGCTTGGCGAAAGAAATTAATATCCCTCAAACACGTATTTCCGAAATATTAAAAGGTCGCCGCCGTGTGACAGCCGACACAGCCTTGCGTTTGTCTTTGTTTTTTGGTAATTCTGTGAAATTCTGGATGGGTTTGCAGGATGATTTTGATATTGAGGAAGAATTGAGATTAAAGAAAAATGAATTTGATTTAATTCGTAAATATGAATTTGCATAAGCTATGATGACTTTCAACTACTTAAAACTCCACCGCAACGGTCCCATCTGGACCGTGACTTTACATCGTCCTGAGGTATATAATGCCTTAAATGCAGGTTTGATTCACGAAATCAGAGAAGTGGCCGAAGCGGCGCAGATCGATGACGAGGTGCGTGTTTTAGTGATCACGGGAGAGGGAAAAGCCTTTTGTTCTGGCGCTGACCTAAAGTCTGGTGTGAGTGATCCGAATCTGGGTAATGTGTTGCGTTCTACGTATAATCCGATGATTATGGCTTTACGTGGTTTAAATAAGCCTGTTATTGGAGCAATCAATGGGGTGGCAGCCGGTGCCGGTTGTAGTTTAGCGTTAGCGTGTGATTATATCATCGCACATGAGGATGCCTATTTTTCTGAGTTATTTGTCCAAATAGGTTTAGCGATGGATGCGGGTTCTACCGCCTTTTTAATGCAGTCCGTGGGCTATCACCGGGCGTTTGATTTAGCGACTACCGGAAGAAAGGTGGGGGCAAGAGAGGCGAAAGAGATTGGTTTAGTAGCTGAGGTCGTTTCAGGTGCTGAATGGGAGGCTAAGGTGCACGAGGTGGCATTGGCCTTTTCGAAAAAAGCGACCTTAGCGATTTCCTTGATGAAACGTAGTTTACAACGCGCTTATAATCAGGATTTAGCAGCGACGCTAGCCTCAGAAGCAGAAGAGCAAACGATTTTGGGGCACAGCGAAGACTTCGCGGAAGGGGTGACGGCTTTTATGCAGAAAAGGGCTCCTCACTTCAAAGGGAAATAATTTTTATAAAATTTTAGAGGATAGTTTTTCATTTTGCCAAAGAAATTCTACCTTTGCAATCCCGAAAGGGCAATGGTTGCGTAGCTCAATTGGATAGAGCATCTCACTACGGATGAGAAGGTTTGGGGTTCGAATCCCTACGCGACCA
>JAURHT010000158.1 GCA_030833145.1 Aquirufa sp.
AAGAGAGGCTTTCCTTTCACTATGTGGCGAGAAAAAGACCATGGACAGAATCCAAAGTTTATTAGGTGGCGGTAAACCACTCAGAAATTAAATCGAACGAAGATGAATGCATATATCATAGCAGGTTACCGCACAGCAGTTGCAAAAGCCAAAAGAGGAGGTTTCAGAACGATGCGCCCAGATGATTTAGCGGCGGAAGTCATTAAACATTTGATGAAGCAAGTGCCTAATTTAGATCCGGCACGTGTCGACGATTTGATCGTGGGCAACGCCATTCCCGAAGCAGAGCAAGGGATGCAAATGGCGCGCTACATTTCCCTTTTATCACTCCCTAAAAACGTTCCCGGTTTCATCATTAATCGCTATTGCGGTTCTGGTTTGGAAGCAATTGCTTTGGCCTCCGCTAAAGTGGCTTCCGGCATGGCCGATTGCGTCATTGCAGGTGGTACTGAATCGATGACGATGTTACCGATGATGGGGCACAAAACGGTCTTGAACTACGGAATCGCGAACGAACATCCTGATTATTATATCGGAATGGGTCTGACTGCAGAGGAAGTAAGTAAGAAATACAACGTGACGCGCGACGAGCAAGATGCGTTCTCTTTTGCTTCTCACATGAAAGCATTGGAGGCACAAAAAGCCGGCAAATTCACATCGCAAATCGTTCCCGTGGAAGTAACGGAGAATTATTTCGATGCCAAATCAGGTAAGAAACAATCCCGCAGCTGGACCGTATCTGAAGACGAGGGTCCACGTGCAGATACAACAATCGAAGCGTTAGGTAAGTTAAAACCGGCATTCGCGATGGGCGGAACGGTTACCGCAGGTAATGCGTCCCAAACTTCCGATGGAGCGGCGTTCGTTTTAGTCGTTTCGGAAAAATTAGTCAAAGAACTACATTTAGAGCCCATCGCTCGGATGGTTTCCTACGCGACAGCGGGGGTGGAACCAAGTTTGATGGGAATTGGACCGGTAGAGGCGATTCCAATCGCTTTGAAAAAAGCGGGTTTAACGCTGAAAGATATCCAACAAATTGAACTGAACGAGGCGTTTGCAGCGCAATCTTTGGCGGTCATGAAAACCCTCGATATTGATCCCAACATCGTGAATGTGAACGGCGGAGCGATTGCTCTAGGCCATCCACTGGGCTGTTCTGGTGCTAAATTATCTATTCAATTATTCAACGAAATGCGCCTGCGCAACCAAAAATACGGCATGGTCACGGCCTGCGTAGGTGGCGGTCAAGGGGTAGCGGGAATTTACGAATTGCTATGACCCCACAAGCTTATATTGAGTTAGAGTCTGAATTTGGGGCACATAATTACCATCCATTGCCGGTCGTTTTAGAACGCGGTGACGGTGTGCACGTCTTTGATGTAACGGGAAAAAAGTACCTGGATTTTCTATCTGCTTACAGTGCGGTAAATCAAGGGCATTGCCATCCCCGTTTAGTCAAAGCCATTTCAGAACAGGCCGCGCGTTTAACACTCAGCTCCCGCGCTTTTCATACGAATCTACTAGGTTCAACGGAGAAGAAATTAGCGGAGAAATTTGGCTACGAAAAAGTCCTATTGATGAATACGGGCGTGGAAGCTGGCGAATCTGCCATCAAATTAGCACGTAAATGGGCTTATGAGGTGAAAGGCGTTCCGTCGAATCAGGCGGAAATTATTTTTGCGGAAGGAAATTTTTGGGGAAGAACGATTGCGGCGGTTTCATCATCGAATGACCCGTCGTCCTATCACAACTTCGGTCCTTTTGTTCCAGGTTTCAGTCGGATTCCCTACAATGATTTAGCCGCTCTAGAAGAGAAATTACAAAACCCGCATGTCGCTGCTTTCATGGTGGAACCCATTCAGGGCGAAGCTGGAGTCGTTATTCCGTCGCCGGGTTATTTGAAAAAAGCGGCAGCTTTATGCAAAAAACACCGCGTCCTTTTCATAGCAGATGAGATCCAAACCGGATTAGGGCGTACAGGAGCTTGGTTAGCTTGCCACCACGAATTAGTTCATCCAGATATTTTGTTGTTAGGCAAAGCACTTTCAGGCGGATTTATGCCAGTCTCCGCAGTGCTCTGCAACGACGAGATTATGTTGACCATCAAACCAGGCGAACACGGTTCGACTTATGGTGGAAATCCATTAGCCTGCGCAGTGACAAACGTGGCGATCGATATAATCGAAGACGAGGATTTAGTCGAAAATGCCACCCTTCGAGGACAGCAATTACTGACATTCCTAGAAAGTCTACGCGATAAAACCGCCTTAATTAAATCAGTCAGAGGAAAAGGGCTTTTGTGTGCTATCGAAATCGACACCGATGAAGATAGCCATGTGGCTTGGGAAATCTGTTTAGATTTGATGAAAAAGGGCTTATTGGCGAAACCGACTCACGGCAATAAAATCCGTTTAGCTCCTCCCCTCACCATCACCGGTGCGGAGATGGATCAAGCTTGCAGTATCATCGACAAAGTTTTTCTGGGCTATTAAGCGATTTCGAAGCAGCGCATCGAGATTCCGCCGTACACGAGTTCATCGTAAGTGAATCGAACTGTCTCGTCTTTGCGTGCTAAAGCCAGCGCATACAACATGGGAATGTAGTGATCCGGCGTAGGAACAGACTTTAAGCCACCCGGAGCACGCGCATAATCCACTAAACTCGAGATATCTTTATCCAGTAATTTCTGCATCGTCCAGGCATCAAATTCCTGTGCCCAGTCATAGGCAAAATGTTCTTGACCCATCGAAAAATTAGGAATACTAGACTGTAAATTGTGTACAATATTCCCACTTCCCACAATCAAGACACCTCTTTCCCGCAAGAATTGTAATTCCTGAGCGAGTGTCACGTGGTAAGCCAAAGGTTGGGAATAGTCAATCGACATCTCAAAACACGGTATATTATGTTTTGGGAATAAGTGGCAAAGCACAGACCATGCGCCGTGATCTAAACCCCATTCGGTGGTTTCTTGGATTTTTTGAGAGCCAGACGCGAGCATTTTGGCTGTTTCTGGGCTTCCTGGTGCGGGATATTGAAATTCGTGCAAGGCACGGGGAAATCCACCAAAATCATGGATCGTCTCCGGCATAGGCGAAGCTTGTACTTGTGTAATACCGCGCGTTAACCAGTGAGCAGATAGGACTAGAATGGCTTTAGGTGGCACAATAGAGGCCCCTAGCGTATTCAATGATGCCGTAAAAGGATTGTCTGCCAGTGCGTTCATTGGGCTTCCGTGCCCAATGAACCAAACTGGCTGTATGTTTGACATGATACTATCTATTCATAGACACTAAGAACTCTTCGTTGTTCCTCGTACCTTTCATTTGCTGTTGCAAGAATTCCATCGCCTCTACCGAATTCATGTCGGACATGTGCTTGCGCAAGATCCAAACACGTTGTAGCACCGCTGGATCCATCAATAGATCCTCGCGACGCGTTCCAGAAGCCGTCACATCGATCGATGGATAGATTCGGCGGTTCGCTAACTTGCGATCTAATTGTAATTCCATGTTACCCGTACCTTTGAATTCCTCAAAGATAACTTCGTCCATTTTCGATCCCGTTTCGATCAAGGCTGTCGCGATGATGGTTAAAGATCCGCCATTTTCGACGTTACGAGCCGCTCCGAAGAAACGCTTAGGTTTGTGAAGCGCATTGGCATCCACACCACCCGATAAAATTTTACCGGAAGATGGAACTACTGTATTATAAGCACGTGCAAGACGTGTGATAGAATCTAATAGAATAACGACATCGTGGCCGCATTCCACCATTCTTTTGGCCTTCTCTAAAACCAAGTTAGCCACTTTCACGTGACGCTCCGCTTGCTCATCGAAGGTAGATGAAATTACTTCCGCACGTACGGAACGCTGCATATCCGTTACCTCCTCTGGACGCTCATCGATCAATAAAATAATCAAATACACCTCTGGGTGGTTGCGGGAAATCGCGTTTGCGATGTCTTTTAAAAGAACCGTTTTACCTGTTTTAGGCTGTGCCACGATCATACCCCTTTGGCCCTTACCGATAGGCGCGAACAAATCTAAAATACGCGTAGAATAATTATCCGGCGTAGATGATAGGTTCAGCTTTTCCTCTGGGAACAAAGGCGTTAAATATTCAAAATTAATCCGGTCGCGAATCTCGTCCGTCGTC
>JAURHT010000278.1 GCA_030833145.1 Aquirufa sp.
GCCTTCGAGGCAGAAATTTTCAATGAACGAGGAAGTTCGATCCAGGATGAGTGGAATGTTGTCTAATTCGGTGGAGGAAAAGTTACTTAGGACGTAATCGGCTTGTCGTCCTTTAGGGAAATCGTCACCGACGCCCATACGTAATCGCGCGTATTCTTGAGTGCCTAAAGTGGCTTCGATGCTTTTGAGTCCATTGTGCCCACCCGCGGATCCTTTGGGTTTTAATCGGAGTGTATCGTAGGGGAGGGCGATGTCATCAACCAAAATAAGAAGGTTTTCCTTTTCTATCTTAATTTGTTGCATCCAATAATTCACAGATTTGCCGCTCAGGTTCATGAACGTGTTAGGTTTTAGCAAATAAATGCTGTTTCCTTTTAATTTATATTGACAGATCGAACCGAGACGCTCGTGGCTGAATTTGAGATCTTTCTGTTTAGCCAAATAATCCACGGCCATAAATCCAATATTATGGCGGGTAAATAAATATTCGGGACCGATGTTTCCGAGGCCTACAATCAAATAATTCATCTCAAAAATTTTGTACAAATTACCCATAAATTTTTAAGAACCGCAATTGGGTCTTACCTTCGTTACAAAAAAATAGATGAAAAAGATTGCATGCATTACAGGAGCTAGTTCGGGTATTGGTTGGGCCACGGCGAAAGCATTAGCCAAAGAGGGTTTTAACCTGATCCTATGTGGTCGGCGGAAAGAACGATTAGAGGTATTGCAGGCTGAATTATCTACGGATTCTTATCTTCTTGTTTTTGATGTAAGTGATGCCTCAGCGGTAAAATCGGCTTTTGCCCAACTACCCTTAGATTGGCAACACATCGACGTGTTAATTAATAATGCAGGAAATGCGCATGGGATGTCTCCCATTCAATCCGGTGATGAGGCCGATTGGGATGCCATGATGAATAGTAATGTCAATGGCCTTTTATATGTTTCCCAGGCCATTATTCCAGGCATGATTGCCCGTACGTCAGGACATATAATCAATGTATCTTCCATCGCAGGCAAACAAATTTATCCGAATGGAAATGTGTATTGTGCGTCCAAAGCCGCCGTTGAAGCCCTAACGCATGGCATGCGCTTAGACTTAAATCCTTATCGCATTAAAGTAGGAAGTGTAGCGCCCGGTGCAGTGAATACGGAATTCTCAGCCGTTCGCTTTAAAGGGGATATGGAACGTGCGAACGCAGTATATCAAGGATTTACGCCCTTAGTCGCGGAAGATGTAGCCGAAGTGATTCGTTACATGGTCATGGCACCTGCGCATGTGAATTTAGCGGATGTGTTGTTATTGCCTACGGCACAGGCCTCGGCCGCGGTGGTTAAGCGCGATTAGATTCGTTGGCGTATCGCCTCAAAAACAATCACACCTGTAGCCACGGAAACGTTAAGTGAACCTACTTGGCCTGATTGCGGGATTGCTGCTAATTCATCCGCTTTACGAATTAATTCATCTGAAATACCATCTTCTTCTGATCCTAAAATGATGGCCACGGGACTTGAATAATCCACTGCATACACAGAATTCTTTGTTTTCTCCGTACATGCAATGACCTTTAAACCGGAATTTTGAAGAAAATCAACGGCTTGTAATAAACTATCTTCCCGACAAACCGGAATGAAATTTAACGCCCCCGATGAGGTTTTCATCGCATCCGCATTTATCTGCGCAGCGCCACGGGCTGGTATCACGATGGCATGGGCTCCCGCACATTCCGCAGTTCGTGCAATCGCTCCAAAATTACGTACATCGGTAATTCGGTCTAAAATTATCACGAGTGGAATTTGCCCTTTTTCGAAGGTATCTGCGATGACATTTTCTAATTTGGCATAATGAATAGCCGAAACGAAGGCGATGGCACCTTGGTGATTTTTTCGCGTAATGCGATTTAATTTTTCCAAGGGAACCTTTTGTACTTGAATCCCTTTTTCTCGGGCAAGGTCTAAAATTTCGGTATTCCCCAATTCTCGTTGAACCAATAAACGATCGATTTCCTTGCCAGAACGTAAGGTTTCTAGAACAGATTGTACCCCGAAAACAAACTCTTTGTTATCTGTTTTAGGTGTAGTAAAGTGCTTAAATGGCCGTTTAAATGGTGGCCTCGATTCGTTTTCTTCTGACACGATATGGAATTGTAAATTTTCACAAAGGTCGGCAATTTTTTTAACATATCAGCAGATGATCTCCATTCGACCTTTTCTAATATAATTAGTACCTTTGTGCGCAAATAATCTGTATATGTAC
>JAURHT010000003.1 GCA_030833145.1 Aquirufa sp.
AGGTCGCACGGCCGTTTTATTATTGGAGCGTCTAGGATATGAAGTGAAAACGATTCCTCATCCCATTTCAGGAAGAGCGTATTTGTCCAAAGGAATGCTGGATGAGGCACGTGTATTAGCGATGCAAAACGTACGTCTTTGGTCCTCTTTAATCTCTGAAAATACGCCATTGGTAGGTATTGAACCTTCTGCCATCTTAACCTTCCGCGATGAATATCCGGCTTTAGTATCGGATGAATGGGTAGAGAAGGCGCAGGATTTAGCGAAAAACACCTTACTGCTGGAAGAATTTATCGCTCGGGAAGCGGATGCAAAACGCATCACTTCTGCAGCATTTAGCTCCGAGAAGAAGCTACTGAAATTACATGGCCACTGCCAACAGAAGGCAATCTCCTCTTTAGTAGCGGCGAAAAAGGCCCTTTCTTTACCGGAGAACTTTGAAGTGCAATTAATCCCTTCTGGATGTTGTGGTATGGCAGGTTCTTTTGGCTATGAAAAAGAGCATTATGATCTGTCGATGCAAATAGGGGAATTAGTCTTGTTCCCTACGGTGCGTGCTCAGCCGGAAGAGGTGGATATTGTGGCTTCAGGAACGAGTTGTCGTCATCAAATTCATGATGGAACCAAGAGACATGCTAAGCATGCCGCTGAGATTCTTTTTGCTGCTTTAAAATAAGATTAGAATTTCCAGCGTACGAAAGCTTCCATTGCTTCGTATTCGGCTAGGCCTAGGGCGTTGTAGATGGAAGCCGTTGCGCGGTTTCTCTCTTCAGCACGTTGCCAAAACTCCCTTGAATCGTCTCCCTGGAATACAACCCCATCTTTTTGAGACTGGTGCTTGAAAATACCCATTCTCTTTTTGAATACTTGGTCCGGAGACATCGGTACGGCCATTTCGATTTGGTCAATATCCCATTCTGCCCAGGCTCCCTTGTAAAGCCATACCCAGCAGTTCTTCATGTATTCCCGGTGTTTCAATCGCGTCACGGCCTCCATGATGGCGTCTAAACAAACCTTGTGTGTCCCGTGTGGATCTGCTAAATCCCCAGCCGCATAAATCTGATGCGGTTGAATCTCTTCAATCAGATCCATCACGATTTGAATGTCTTTCTCTCCAATGGGTTTCTTGCGAATGGTCCCCGTTTCGTAAAAAGGTAATTCCAGGAAGTGCGCATTCTCCTTTTTGATGCCTACGAAGCGGCAAGTATTCTTGGCTTCCCCTTTACGGATTAAGCCTTTGATCTCTCGAACCGCTTGAATGTCAATTTCTGAGTCTGGTTTATTCTTAAGGAACTTTATGGCTTCCTTGTAAATGCGGTTTGCTTTCGCGTTAGGGCTTTCGAATTTTTCGTTGAAGTCTACGACGAATTCGGCGAAACGAAGGGCTTCGTCGTCTGCTACCGCAATATTACCCGTTGTTTGGTAAGCGACGTGCACATCGTGTCCTTGGTCGTGTAAACGTTGGAAAGTTCCACCCATCGAGATGATATCGTCATCTGGATGTGGGCTGAAGATTAATACTTTCTTCTTCGCCGGGAAAGCACGTTCTGGACGATGCGTATCGTCAGCGTTTGGTTTACCACCTGGCCAACCCGTGATGGTATGTTGTAGGTAGTTGAAAACTTCGATATTGATTTCGTAGGCCTGTCCATATAGGGATAATAGATCAGAAAGGCCGTTTTCGTTGTAGTCTTTAGAGGTAAGTTTTAATACCGGTTTATGTAATGTTAAGGAAAGGTGCGTTACCGCTTTCTTTATCATATTGCGGTCCCAATTCACTGTGTCGACTATCCAAGGGGTTTTAATGCGCGTTAACATCGATGCTGCCGTTTCATCTAAAATGAAAGTGGCATTGGGATGTAATTGCAGGTAAGAGGCTGGAATGTCTGAGGTCACGGTTCCTTCCACGGCTTTGGCGACACTATTCGCTTTGTGTTCTCCCCAAGCAAGTAATACGATCTTCTTCGACTTCATAATACTGTCGATACCGAGCGTGATGGCTTTTTTAGGGACTTTTTGCAATCCTCCAAAATCAGGGGACGCATCAATCTTCGTCGCAATATCCAGCGTCATCAAACGCGTTTTGGAGTTGATTGTTGATCCCGGTTCGTTAAATCCGATATGCCCATTACGTCCAATACCCAATAGGTAATAATCGAATCCGCCCAAGCGTTCAATCTTCGCTTCATAATCTCGGCAAAACTCGGGAATCTTGTCTAAAGCTAATGTTCCATCTGGCAAATGGTAATTTGTTACCGGTATATCAATATGGTCAAAGAGTTGTTCTTTCATAAATCGAACATAACTCTGGATGGAATCAGGTTCCATGGGATGGTATTCATCGAGGTTAAACGTGATGACATCTTTGAAACTTAAGCCCTCTTCTCGGTGAATTCGGATCAGTTCTTGATAGACTTTTTTAGGCGAAGATCCAGTTGCAAGTCCTAGAATGGTGGGCTTGCTGGCTTGGTTGTTTTTGCGAATGAGTTCCGCAATTTCTGTCGCAACAGACTTAGATGCAGCATCGGAGTCTGAAAAAATGTGAGTTGGAATGCGTTCAAAGCTGATTTCTTGTTCCATAGTCTTATTTTTTTGCGTTTTTAGCCGCTATAATCAAAAGGTCGAGTGAAAGCGCATCAAAGATGCGTAGAATGGTTTTGATGGCAGGATTTCCTTTGCCTAATTCGATACTGTGAATCGTTTTAATGGCAACGCCACTTTTTTGACTGAGTTCTTCTTGTTTTAATCCGATGGCATTTCTTTTTTCTCTTACGATTTGCCCGAATACTACTAAATCCATTGTTGCTAGGTTTTTGACAAATGTAAAGAAAATTATAATATAAAATACAAATCGGAATTATGTTACTGATAGTGCAAAAATTATCATCATTTCCCGTTTATCATATTTTAACATACTCGAAAAAACAATTCCCGTATCTTTGGGTTTTTATAAAGATGCGTAAACTATTATTCCTTGTTTTTCTGCTTTTATCTGGGTTATTACATGCCCAAAAATCAACTATTAGTGGCTATGTAAAAGAGTCAGCTAGCGGGGAAGGTCTCATTGGAGCAAGTGTATATGTAAAAGAATTGAAGACGGGTAATGTGACCAATACCTATGGTTTCTACAGTTTAACGCTCCCTTTAGGCAAGTATACGCTTGTTTTTTCCTCTTCAGGATTTAAAAAGAAAGAGCAAGAGATTCTAGTATCAGCCAAAGCACAAGAAATTTCAGTTGAATTATCAACAGACTCACAAGAACTAGCTGAGGTCATCGTAAAAGCACGTGCAAACGATGAGAATGTCAGAGGTATTGAGATGTCTGTCAATAAAGTGGATATCAAAACGATTCGTAAAATTCCTGCCTTATTAGGAGAGGTTGATTTAGTCCGCGCCATTCAATTACTACCAGGTGTTTCTACGGTAGGTGAGGGAGCTTCTGGGTTTAACGTTCGTGGAGGTGGCGTCGATCAAAATTTAGTTCTTTTAGATGATGCCCCAGTTTATAATTCATCCCATTTATTCGGTTTCTTCTCTGTTTTTAATCCAGATGCAGTTAAAGATGTCAAGTTATTTAAAGGAGGTATTCCTTCCATGTATGGTGGACGTGCTTCATCGATTTTGGATGTGAAAATGAAGGAAGGGAATGCGAAGAAGCTGGAAGTCAATGGCGGAATTGGTGTTATTTTCTCTCGCTTATCCATTGAAGCTCCCATTGTGAAAGATAAAGCTTCATTTATTGTGGCGGCACGACGTTCGTATATTGATGTGCTAGCTAAGCCTTTTTTAACAGGGAATAACGCGAATTCTAAATTTAGTTTTTATGATTTAACTGCCAAAGTCAATTACACCATCAATACCAAAAACACCGTCTTTATGTCGGGGTATTTTGGTCGGGATGTGTTTGGGACAGGATTTGGGTTTGACTGGGGAAATACGACCTTAACCACGCGTTGGAATCACGTTTTCTCTAATAAATTGTTTTTGAATGCGACGGCTTTCTACAGTAATTACGATTATATGTTGGATTCTGATATTGAAAACAAACGACCTAATGACGCTTTCAAATGGACTTCGAATATTGAAAATTTAAGTATTAAGCCTGATTTCACCTATTATTGGAGACCAGATAATACCATCACTTTTGGAGGTCAACTACTATCCTATGACTTCACTCCCGGTAAAGCGAATGCGACTTCAAATGGGGAGAAAAGGGAATTTGGTCAAGCGAATAAACGCGGGGTGGAAGCATCCGCCTATGTGGGTCACGATTGGAAACTTAGTTCACGTTTGACCATTCAATATGGTATTCGTTATTCGCACTATGATTACAAGAGTTTGAATGGAGAATATTATGATCGAATTCCGGTGGCAGCTAGCACGGAAAATCCTTCAGGCTATGTATTGAAAATTAACCAAACAGATCCTGATGCAATTGTGGCATCCTATGGTAATTGGGAACCCCGTTTTGCTTTGAATGTGACGGGTAACGAATCCTCTTCCTTGAAATTAAGCTATAATCGCTTGGCGCAGTATATTCATTTAATGTCGAATACAGCTGCGTCTACTCCTTTAGATGTGTGGACGTCTTCTACGAATAATATCAAACCACAAATAGTGGATCAATTGGCTTTGGGTCTATTTAAGAATTTTGGGGCAGATGGTAATAATTATGAATCGTCAATTGAGGTCTATTATAAGGATATGCAAAATCAAATCGATTATGCGGATCGAGCAAATCTTTTCTTAAACCCTTATTTTGAAAAGGATTTGCTCTTTGGAAAAGGACGTGCGTATGGAATCGAGTTTTTCCTAAAAAAGAATGTAGGGAAGTTAACGGGTTGGGCGAGTTATACCTTAGCGAGGACAGAACGCAAAATTGAAGGTTTAAATAAGAATGAATGGTATGCTAATCGCTATGATCGTACGCATACTTTGAATTTAGTAGGTCAATATGCCTTGTCAGACAAATGGTCATTCGGGGCTAATTTCGCATACATTACAGGTGTACCGTATACTGTTCCTGCGCAGAAATATGTTTTTGATGGTATCGCCTATCCACAGACGATTCCTGGAACACGTGGTAATATCCGGGTGCCAGATTACCATCGTTTAGATGTTTCGGCCACGAAGAAAAATAAGAAAGCCTTGTTTGGTAAAGGAAGTTCGGAATGGGTATTCTCGGTGTATAATCTCTACAATCGAAAAAATCCGTTCTCAATCTATACGCGACCAAACGAAGATAATTCCGTTCAAACTGAGGCCGTTCAATTATCTATCATCGGTTCATTCGTTCCAGCCGTCACCTATAATTTCTCCTTTTAAGATGAAGCCGATCTACTTATTTCTCCTTTTTGTAGCGCTAACGTCTTGTGAAGAGATTGTTAACTTGCCTAGTCCAGCTTCGGATCATTACCTGGTGGTGGAAGCAAATCTGACGAATCAGAATAAGGCGCAACAGATTATACTTTCGCGTTCTCAGGACTATTTTGATCAGAGTAGTGCTCCTAAAATAGCAGGGGCTCAGGTTACGGTGTCAGATACCTTAGGGAATCAATTTAGTTTTGTGGAGAAAGTGGCTCAAAGCGGGATCTATGTGTGGGAACCTACGGCTCAACAACCTACGATAGGAAAGGCAGGTACTACCTTTACCTTGAATGTGAAGTGGCAAAATGAAACGCTTACCGCTAAAGCTAAAATGAACCGAGTGCCACCCATCGATTCTATTTTGTACCAATATGACGAAGCAACCGGCCGTCAAGGAGCGAATGATAGTCCTAAGAATGGGTATGATGCGCAGTTTTATGCACGCGATATACGTGGGTCAGGCGATTGCTACCGGGTGAAGACGTATCGCAATGGCGTGTTGTTTAATGACCCCATCAATTTAACCTTGGTCTACGATGCCGGGTTCCAAAAAGGGGCAATGACCGATGGCCTGATGTTTATTTTACCAATCCGCCGTTCGATTTCTCCATCCCTTTACGTGGAAAATGATAAGATTCGGGTGGAGATTTGGTCGATTTCTGAAGATCAGTTCAACTTTTATTCTCAAGCACGTCTAGAACTGAATAATGCCGGTTTATTTTCAAGACCTGCCGCTAACATTCCCACCAATATTAAGAATACAAATCCTGCTTCTAAACTACAGGGTACAGGATGGTTTGGAGTTTCAGCCGTGAGTTCACTTGAAACGGTGGTAGATCCGAAAAAGGCGAGAACAGGATTGAAGTAATTATTCGAAATTGAAAATTAAGCTAATCGTATGTGAATTCAATTGGCTTAATTTAGAATAACTATTGACCGTTCCGGGAGGTACAAAAAGGTTATTCAAGCCGTGCGAAATACGAATCTCAGGAGAGAATTTAAAGAACCGGTAAAAGCGTTCAAAACCGATTCCGTATTCTAAGGATAATTCAGAGGTGTTCGCCGTTACAGCCGTATTCTTTTTCTTGACGTTCGCCTCTAAGCCTAATTTTAAGCCTGAGATCAAATACATACGGTGGTTTTGGCGACGTACAGAACGGAATTTCAATAACATAGGGATCTCTAACCAAGTTGATTCTCTCGAGATAAGATCTTCATTTGCGAATTGAATTTGGCGATCGTACAAGGCGATATTTAAACCCGATTTGACTTCTACGTGTTTGCTAAGGGCGTAATTAACGATTCCACCTATTTGAAATCCAAAGGTGCGAGGCGAAGTAAGCGAAAGTGGTTCACCAGTCACATCGTTTACTAAAACACTTGGGAATCCATTCGCGTAGTAATTGCTAGACGTTAAGCCAAACATAAAACCAAAGTGCAGCGGTTTCTCGTCGTAAAACTCATCGTGCAGCTGAATGTATTTCTTTCCTTGTCCTAAGGCGTTAAAGCCAAGCAAGAATGCGATAGCAAAACCAATTAAGTGACCTTTTTTCACGCGTTTTTAGCTTTTTTATGTCCTAAATAAATGGAGCAAATGCCTCCCGTCATCGGGATCCATTGGGTATTTATAAATCCACATTCCTCATAAATTTTCAAGAAATCTTTACCGTCAGGAAAAGCTTGAACAGATTCAGGAAGGTAGGTGTAGGCGGCTGGGTCTTTGGAAATTAATTTTCCTAAAACTGGCAGACAAAATTTCGAATAGAAAGTGTATAATTGCTTCATAGGGAAGCTTTTCGGATTCGAGAACTCTAATATCAAGCAATGGCCACCTGGTTTTAACACGCGGTGCATTTCTTTCAAACCTTTATCCAATGTTTCGTAGTTTCTCACCCCAAAACTAACGGTGATTGCATCGAAACTGTTGTCCGAAAAGGGTATTTTTTCTGAATCCCCTTTTTGTAAGGTAATGATGTTATCTAAGCCTAATTTCTTGATTTTCTCTACCCCAAAGGCTAACATACCTTCTGAGATATCGATTCCTACAATCTTTTCTGGCTTGATTTTTAAGGCCTCTATGGCGAAATCCCCCGTCCCTGTAGCGATATCTAATACGGACTTGATACCCTTGTTTTGCAATAATTTGATGGCTTTTTTACGCCAAATAATATCAATCCCACCACTCAATAAATGATTCAGAAAATCATATTTGTGGGAGATGGAATTGAACATGTCAGCGACTTGTTCTTTTTTTCCTTTGGACTGATTCTTATAAGGGACTACCATAATTTTAGCGAATTGATTACGAACTAAACCAGTTCAGTAAGTCAATGTTTCATAAAATTACCAAAAAAAATCGTTTAAATCGCGCTCATGTGGAAAACACTCACCATGATCCACATGATGGCGAAGCTGATGACGAGTGAAATGTTCACTAAGGAGGCGGCAAGCGGGGTATTTAAATTCAATTCGTCCGAATAGGTGATGACTGTCATACCAACGGGCAGAATGAGGCAAAGCAGTAATAGGTTGCGAAAACCTAGATCAAAGGGCAGTAAATAAAAACAAATTCCACCCACTAAAAAACCCATTACATAGCGTAAACTTAACACCTGAAAAACCCGGAAATACGATTTTTTAGAAAGGCGTACGCTGAAATAAATGCCCATTAATAACAACACGATCGGTTTATTGCCTGATGCGATGGTAGCAATGAGATCCAGCGCGAAGACGGGAAATTTCAACTGTAGCACGTTGACTAAAACACCCAGGACCATCGCCTGAAGCGGTGGCAGGGAAATAATCCGTTTGAAAATATGAGCGGCAATGTTGTCTTTTTTAGGCCCACGACTGAAATAGTTGCCCATCCCGTAATTCACAAAGAAGTTGACCACGGAATTACCTAGGTCGAACATAATCGCATAGGTCAATCCCTGTACCCCAAAAATCCCTTCAATCAGTGGATAAGCAAATATCCCCAGATTAAATCCGGCACTCCCAATGGTCATTACGCCGCGATTCTCCGGTTCTGTATTTTTGAATAAATGAAATGCCGTGAAGGACAAAAACATCCCAAAAAACATCGCGATCAACGGAAGGTAGATCAAGTTCCAGGTAATATTCACTCGAATCATCGTCGAGAATACTAAGGCCGGGAAAGTCGTATGCATCAGGAATTTGGACAAAGATTTCCCATCGTGCTCCTGAATAAACCCTGCACTTTTCAGCGCATAACCGATCGCAATAATGCAAAGCGCAGAACCAAAAACGATATTAGGATCAGTCATCTATTCTGGCTTTGGAAGTGTAATGCGAAAAGTGGAACCCTTATTGATTTCGGTCGATTTTAAGACCAATTTTCCTTGGTGGTAATTTTCGATAATCCGTTTGGCTAACGTTAATCCTAAACCCCATCCACGCTTTTTGGTAGAAAATCCGGGCGAGAATATTTTGGACGTATTGCTAGGCAAAATACCTTTTCCCGTATCTGAGATATCAATTAGTATGACATTATTTTTGCCTTCTTTTAACTCAATCCGCAATTGTCCGTGGCCCCCCATCGCATCCACGCCATTCTTACAGATATTCTCAATGACCCATTCAAATAGGTATTTATTCAAATTAGCCGTTTGATTGGCAGCTAGGGAGGAATGTATTTCGATGGTAACTTTGGACGAAATACGAATTTTCAGATAGCTGATAAAGCTTTGAATAACTGCTTCGATGTCCTCTAATTTTAAGACAGGCGTGGACCCAATATTCGAGAAACGAGTCGTAATCGTTTCCAATCGTTGGATATCTTTCGATAATTCGACCACAATATCTGGATTAATGTGAGGCTCATTTCGTAACAATTCTACCCAAGCCGTCAAAGAAGAAAGGGGTGTACCTAATTGATGCGCCGTTTCTTTGGCTAATCCCACCCAAACTCGATTCTGTTCCGCCCTTCGCGAATACGAAAGAAAAATGTAGCCTAAAAAGCCGATAATGAGAACCACTAATAGTTGCGATAAGGGATAGTAGCGCAATAATTTCAACAGCTGAGAATTCCCATAATAGATGTATTCTTTCTGGAAACCCATATCCATTTCGATAGGGGTATTTTGCTCCGCTATGATTTCCTTCAGCTTTTGCTGTAAAATTTCTTGCTTTTTCTCCGTACTAAGTGTTTCCGGTAAGGGAATATTGATGGAGTTTAGGTGCCCGGAACCATCTTTCCAAATCACGGGTATCGTATTATTCTCATTAATCTTCTTAATTCGCTCGAAAAAGAAATTGATATCCGCGTTATTATCACTCGTTAACGCATAGCGAATGGTTTCCGCATACAATTCAATTTGTTGCTTTTCACGTTCTTCCAGTTTGTTGACTAGACCGTCTGTAAAGTACAAGGAGAAGCCCGCCATCACCACGCTGACCGCAAAAAAAGCTACTTTCAACCAAGTATCTCGGTTGTAAAAGGCTAATGGGATGGAAAAGTATTTAAAGATCATCGTAATTATTACCCTCAAAAGGGTACGTTCATCACAAATTACCTACCGTTTATCCAATTTCCCAAATAAATTTTCTAAGGTACTATGCAATACAAAGTACCTTGTCTATATTTGCATTGTCAAATAAAACAAAGAACCCATGGATATTGAAAATGCCAAGGTACAAATGAGGAAAGGGATTTTAGAATTCTGTATTCTCAAAATTATCTCAAAAGGAGAGGTCTATGCCTCTACTATGTTATCAGAATTAACCTCCGCTAAAATTATGGTCGTGGAAGGGACTTTGTACCCTTTATTAACTCGCCTGAAAAATGCCGGATTTTTAGACTACCGCTGGGTAGAATCAGCCTCAGGTCCGCCTCGAAAATATTATTTATTAACAGACAAAGGACAGGAATTCTTAACAGAGATGTCCTCGACTTGGGATGAATTACAAGCATCCGTTAACCAAATTTCAAACGCTTCTCCGCAGGCTTAACCTTACCCCAAATGAAAAAGACTTTATCAATTAATATCGCTGGATTTGTCTTCCACATCGAAGAGGACGCTTTTGCTACCTTAGATGCTTATTTAAAATCCATCCATGCGTATTTCGCATCTTTCGAAGGATCGAAAGAAATTATCGCCGATATCGAATCGAGCATTGCGGAGAAATTTTGGAACATTAGAGAAACAGAAAAAACGGAAGCCATCACCCAAGCTCATGTGGATGCCTTGATCGCTTCTTTAGGAACCATTGCTGATTTCAAGCAAGTGGAAGAAGAGGAAGATAAGAAAGAAGGCTATAGTGCTCCTAAAACAGAGGGTGCGCCTAAAATTTTCCGTCGCGACATCACTCGTAAGAAATTAGGTGGAGTAGCGGCAGGAATTGCTCGTTATTTTGAAGTGGACGTGACTTGGGTTCGATTGATCTTATTGGCCTTATTGAGTGCAAGCTTTCCCTTATTTCACGTAGGAAATATTGTGTTCTGGGCCTATATCATTGTTTGGGCTGCTGTTCCTGGGGAAATAAACGTGGACGATGATAAATCATACCGCAAATTTTACCGCGATTCTGAGAAAAAAGTGATTGGTGGCGTGATGGCTGGAATTGCTGCTTACACGGGGTGGGATGTAGGTTTATTGCGTGTTTTGGCCGTTTTATCTGTTGGCCTATTTGGATCTGGCATTATTGCTTATTTAGTAATTATGGTTATTACGCCGGAGGCGAAGACGATGAAAGATAAGATGGAGATGACGGGTGAGCCTATCACCTTGGAAAATATAGAAAACAACATCAAAAAAAGTATTCAACCAGATGAAACGGAAGAAAAGACAATTACGAAATTGCTTTTATTCCCTTTTCGCATTTTAGCAACCGTTTTTACTGCTTTGAAAGGGCCATTGAATGTGATACGTTGGTTTTTCCAAATACTACTTGGGGTCATCTTATTGATCTTGGGTATTGCGTTTATTATCGTTTTGGGAGCTTTGTGTTCGGTAGGATTTACGGGTCTTGACCAAGGGCAGTTTGTCCACATGGGTCCTTTGCCACTTTATTTGATCGCAAAAGACTTTCCGTTCTGGGCTATTCCGGCTTTGGTGATGGCATTCTTACCGATGTTTGTATCGATTGTTATCGCAGGAGTTTCCTTATTAGCGAATCGTAAATTCTATAACAAGACGTACAAAATTGTTTCCACAACGATGGTAATCGTAGGATGGATCGGATTATTTGCTGCGGTTCCATTTGTGGGTCGTAACTTCCAACGTTCAGCTTCTTACAATCAGGTAAAGGAAATCGCGGTGGCCGATTCGACGACATATGTGTTAGATATTGACAAAAAAGACAACGAGACGATTTGGCAAATGATGTTGGGGGAAAAAGTGGAGGAATTCACCTTTGATTTTGAAGATGAGGAGGATAACCACGATTATAATGAGGAACGATTTAATCGTACGAATATCGAGATTGAAGGCTATGATGGTAAAACGATTCAGGTAATTACGTACGCAAAATCGCAAGGTTTGACGCGTAAAGAGGCGGAGACGAATGCCAAAATGATTCGGTACAATTACCTTCAAAAGGGCAAAGATCTTCGTTTTGATACCCACTTTGGTCTACAGAATTCTAAATTCCGTGCACAACGCCTGAAGGTGAAGATCATGATTCCTTATGGCAAATCGTTTAGCATGACACGTGATTTTGCTTACTACATGGACAATGTACTAGAGTCTGGTTATTTTCATGAAGAAGGTCAGGATTTGTTTATCGGGTCGCTTTGGACATTCTCTGCAGACAAGGGTTTGATTTGTCTAAACAGAACACCTCACCATGAGGAGGAATCGAGTAATGATGACTTTTCAGATGAAAAGGTAGGTTTTACGATCACGAAGGACCTAGAAAATTTCAGCTCTATTTCAGGATTGAACACCGAGTCTTCTCAGATAAAAATCACTAGAGGCGATCTTCCTAAGATTACTTACCGCGGGAATCAAACTTTAGAGAGTTCAGCTCACGTAGAGAACAACGTATTACTATTGGATAAAATTCAGCCAGGGATTCAGGTAGAGATTGTGGTACCTGAATTAAAAAAGGTGGAATTAGGTGGCAATGCCAGCACAGAAATCGAAGGTTTTACTTCACCTAAGTTAGATGTGATTTTACGCGGATTTCACTCGTTAACCTTGAAGGGTGGTGGAGATCAATTGAACGCGAGTGTATTTGATTCGGCTGAATTAAATGCGGCAGATTTCGCCGTAGAAAAAGCTTTTGTTTCCATCGATAAATATGCCAAAATAGAAGCAAATGTCTCTAAAATGGTTCAAGGAAAGAAGTATGAAGGCTCTAAATTCACAAACAAGATGGGGAGTGGAGTGAGTTACAAATGGAATATGTTAAAATAACGTGCAACCTTTTTTTGAACGTTAGCATCTAGCAACAAATTAAAATAATATGAAAAAAATCTTGTCTTTATTCGCCGCCTTAGTAGTTGTTTTTAGTTCATTCGCAGATCCTGTAGTGGTGACTAAAAAATTCAAAGTAGCTAATTTCAAATCCATCGAGTTAGGGAGTGCTTTTGAGGTGCACGTTCACAAAGGAAATGTCTATGCCGTTTCTGTCACTGGACGGGAAAAAGATATCGAGGATTTAGAGGTTACCACATCTGCTGGTAAATTGGAAATTGGATATGGGACTAATTGGAGTTGGAGTTGGAACAACAGCCGCTCAAAAGTAGTCGTTAACATCACCTTGCCTCGACTTGAAAGTGGTGAGTTTACCGGTGCTTGTAAAGTGGATTTGCTAGGATTTACGAATGAGGAGGAAATGCGCTTGTTGTTTTCAGGAGCTGCTAAAGGATCAGCTGAAGGCCTTAGAACGGATAAATTGAAGATTGAATTAAGTGGGGCATCTGATTGCAGAATCACTGGACAATCAGATTACTTGAAGATAGAAGCCTCTGGTGCGAGTCACTTAAAAGCTTTGGAATTCTTATCTCGTAATGTGGATGTGGAGGCTTCTGGCGCTAGTAGTGCTCAGGTACATGTTCAAAAATCTTTGCAAGTGGATGCTTCTGGCGCTTCCCATGTGAAATACAAAGGGAGTCCAATAATCAACAAAGACCTTTCTGGTGCGGCTTCGCTACACCAGGTTAATTAAAAAGTTTTTCACCTGCCTCGATGCGAATCGGGAGGGTGTTTTCCGCGGGAGGAATGGGACAAGCGAATTCTTCGTTGTATGCACAATAGGGATTATAAGCTAGATTAAAGTCCACCCGCAATCGATTGTTTTTTACATTTGTTAGGGGTAAATCTAAAAAACGTCCGCCTCCATAGGTTTCTGTGGGGGCGGTTTTGTCTTTAAACGGTAGGAAGAAATTTCCGTCCTCGTGTTGATATAATTTGAGTGAAACGGTAAATCCACCTATCTCTCCTTTAATATTTCCAAATAAAATTAACTTTTCTGTCGTCCCATCTGTCATTTTTAATTCTACGGTTTTCGCTTTTTCGGCTTTTTCTAAGACGAAGTCTACGATGTAATCCTTGTTAAAAGAGTAGTATTTTAAACCCTTGAAGGAAGCTTTATCTTTGATGGGGGATTCCTCTCCACTTTTAAAGACTTCATCTTTATCGCGACGAATTTTCAGCACATCTGCACCCGTTTCTTCGACCGGTTTCGCCGTGGGAATACTAAAATAGGCGAGGATAGCGATGATTGGAATTAGAAAGAGGAACCATTTATTGAATTTCATAGGAATGGGTGTAATTTTGGGTACGTAAAATTAGCAAATAAATCAGATGTTTACAGGTATTGTGGAGGCGATGGGATCGCTGGTAAAGACAGAAGCAAAAGGGACGAATGTAGAATTTTGGTTCACTTGTCCGTTCACGCAAGAATTGAAAGTGGATCAATCGCTAGCGCATAATGGGGTTTGTTTAACTGTCGTGGAGATTCAAGGGGAGCAATACCGCGTAACCGCGATTGACGAGACCTTGCATAAGACGAATTTAGGGGATTTGAAACTAGGCCAAAAAGTAAACCTGGAACGTTGCATGGCTGCCAATGCGCGTTTTGACGGGCACATCGTACAAGGCCACGTCGATTTAACCGGTGTTTGTACGGAAATAACTGATCAGAATGGAAGTTGGGAATACCGTTTCTCCTATCCTATAACGAGCGGACATGTGACGGTCGAAAAAGGTTCGATTTGTGTGAATGGTACTAGTCTAACGGTGGTAGATTCGCAAGACGATTCCTTTACCGTTTGCATCATCCCATATACCTACGAACACACCGTTTTTCATCAACTAAGTGTAGGTGATCGAGTGAACTTAGAATTCGATATTCTAGGAAAGTATATTAAGAAATTAATGCAGCGATAGCCTTATTGACTTTATCAAAGCCAAAACGCTTCCAGGCGATTTCTTTTTGGCCTTGAATTTCTTCCAAACCTAAATTACCAATACTGCCTAAATGGGAGTGATTGATCTCGCGTGTGCTGCCATCGAAAGCGCCTTCCTCGATCTTTTTACCCACGATTTGGTAGGCTTCTCTGAACGGTATCCCTTGTACGACTAATTTATTCACCTCTTCTACCGAAAACAATAAATCGTATTTAGAGTCTACTAACAGGTCTTTCTTCACTTTCATATGGCTCACCATATAGTGCGTGATCTCTAAGCCGTCTAAGATTTCTTCAATCGCCGGCATCAACAATTCTTTCGTTAATTGGAATTCGCGGTGGTATCCTGAAGGTAAGTTGCTCGTTAATAATTGCAATTGATTCGGTAATGCCTTCAGTTTGTTAGCTTTACCACGCAATAATTCCGCCACGTCTGGATTCTTTTTATGGGGCATGATGGAGCTTCCCGTCGTTAAAGAGCTAGGAAGTTCGATGAAGCCAAAGTTTTGGGAATTATACAAGCATACATCCATCGCTAATTTGCTTAACGTCGTAGCGATCTGTGCGATAGCTGTTAAGACAAATAATTCGGTCTTTCCACGCGATAATTGGGCATTCACTACGTTTACGTGTGGTGATTCGAAGCCTAATAATTCCGTGGTGTATTTTCTGTCCAAAGGAAACGACGATCCGTATCCCGCGCCAGAACCCAACGGGTTCTTATTAGCTAGACGGAAGGCTGCTTCTAATAATTCAATATCTTCTACAAGACTTTCTGCGTAAGCTCCGAACCAAAGTCCGAAAGACGAAGGCATCGCAATCTGTAAGTGGGTGTAGCCGGGTAATAAATCGTTTTTATGCGCTTCGCTTTTGGCGATCAATAAGTCAAATAACCGCTCCACCGCGTCAGCGATGTGCTGGATTTCAGCCCGCATAAATAACTTCAAATCCACTAAAACTTGGTCGTTTCTAGAACGTCCGGCGTGAATTTTCTTTCCTTGATCACCTAATTTCTGCGTTAATAAGTATTCGATTTGGGAATGTACATCTTCCATTCCGTCTTCGATGGTAAAATCGCCGGCTTCGATTTGGGCATAAATAGCTTTCAATTCAGCACACAATGGGCCTAATTCGTCCGCGCCTAGCAAACCTACTTTCTCTAACATCGTGATGTGAGCCAGGGAACCCAGCACATCATAGCGCGCTAATTGCAAGTCGTACACGGGGTCGTTCCCAATCGTGAATTTCTCGATTTTAGCGTCTGTCGTCTGATTTTCTTTTTGCCAAAGTTTTGCCACAATCTTAAATGCTTAGGGTTGTAAGTAGATTTTGATAGGTTTGGATGCCTTGTTTCAGTTCATCCAAGAAAATATATTCGTCTGCCGTATGCGATCTGCCGGAGTGCCCGGGACCGATTTTGACAGAGGGGATCGTTAAAAGAGCTTGATCGGAAAGGGTAGGAGAACCGAACAAAGAGATCCCTAAACCTTTTGCCGCTTGTACTAGCGGATGGGTTTCCTCCATTCTGCTGGAGTTTAAACGCATGGATCTGGGGGTTAATTCGGCCTGAACGATGGTTTTTAATTCTATTAAAACTTCTTCCAGCGAATAACATTCATTTACCCGGCAATCAATCACATAATCACAGGTATCTGGAACGACGTTATGTTGTTTTCCAGCGTTGATAACCGTTACGGTCGTTTTTACAGGACCTAATAAGTCCGAAACTTTCTCGAAAGAATGATTTTGGATGTTTTGTATATCCTCTAAAGCCAAATAAATCGCGTTCACTCCCTCATTTCTGGCCGCATGCCCTGCAATTCCTTTTACTTTCGCATCCACCACCATCAGGCCTTTTTCTGCTATCGCCATCGCGCAATCCGTGGGTTCGCCCACGATCGCAAAATCGATTGGAGGTAATTCGCCTGAATGTAAAAGGGCTTCAATTCCACCCGTTCCTGAAATCTCTTCCTCCGCGGTAGCCGCTAATAAAAGGTTGAAGCTCAGGTTTTCGACAGCGTAAAAGGAAACGAAGGTCGCAATCAAACAAACCAAACTCGCGCCTGCATCATTCGAACCTAAACCAATCAGTTTTCCCTCTTGCTCCGTCGCTTTGAAGGGATCAAAGGTCCAGGAGGCGTTTGCCTTCACGGTGTCATGGTGGGAATTCAGTAGAACTGTGGGCTTGGACGCATCAAAATGCAAATTGTTAGCCCACACATTATTACCTAAACGATTCGCAAGAATACCTTGAGCCGCGAAAAAGTCCACCAAAATCTGCGCCGTCCCTTGCTCCTCCTTACTCATAGAGGGGCAGGCTATTAGCTGGGCTAATAGGTCTTTTGCGGCTAGAAATTGACTTTCCTGGTACATGTTAGGCACTAATTTTTGTTCCGATGTCCGTTTTCTGCAGGTTATCTGCGTGGCATAATCTGACCACAGAAACACCGGCAGAGATGGCCTTCAAGGCATTCTCTAATTTCGGGATCATCCCCGCAGAGACGATTCCTTTTTCTTTTAAATCGATAAATGAGGCAGGATTGATGGAGCTAATGACCGAATCGTCGTCAGTAGGGTCCATTAAAACGCCTTTCTTTTCAAAGCAATAGGTTAACGTAACATCGTATGTTGAGCTGAGGGCTATGGCCAAAGCCTGTGCCATCGTATCCGCATTCGTATTCAATAATTGACCTGCTGAATCGGCTGTGATCGGTGCAAAGATGGGAGAGAATCCAGTCGCAATTAACCCTGATAAGGAATCCGCATTCACAGTAACTATATCACCTACAAAACCATAATCAATAGGTGTTGCAGCTCTCTTCTTCGATAGCACGATTCTGCCATCCGGACCCGTTAATCCCAAGGCATTACAGGATAATCCTTGTAATTCGGCCACAATTGATTTATTGATCCAACCTGCATAGACCATCGTCACAATACGAAGGCTTTCTTCGTCTGTTACGCGTCTTCCTTCGATCATTTGGCTCTCGATGCCCATCGAAGTCGCCATTTGGGTAGCAATTTTCCCCCCTCCGTGTACGAGTAATTTAGGGCCACTCAATGAAGCAAAGTCCTGCAAAAAGCTAGCCAGGGCAGAGGGATTGTCGATGACATTTCCGCCTATTTTAACTACTTGAAGGGTGGGTTTAGCAGACATTAAAATAAATACGGGCTTTCAGTTCTCATTAGGGTTAATATCATCTCTTTCAAAACAGCTTGCGCCGCCCAAACCCGGTTACCCGCTTGTTGAATCACAATCGAATTAGGGGAATCAATGACTTCGTCTGCGACCACTAAATTCCGTCTAACGGGAAGACAGTGCATAAATTTCGCATTGTTTGTTAGGCTCATTTTCGCGGCATCCACCATCCAAGCTGGATCGGAAGAAAGTATTTTTCCGTAGTCTTGGTAGGATGACCAGTTTTTGGCATAAATAAAATCAGCACCTTCGTAAGCTTCTTTAGGATCGTAGCAAATTTTCGCATTTCCTGCGAATTCAGGCGCTAATTCATAGCCTTTTGGGTGAGCAATCGTGAAATCCACCTCAGCGTGATTCATCCATTCAGAGAAGGAATTAGGCACACATTGCGGTAATGCTTTCACGTGTGGAGCCCATGTCAACACTACTTTAGGACGCTCTACGGTTTTGAACTCGTTAATTGTAATTAAATCCGTTAACGACTGCAAAGGATGGCGAGTCGCCGACTCCAAGCTTAGGAACGGACGTCCGGTATATTTCAAGAACTGGTTCAATACCTGTTCGCTATAATCTAACTCTCTATCTACTAAACCAGGGAAACTACGCACACCTACAATATCGCAATAGGAACCTACGACAGCCGCAGCCTCTGAAATGTGTTCCGCTTTGTCACCATTCATAATGACGCCTTCGTTCATTTCCAATTGCCACGAATCGGCTCCCACATTCATGATCATTACCTCCATTCCGAGGTTTTGAGCTGCTTTTTGGGTGGAAAGGCGCGTGCGAAGACTGGCATTGAAGAATAATAAACCGAGCGTACGGTTTTTCCCGATATGCTTATCCGCATAGGGGGTCTTCTTCATTAACAAAGCCTCATTGACTAGGTTTTGAATATTGTAAGCGTCTTTAACCGAAGTAAAATTTTGCATGCTTTTAGCTGTCTAACATTGGCAATTCAGTAAAATTACTGAAAAAGATCAGTAACGAAGGCGTTCCCAGGTGAAAACTTGCATGGGGTTTTCGAGTGCCAGTGTTTTCTCTCCCGTTTTTTGGAAATGGTTTTTCTCCAAAACCCGTTGCGAACCCCTATTATCCACCGGCGTTTCTGCTCGTATGATCCGTAAGCCAGCATCTTGAAAAGCCCACTCGTTTAAAGCTTGCACCGCTTCTGTGGCAATTCCTTGTCCTCTGAATTTCTGATCCAGCGCATACCCTATTTCTGTTGTGCCATCATTATCAGGTAATCCCGCAAAACCGATTCCCCCCACAGAGCAGGACGAGGCCGTCAGGATTATTTCCCAATTTGTGTACCAATAGTAGTCTACAGGGAATTTGGCGGTTTGAGGAATCCAATAATCGCGTAATGCCTGACTAGTTTCCTGTTCATAAAACAATTCCATATTCCAAGGGTTATGCTGTAGATCTAGCATTTTTTCCAGATCTTTGCGCCCCGATTGCGACCACACCTGCAAATGCTGGTTGGATAATGGGATTAAGCTGAGCCTAGGTGTATGGAGTTGAAACATCATATTGGACTACAAATTACCCTTTTTGGTCGCAAAAAAGAAGGCCTTTAAATAGAATGTACAAATTTTGCATTCGTTAAATACGATTTTAAACAACAAACAATGAGACAAATTATTACGCTATTCGCACTGATTAGTTTATCATTCTCCGCTATTTCCCAGATACCTGGTGGAATGATGGGTGGTTTCGGTGCAGCGCCTAAGAAAGAAACAGTGATTCCGGGTACCGCGCAAGCTGCGTCTAAAGGAAGTGCAAAAATCATCGGATTCTTATTGGATTCGACGGATTCAAAGCCGGTGGAATTCGCTACTTTGGCACTAATCAATACAAAAACAAATAAACCTGTAGATGGTACCGTTGCTGACGGCGTAGGTAAATTTACCTTGAACAAAGTTGCAGTGGGATCGTATAAAATTGTTGTTTCATTTATCGGATATGAAAGCAAAACGGTTTTTGTTACCATTTCAGAAAAAAATGACGACCGCGATTTAGGGGTAATCAAATTACAACAAAGCTCTAAGATGCTTTCTGAAGTAACCGTGGAAGGTCAACGCGCATTAATTGAGGAGCGCGTAGATCGGACCGTGTACAACGCAGAAAAAGATGCCTCTAATAAAGGGGGAGATGCAACGGATGTTTTGAAAAAAGTACCGATGTTATCAGTCGATTTAGATGGTAATCCCTCTTTGCGGGGTTCTACAAGTGTTAAGGTCTTAATCAACAATAAGCCGTCTACGATTATGGCTTCTAATATTGCAGATGCCTTACGTCAAATTCCGGCAGATATGATCAAGACGGTGGAAGTAATTACGTCTCCATCTGCTAAGTATGATGCGGAAGGATCAGCTGGTATCATTAATATTGTCACTAAGAAAAACACCTTACAAGGTTTAACCTTGTCATTTGATTCTTCAGCTGGAGTTCGTGGTTCTAATTTATCATTGAACGGAAACTTCAGAAACAAGAATTGGGGTTTATCCTTAGGCGGTTTTGGCCGTTCGGAATACAATGTGAACGGGAAGTTTGAAAGTACGCAGATCACCACTAATAATGGTATGCAAACTACAAACGTTCAGACAGCAGAATCACGTCGTGAAGGTTTATTTGGTAACTACCAGTTAGGTTTTGATTGGGATATTAACAAGTTTAATTCGATTACTTCTAGTGTTCGTTTCGGTCTTCGCAATGGTAATAACTGGCAAGATGGATTGCAACAAATCAGAAACGGAGTGGTTTCCTCTCTTCGTAATACGAATTCCTTAGATGAATCTGCAAACGTGGATGTGAATATTGATTACACGCATACGTTCGAAAAAGCACAGCGAGAGTTCTCTATCTTATCGATGTACAGCCGCAATAACCGTGCGAATGATTTCTACAATTTGATTTTAAATCCTAAGTCGACGATGAGCGAAATTATGAGCTCGATTAAGAATGAGAATACATCGTATAATGAGGAGGCTACATTCCAAATGGATTACCAAACTCCACTAGGCAAGAATCAGTTACTTGAATTTGGAGGAAAAGGAATTCTTCGTAATGTGACATCAGATTACAAATCATTTACAGGCACTTCAGGAGGCATTTATACGCAAGTGAACTCGGCTATTTTGCCATCCAACGTGTTTGATTATAATCAGAACATCTACAGCACCTATGGTTCTTACACGTTAACCACTAAGAATAAGTGGAGTATTAAGACAGGTGCGAGATACGAATACACGGATATTACGGCTAGTTTCTTGAAAAAAGAAGGTCAAAATACGGTGATTCCAGCTTATGGCGTGTTAGTTCCTAGTTTCAATATGTCAAAAACGTTCAAGTCAGGTACTTGGAGATTTAGCTATAATCGCCGTATTCAACGTCCAGGAATTCAAAATTTGAATCCAAACGTGAATGCAACGAACCCATTAAATATCTCAACGGGTAACCCGAACTTAGCACCAGAATACACGAATAACTACGAGGTTTCGTTCAGCAAATTTGTGAAACAAACATACGTTTCTACTTCTTTCTTTGTTAGAAATACTACTGGTGCGATTAATCAAATTAGAGAGGTGTTTGGAGATACGGTAAAAACAACCTCTAGAAATATTGGTAATGAAGATGCCTATGGTATGAACGTGAACTTGAATGTGAACCTTTCTAACAAGTTGATGATTGGTGGTGGTGGTGATCTTTCTTACTTGGTATTAGCGAACAATGTGGCTGATCCGTTATTGAACGCGAAGAATGAAGGCTTGCAAACAAACTTCCGTGTTTTCGGTAATTACAACATCGGAAATGGTTGGGGAGCTCAAATTTTCTCTTTTTACCGAGTTAATCAAGTTCAATTACAAGGTTCTCAAGGTGGATTCGGAATTTATAGTTTGAGCTTTAAGAAGGACTTTAAGAATAAAAAGGGAAGTATCGGATTCGGTGCAGAAAATTTCTTTACTCCTGAGGGTTTTGTTATTCGTAGCGAAACGAAGACTCCTACCATTAATCAGGTGAGTGAAAATACATTACGTAACATGAACTTTAAGATCAACTTCTCTTACCGTATCGGTAAGATGAGCTTTGGTCCTACAAAGAAAAAGAAATCAGTGAATAACGATGATACGAAAGGTGAAGGCGATGCAGCTCCAGCAGCTCCACAACAACCAATGGGTATGCCAGGCATGCGTATGGGTGGTGGCGGAGGCGGTGGCTTCGGAGGGCCACGTTAATCGGAAGATAAATGGAAAGGAAGGGAATCAGAAATGGTTCCCTTTTTTTATTTATTGCGTTCTATCGTATAGCTAATGAGGTCGCCCAGCGAGTTGCGATATTCAGACGCAGGAAAGGTGGCTAAGATAGCGCGCGCTTCCTCAGCGATTTCATTCATCTTTTGATTAGCGTAGGCAAGGCCTCCCGTTGATTTTACAAATTCGATGACCTCGCGTACTTTATTGGAATCTTCTGACTCTTTTTTGATTAGTTGAATGATGCGCTTTTTAGTAGAGTTATCCGTGTTCTGAAGGGCATAAATCAGGGGCAAGGTCATCTTTTTCTCTTTGATGTCGATCCCTAAAGGTTTGCCTATTTCCGCATCCCCGTAATCAAACAAGTCATCCTTGATTTGGAAAGCGATACCCACTTTCTCGCCAAACAAACGTGCCTTCTCTACCATCTCGGCATTAGCGCCAGCCGATTGAAATCCGACTGCGCAGCATGCAGCGATTAGAGTTGCCGTTTTTTTCGTAATAATATCAAAATAGACGTCTTCTGTGATGTCCAGTTTTCGCGCTTTTTCGATTTGTAATAATTCGCCTTCGGACATTTCGCGAACGGCAGTAGAGACTGATTTTAATAAATCGAAATCTTCGTGTTCAACGGAAAGCAGTAGACCTTTGGAAAGTAAATAGTCCCCTACTAAAACGGCAATCTTATTCTTCCAGATTGCATTGATGGAAAAGAATCCGCGTCTATAATTTGAATCATCTACAACGTCGTCATGAACCAAGGTTGCGGTGTGCAATAATTCAATCAGCGCAGCTCCCCGGAATGTTTTCTCCGTGATCTCCCCCATACAGCCTGCCGTTAAAAAAACGAACATGGGGCGCATCTGTTTTCCCTTTCTTTGGACAATATAATGCATGATGGTGTCGAGCAACATCACTTTTGTCTTCATGAAAGCTTTGAACTTCCCTTCGAATGCCTTCATCGAATCATCGATGGGAGATTGAATGGAAGAAATGGAGTAGGACATGCGGATTGTTTGAATCAGTAAATTGCGTAAATTTAATCAGAATTGTGGATATAAAGGTATTATGAGTCAGATTTTAGTCTTAGCAGGTGGTTCTGTAAAAGGCGCGTTTCAAGCGGGCGTTATCAAGGCGCTTTTTGAGAAAGGTTATCAGCCGGATGCTATTTATGGTGTTTCAGCTGGAAGTTTAAATGCGGCTTATTTAGTGAACCAGTTTGGTCAGCAAGCAAATACTGGCTTACCTATTTCCTATCCTCAGGCAGCGCAGGATTTATGGGATTTTTGGGAGCGACGTATTACACGACCTGAATGCTTGTCTAAACCATTTAACATTTTTCAGCTTGGCTGGACGGCATTAACGAAGCGGTTTAAGGGCCTAGTTGATACGAGTCCTTTACGAGATCTTTTATCTGAAGTATTGCAGGATCGGAATTTACAGGCTAGTCCGGTGGGCTTGAAAGTAGGGGCAGTGAATATTATGGAGGGGGTTATGCATTATGTGGACCCGAGTTTTGAAAATTTCACTGATTACTTAATGGCATCCTCGGCTGTGCCCATTTTGATGCCTGTGGTGAAGATTGAAGGGGAGAAGCGTAAATCTTACCTAGATGGAGGTTTGCGGGACGTGGCGCCCTTACAAAAGGCTATTAATGATGGTGCCAAAGAAGTGGTCGTCATCGCCTGTCATACGGAAATGATCGAAGGCGGAGTCTTTGACTCAGGGGATCTATTAGCCTTAGTCGATCGGGTGATGGATATTGCAGTCAATGAGATTTTGAATGCGGATTTAAAAATGTCTCGTTCCGAAGTGAAATTGACCATTATCAGACCTAAGCAACCGCTGAGTATCGATATCCAGCGCTTTACGAAGTTGGATATTCGACGGATGTTAGAAATGGGTTATGCGCAGGGAATGGAAGAATAAAAAAAGCCTCGCATTTCGAGGCTTTCTATTTATACTGACATGATATCTTTTTCCTTTTCGTTGAAGACCTGGTCGATCTTGGCGATATAGGCATCCGTTTTCTTTTGGATCTTATCTTCTGCCTCTTTGATCGCATCTTCTGAAACGCCATCTCCTTTTAGTTTCTTAATGCTATTGTTTCCGTCTTGACGGGCATTGCGGATATTGATCTTAGCCACTTCAATTTCTTGCTTGCAACGCTTCACTAAATCACGGCGACGCTCTTCTGTCAATGGAGGAATCGATAAACGAATGATTTCGCCATCGTTCATCGGATTCAAACCTAGACTTGAGTTACGAATAGACTTCTCGATTTCTGCGAAAATTCCTTTCTCAAAAGGCTTAATCGCAATCGTGCGCGCATCTGGAGTGGTTACTGAAGCAGCACCCGAGATAGCCGTTTGCATTCCGTAATAATCGATCGTTAAGCCATCTAACATAGATGGGCTCGCTTTACCAGCTCTAATCTTAGATAATTCAATGTTTAAGTGCTTGATCGCACCGTCCATGGTTTCGACAGTTGCGTCAATATAGAATTCGATTTCTTCCATTTTATCAATTAACTAATTAATGTTCCAACATCCTCACCCGATACTAAGGCGGCTAAATTCCCTTCTTTATTCATATCGAACACGATGATGGGAACGTTATTTTCTTGGCATAAAGTGAATGCCGTGGTATCCATAATTTTTAAGCCTTTAGAGATAGCTTCGGTGAAACTCAAGTTTGTATAACGCGTTGCTGAGGCATCTTTTTCTGGGTCAGCGGTGTAAACACCATCTACTCGCGTTCCTTTTAACACCACATCTGCTTCGATTTCGATGGCCCGAAGAGAGGCAGTAGAATCTGTCGTGAAATAAGGGTTACCTGTTCCTGCACCAAAAATCACAATACGTCCTTTTTCTAAGTGACGCATCGCACGGCGACGGATGAAAGGTTCGCAAACCGCTTCTACTTTAATGGCTGTCATCATCCGCGTGTACAATCCTTGTTTTTCCAAAGAAGCCTGTACCGCCATCCCGTTAATTACGGTCGCTAACATGCCCATATAATCGCCTTGAACGCGGTCAATGCCAGCTTTTGCTGCACTTGCACCACGGAAGATGTTTCCTCCACCAATAACGATCGCTACTTCAACGCCTAAATCATGCACTTTTTTAATTTCAGCGGCATATTGACCTAAAATGTTTGGATCAATTACCTCTCCATCTGTCGAAAGAGATTCGCCTGAAAGTTTTAATAAAATGCGTTTGTATTTAGGTTCTTTCATGAGGAGCTCGTTTATGTCGATTTTGTGCGATGCAAATTTAGAAAAAATCTAGGTCTAGGCAAGGCTTTCGTCCTTGGCTTTGGGTAATTTATACCAAGGCAAATAGGGATGCGCATGGTGTTCATAATGGTAGCCAAAAAAGTAGCACGAAATAAACGCCCAAATATGGTTTTTACTTTGGCTCCTTGATTGCTGTTTGTTGTCCGCTGCGTGTTCACCCCGATGCGGCAGGTAGGTCCCGAAAATAAATAATTGCAGGGTACTCAAAATGGCAGGTACTTCCCAAAATAAAATCAAATTCCACATCGGAAACCAGATCTTTAACACATTATAGGTGATGGCCATAGCTAGCACCTGTTTCCAAGTCACGTATTGCCAAATGAATTTGAACCACCAAAACAAGAAAGGCCCTTGGTGTACATCTGGATCAGTATCTGTATTGACGTGGGCATGATGCAAATGGTGTTTGGCACGTAAAGTACTATAATCGTTAAAGGCAAAAAGGATGGTACAGAAACGTCCGATGGCGTGATTGATGCGAGGGTTCTCCGCATAAACAACACCGTGAATGGCATCGTGAGAGGTGATGAATAAACCGGTATACAAGTGAGTTTGAATCAATACCGCGACATAGATCCAGGGATTTGACCAGCTGAAATCAGCGTCTATCCAATAGGCTAAATTCGCGCACCATAGCGTTATCAATACCGCAGCCCAAATAATTCCCTGAAATTTACTTACTTTGTTCATCGAAAATCAGCCAGATATGTCTGATACCTATATGACCTCAAAACTATGAAAATTGTTCCAGCATTGTTGCTTTTTATTTTGTCTTTTGCTTTTTCAGCCGGCGCGCAAACCGCTTTATCATCAGCACAAACTACTTATTGTAACCCTATGAACTTGGATTATGGGTTCACACCCATTCCTAATTTTTCTGAACAAGGTCGTCATCGGGCTACCGCTGATCCGGTGATTTCGTATTTCAAAGACAAGTATTATTTGTTTTCGACCAACCAATGGGGCTATTGGTGGAGCAAGGATATGCTGAAATGGAACTTTGTTTCCCGCCGATTCCTGCAACCCTACCACAAAGTATATGATGAATTATGTGCGCCAGCGACGATTACGTTAGGCGACAGTTTGTTAGTGATCGGTTCTACCTATGCGAAGGATTTTACGCTTTGGTATTCCCAAAAACCAGAAACGGATACCTGGAAAGAGGCTGTTCATGCCTTTACAGCTGGCGCCTGGGATCCCGCTTTCTTTTTAGATGACGATAACCGGCTGTATTTATACCACGGTTCTAGTAATTTTTATCCGATGTACGGGCAGGAATTGGATCGGAAGACCTTGCAGCCCATCGGGGAGCGTAAAGATTTGATCAAGCTGAATGATGAGCTACATGGCTGGGAGCGTTTTGGCGAATACCAAGACAATACCTTCTTGAAGCCCTTTATGGAGGGAGCTTGGATGAATAAATACAAGGGGAAATACTATTTACAATATGGGGCGCCTGGAACGGAATTCTCGGCTTATGGCGATGGTGTTTACACGTCGAATCATCCAATGGGGCCATTTACCTACCAAGCGCACAATCCGTTCTCTTTTAAGCCGGGTGGATTTACGCGCGGTGCGGGTCATGGGGCCACTTTTGAGGGGCAATATGGTAATTGGTGGCATGTTTCTACGATTACGATTGCGGTGAAGAATAGTTTTGAACGTCGCCTGGGACTTTGGCCTACGTATTTTGATCAAGACGGAATCATGTTTACGAATACGGCTTATGGAGATTATCCGCACTATATGCCCACGAAAAAAGTAGACAAACCGTCTGAATTATTTACGGGATGGATGCTGTTGAATTATAATAAACCGGTGAGAGTCTCTTCGAGTTTGCCGGGTTATGCTGCGAATTTTGCGGTAGATGAGCAGATGAAAACCTATTGGTCTGCGGCCTCTTCGAAAAAAGGGGAGTGGATTGAGACCGATTTAGGGGAGGTTTCTACGTTAAAAGCCTTGCAATTGAATTATGCGGATCAGGATGTGGATTCGAGTTTCCTGGGGAAGATGAATGGCATCTACCACCAATACCAAGTGTTAGGAAGCAAGGATGGCAAGAAGTGGGAGATAATTATCGATAAGTCTACAAACAAAACAGACATTCCTCATGATTATGTCGAGCTTCAGCGGCCAGTGGAAGTGCGTTATCTAAAGCTGGTAAATCACCATATGGCGGCGGGGAAATTTGCGATTTCAGGTATACGCGCCTTCGGTTTTGGTCACGGTCAAAAGCCGGGAGTCATAAAAGACCTATTGGTCTTGCGCGGCGAACATGATTCGCGCAGTGCCTGGTTGAAATGGGGTCAAAAGCCGAATGCGACGGGTTATGTTATTTATTCAGGTATCGCTCCGGATAAAATGTATACCTCGGTTCAGGTTTTTGGGGCAAATGAATATTATTTCAAATCCATGGACCGCGGCAAGACCTATTATTTCCAAATCGAAGCCTTCAACGAGAATGGCATAGGGGAGCGCGGACCAATTATCGAGTCAAAATCAAGCCTTTGATCGGTTGATTTCGTATACCCCGATTAACAAGACGATCATCGCAATCACTTGCGAAAGGTATACTTGTTCTCCATCGAAAACACCCCAACCCACAGCTACTATCGGAATGATGTAGGTCACAGAACTGGCCACAATCGCGTTCGTCCATTTGATGAGTTGGTTGAATAACACCATGGCGATCGCCGAGCCGAAAACACCTAAAGAGCAAGCCGCTAAAAATGGCCACCATTCAATGGCTTGCGAAAAGAATCCAGTGGAGGCTAAAAGGATCAATGAAAGCGGTCCGATCGCCATAAAGATGCCCGCCGTAGACGTGAAGGGGTTTAACCCTGATAATTTGGTCTTTACGATATGTAGGTTAAAACCGTACAAGAAAGTGGCTAAAACCACCCAAAGTGCATGGTAATTAAAATCAATATTGAATCCTTCGCCACCTACAATTAATCCGAAACAACCGGCGATTCCCAGAACGATCCCCAGCATTTGGCGCCATTGAAATCCTTGTTTAAACAACAGAATTCCCACGATCAAGGTAAACAAGGGAGTAAAGGCATTCAACATGCCTGATAAGGCCGATGTCAAGTGCTTTCCGGCAATCGAAAACAGAATAGCAGGGATTAAATTTCCCGTTAAACCAGCTAATAAAAAACTTTTCCAGTGCTCCCTTTTCACCTCGTGTCTTTGTTTCAAAAACACTGGGATAAAGAAAATGAAGGCTGCAAAAATCCGCAAAGCACCCACTTGTGGTGAACTGTAATAGACTAAACTTTTCTTTACAAGAATAAAGGAGCTACCCCAAATCAATGATAAAGCCGTAAAGGCCAAAATAACGAGTAATACGGGGGATTTTTGCTTGTTTTCCATTAGGCGTGTAAAGGTTCTCCAGCATAATGCGCTGAGATTTCGTTTAGAATTCCTTTGATCTCTTCAAAATCATAGGTGGTCACTAAACGGGTTCTGAAAGGTTTGAAATGGTCCATTCCGCGGAAATAATTCGCGTAATGGCGGCGCATTTCAACGATTCCCCCGTGGTTTCCTTTCCAGCGGATCGAGAAGTCGAGGTGATCGAGGCAAACTTGTAGGCGCTGTTGTAGGGTAGGAGGGGCTAAATGCTCTCCAGTCGCTAAATAATGTTTGATCTCATTGAAAATCCAAGGATAGCCGATGGACGCGCGTCCAATCATAATGCCATCTACTTCGTAGCGATCACGGTATTCTTTGGCTTTTTCAGGCGAATCGATATCGCCATTGCCGAAAATAGGTATTTTAATCCGTGGGTTATTTTTCACTTTCGATATCAATTCCCAATCTGCCGCACCTTTATACATCTGTACACGCGTTCTTCCGTGAATAGTTAAGGCTTGAATCCCGATATCCTGAAGTCTTTCGGCTACATCTTCGATGTTTTTCGTAGAGTCATCCCAGCCTAAGCGGGTTTTAACCGTCACTGGTAAGTGAGTGGCATCGACTACGGCTTTGGTCATCGCTACCATTTTAGGAATATCTTGTAATAAAGCGGCTCCAGCACCTTTGCAGGCCACTTGTTTCACTGGGCAACCGTAATTAATGTCAATTAAATCGGGTCCAGCCTTCGTGGCGATTTCGGCACAAGAAGCCATCGTTTCGATGGAACTACCAAAAAGTTGAATCCCAATCGGACGTTCGTATTCAAAAATATCGAGCTTTTGAACGCTTTTGGCGGCATCCCGAATCAGTCCTTCGGACGAAATAAATTCCGTATACATCAAATCAGCGCCATTTGCCTTGCACACCGCACGGAAAGGCGGATCTGAGACGTCCTCCATAGGGGCTAAAAGCAATGGGAATGAGCCTAGCTCGATGTTACCTATCTTTACCATTCTGATTAAAAATTCCGTAAATTTACGAGCATTATGGTAGATAACAATTTTCAAGGGCCCGAACGTTACATCGGATTACTATCCAAAACCCTGATTTTATTTGGATTTTTCCTATTAGGTGGCTTCATAGGTCAATTTATTGGTTTATTATCGGTTGTTTTAATTGTCGGATTTCCCACACAAGATGTAAATCAATTCCAAAAATCGGTGTTGGATTTTATGGCTCATCCCCAAAATTATGAGGGAGCCTTCCGCGCGATGATGGCTTTGCAATGGTTTTCCGCTCTGTTTACGTTTGTAGCTAGTTCTTGGGCTTATTTGCGTTGGTCAGAGAAGCGTGATTTAAATTCCCTTTCTTCAGGACCGACCCCTGATTACCGAATCTTTTTATGGTCAATCATCACTATTTTAGTGGGAATGCCACTCTTAGAATACATCATCCAGTGGAATGAATCTTTGGTATTGCCTGCAGGATTTGAAGATACAGAGAAATGGATGCGTGCCTCGGAAACGCAATTAGCCGAATTGACGAAGTTTTTAATCGATTTTCATAGTCCGATGGACTTCGCCATTGGCTTAGCCGTTATTGCTGGATTAGCAGCTTTAGGAGAGGAATTATTCTTTAGAGGCGTTTTGCAATCCCTTTTTGAGCGGTATACGGGTAATCACCATGTGGCGATTTGGGTTTCTGCGGGGATTTTTAGCTTTATTCACTTTCAGTTTTTTGGCTTTTTTCCGCGCTTATTTTTAGGGGCCTTTTTTGGTTATTTGTATGTGTGGAACCGCAATATTTGGATTCCGATTGTGGCCCATTTATTCAATAACGGTTGGACGCTGACCATGCAGTATATGTACCAGCAGAAACAAATCGCGGTGGATCCTGAGAAATTAGGAGAAATTACTCCGTGGTGGTCAGTTGTTATTTCATTGGTTTTAGTAGTGTTTTACATACGTCGGCTTTATACATACCGATTAGAAAAATAAATGATGGGATTAAGAGAGATGTCTAATTTGCAACAGCGTGTGATCGCAGCTATAATAGCGGTGCCGTTTTTGCTATTCTGTGTGCTGTTTAGTGATTACACGTTTTTAGGTTTGTTCCTATTAATAGGTGTCGCGGCGCAGTTAGAATTTTACAAATTAGTGGGCAGTATCAGTGATAATTTACCGTTAACTTTCTATGGAACGTTTTGTGGGGTGGTGCTCCATCTGTTGACTTTTTTCATTGAAAAGGGGGAGATTGCCTATTCGAATTATTATATATTGTCGCCACTTTTGGCGTTGATTTTCTTCATTAAGTTATACAATGCCAAAGACGAAAAGCCCTTCAAAAACATCGCCTACACCTTCCTAGGTATTATTTATGTGGCTTTGCCCTTTGCCTTATTAACGGTTTTGGCTTTTCTGAAAAACGAAACCTACGATCCTCAAATCATTCTGGGTTGCCTTTTCTTATTATGGGCGAGTGATTCTGGAGCGTATTTTGCAGGCACGAAATTTGGTAAAACGAAACTCTTCGAACGCGTTTCTCCCAAGAAATCATGGGAGGGAAGTATCGGTGGCTTAATCGCAGCCATGATTGTGGCCTATGTTTTATCCATTTATTACACGAATTACGAGTCATGGCAATGGTTTGGCATTGGTATCATCATCGTGGTGGCAGGTACTTATGGTGATTTAGTAGAATCCTTGTTCAAGCGAAGCATCAATATCAAAGACTCTGCGGATACGATTCCTGGACACGGTGGATTCTTAGATCGTTTTGATGGTCTATTATTATCGATTCCGTTTATTATCACTTTCTTGAAATTATTTCCAAAACTCTAAGCATTAACAGGCTTTAACAGCAACGAATTCTTTTTTTGCTTAATTTCGGCTTTATGAAAAAACGAGTAGCTGTTCGTGTTTTGGGTGTACTGGCTTTGTGTCTAGTATCGCTTGTTTCCTTTTCACAAGGACAAGACAAAACGGTCTTATTTCAGGGCCGAGTAGTTGCTTCATCGAATGCAGAATTCCTTCCTTTAGCGTATGTATTTAATCCTCAAGCAGGACGAGGTGCGTTAAGTGATAATTTTGGCCAAGTAGATATGTATGTTTTTCCTGGCGATAGTTTGGTGATTTCCTACATTGGTTATAAGAAGAAATACTACATTGTGCCACGCGATACGGAATTAGTGCATCAAGTGATTATTCCGATGGAGGAGATGACGACGATGTTACGTGAGGTGAAAGTATTCCCGCATTCCAGCGAAGAAGAGTTTAAAAAGGCATTTTTAGCAATGCAATTGCGGGACGCGCAACAGCGTGATAATGCCAGAAATAATCTAGAACAATCCAAATTGAACGTTTTTGCCTTGCAAGCTGGGATGGGTGCATCTTCAAATTTTAGAAATTTCTCTGACATGATGATTTCGTCTCAAGCCAATAAAAATTTCTTCAGCGATCCTACTCTCGCTTTAACCAATCCATTTGCCTGGATTAATTTTATCAAATCGATAAAGAATGGGGATCTAAAACGCAAGGATTACAAAAAGGCCTATGAGTTCTTGCCTAAGGAGAATTTGAATCGCCAAATGTTCTTAAATAGCTTGAAATCCAATTAAGGCTAACATTCTGCCGGTCACTCCCTTTTCTGTTCTGTGTGAAAAGAAATCTGTATTATTTTCTACCGTACAGGCTGGATCCACTTCAATTTGTTGAATGCCTAAGGACTGTAGCTGAGCCGCATTCGCTGCTTTTAAATCCACATGCCATTTAGCATCTTTGCGCGATTTAAAGGCCTCATCAAACTGAGCGGCCACTTCATCTCCCACCTCGAAATGCGCCAAACTAATGCATGGGCCGATGTAGGCCAGGATGTCCGCAGGATTTGATCCACGGTTCTCGATCATGCGTTTAGCTGTTTTGTACACAATTTGTGCAACAGTTCCTTTCCAGCCGGCATGAATCGCAGCACAAACGCGCGTAACGGGGTCAACTAGTAAAATGGGCGTGCAATCAGCAATTCCCACCCCGGCAAAAACACCAGGTTGGACAGAAACCATTGCATCGAATCCGGATTGATATCCGGCTCTACCTGTTACCCAAATTTTATCGCCGTGCACCTGATAGGAGCGGGCTAAATCAGCAGGAGAAACGCCTAAATCAGCACAGAAAAGCGAAAGATTTTGTTCGATGACCGCTGGGTCATCATCAGTGTGCACGCCTACATTTAAAGAGGAATAGGGAGCTTTACTTAAGCCGCCGTGGCGAGTGCTAACACCCGCCACGAGGCCTGGAATAGTTTGAAAAATGGCTGGTCGAACGACACGACTAGGCGTCATAACTTAAACCATATTGTTTTAATACTTCGTCTGGAACGCCGGCCCACTGATTAGGTGTGTTTCCTTTGTATTCTAAGTCTTCGATTCCCATTTTAGAGGTGTAGAATCCGGTTGCCGTCAAATTACGCATCAAGGTGAAGAAAGATTCCCCCTGAGACAAATGCTTAGGGGTTTTGCCTGGATAAGCGATATCATCCACGATGTTAATGCGCTGTTTGGGCGTAATATCGATGAAGTTTTTCGAGAAGCGCTTATTTGATTCTACATCTAACCAACGCAATCCACCACGCATAGGCGTTTTGAATTCCGTTTTGTCTTTCACGATGAACTCGATAAAGGCAGTTACGCCTGATTGTGAGGCGCTACCAGATTTTTTATCTGCTGGAATGATAATGTCAGATAACACCGTGATCGTCGCTAATTCGTGCGCGTTCAAGAATACTTCGGCTTTTAGCGCAGCCTCTTGTTCTGCTTCTGCTTGTGTACGTCCGTTCGGTCTTTTGACCGGAACTTTACCCAAATTTAAATTCTCAATCGCTTTTTCATCTGGATTGAAAACGGCTAAGCCCAGTGAACTTAAGCCCATATTTTTTAAATAGTCTCTTCTTTTCATCTTACAGGTTGCCTTTTTTGCGTTGATCGATAATGTATTCAGATGTACGTAAGGATAGGGCCAAAATCGTCCAAGTCGCATTTTTATCTCCTTGTGATACGAATGGCGCGGCATCTGCCACGAACAAGTTCTTCACGTCATGCGCTTGGCAGTTCGAATTAAGTACGGACGTATTCTTGTCATTACCCATACGTGCCGTTCCTACTTCGTGAATGATACGACCAGGGTCCGCTAAACCGTAATTGTTTTCTGCGCCAGGTTTCTTACCTAAAGCCTCGCCACCCATGGAGTGAATGATTTCTTCGAAGGTGTCTTGCATGTGTTTGGCCTGCTTCACTTCGTAATCGCTCCATTTATAATGGAAACGAAGTACTGGAATACCGAATTTGTCTACAACGTTTGGATCGATTTCGCAGTAGTTGTCTTCGCGTGGAACCGGTTCTCCGCGACCCGCAAAACCGACATAAGCGCCATAGAAACGGCGGTAATCCTCTTTCAAGGTCGCTCCGTATCCACCGGCCGCTTTCTTTATACCGTCTCGGTTGAAATTCTCCCGCCCATTTAGGCCTTCGATTCCCCAGCCAAAACCATAATTTGGCATACCCATACCTCCACCATATTCGATGTGGTATCCGCGTGGGTAGTCTAATTTTGCGTTATCTAACCACCAAGGGGTATACACGTGCATACCACCCACACCATCTTCGTTATAGCGTTTCCGGTCAAATAAGGACGGAATAATCGCGGAACGAGAGGCTCCAGTGGAGTCATTGATGTATTTTCCAACAACACCGCTCGAATTGGCGATACCATTGGGGAAGCGAGCGCTTTTCGAATTCAATAATAAACGAGCTGTTTCACCTGCTGAGGCAGCTAAGACTACGATTTTTCCTTTAACGGAATATTCCATCATCGTGCCCGTGTGCACATAGGAAACGCCTGTTGCTAAGCCTGTAACGGGATCCGTCATTACTTCTCTCGCCATAGCGAAGGGAAGTAAAGTCGTATTTCCGGTTTGGACAGCTGGTTTGACTAATACCGATGACGACGAGAAATCTGCGTAGGCAGAGCAACCGCGGTTACATTGCCCACAATAGAAGCAAGATCCACGTTCAGAATTGATCGGTTTCGTTAACATGGACATACGCGACGGATAAGTCGGGATGCCTAAGGCTTTGTTCGCCTTTTTAATCATTAATTCGTGTAGACGAGGTTTAGGAGGAGGCAAGAAATAACCATCTGGATCATTTCTTAGGCCTTCATTTGTCCCAAAAACCCCAATCATTTTGTCCACCTTATCGTAATAGGGCTTCATATCATCATATCCGATAGGCCAGTCATCGCCTAACCCATCGATACTTTTTCGTTTAAAATCATCTGGACCAAAACGCAGGGAAATACGTCCCCAGTGGTTCGTACGGCCACCTACCATTCGTGATCGGAACCAGTCGAACTTCGTTCCATCTTTTCGGGTATAAGGTTCACCTTCGATATCCCAGCCGCCATAAGCCGCATCGAAATCGCCAAAATTACGTAGCGAAGAACTCGCTCCACGGCGAAGCGATTCGTACGGCCATTTCATTTGGGTCATGTCTTTCGGATCTGCAGGGTCAAAAGGCTGTCCAGCTTCTAGTATGCACACTTTTGCTCCAGCTTTTGCCAGCGTGTGCGCGGCCATACCGCCACCCGCACCGGAACCTACGATTACTACATCGAAAACCTCTTGTTGAGATTTAATGTAAATAGAGGAATTAATCATTTTGTTAATCTGGTTTAGAGAAATCAAAAATAGAAAATTTGGTTTATTTTTGTCATTAATAGAAAAGAAATATTTGGCACGGAAAGCAGACAACGGAGAGGAGCCATTGAAAAAAGGGGAAACCCCGCTCTCAAGGCAGTTTAATCAAATCAAGGCGAAATACCCTGGGGCTATTTTATTGTTCCGGGTGGGGGACTTTTACGAGACCTTTGGCCAAGATGCGGTGAAAGCCTCTAAAATTTTAGGGATTGTATTGACGCGCCGCAATAATGGTAACGCCGATGCAGAATTAGCGGGATTTCCACACCATTCGTTGGACACCTATTTGCCTAAATTAGTGCGCGCAGGCGAGCGAGTGGCTATTTGTGATCAATTAGAAGATCCGGCGACGGTGAAGGGAATTGTGAAACGTGGGGTGACGGAATTAGTGACGCCGGGTGTTTCGTTTAACGACCAAGTATTAGATAATAAGCGTAATAATTACGTGGCGGCGATTTCCTTAGAAGAAAAATCTTTGACCTACGGAATTGCCCTACTCGATATTTCGACAGGGGAGTTTATGTGCTCCCAAGGGCCTTTGGCCTATATTCAGAAATTAGTTCAAAGTTTTTTGCCGGCCGAGATTTTGTATCCCAAAAAACACCGTAGCGCTTTCATCGATGCGTTTGGAGAACAATTTCACAGCTTTACGATGGAGGAGTGGATTTTTACTCACGAATTCACCTATCCGCTCTTAACGCAGCATTTTAAGACCAAAAACCTGAAGGGTTTTGGGGTCGAAAATAGTCCACTCGGCATCATTTCTGCTGGGGTTATTTTACATTATTTAGCTGAAACAGAGCACCGCGCGATCGGTCATATTTCTTCAATTCAACGCATTGAAGAAGATAAATACGTTTGGTTGGATCGCTTTACCATTCGCAATTTAGAATTAATTCATCCGACTCAAGAAGGTGGAGTTCCCTTGATTGCACTCATCGACCAAACGTTGACGGCGATGGGTGGTCGTTTGCTACGCAAATGGCTTGTTTTGCCTTTGAAAGATTTAAAAACGATCGAACAACGCCAAGAGGGAGTGGCAGGTTTACTTGCCTCGGATACTTTATTGGATCAAGTTTCGGATTTATTAAAGCCGATAGGGGATGTAGAGCGGATGATTTCTAAAGTCGCGGCAGGCCGCATTAATCCGCGCGAATTGAATGCCTTGAAAAAGGCCTTGCAACAGATTCCAGAGATTAAAATGCTGTTGTCAGCGTCCACATCACCAAGCCTTTCAGGTCTTGCGAATAGCCTGGATACTTGCGCGGAATTAGTGGATAAAATTGACACGATTTTGCGCGAAGATCCACCCGTGTTAATGCACCAAGGCGGAATGATTAAAAGTGGTTATTTAGCTGAATTAGATGAATTACACGGGCTTTCAAGCTCTGGGAAGAACTTCTTAGCCGATATCCAAAAGCGGGAAATCGAACGCACCGGAATCACTTCTTTGAAGGTTTCTTATAATAAGGTTTTTGGCTATTATTTAGAAGTAACAAACGCACACAAAGACCGCGTTCCACCCGAGTGGATTCGGAAGCAAACCTTAGTGAATGCGGAACGTTATATTACCGAAGAGTTAAAGATTTACGAAGAGAAAATACTGAGCGCGGAGGATAAAATATCCGTTATTGAATTCCGTCTATTCCAAGAATTAGTGGAAACTGCTTTAGGCTATATAACGCAGATTCAACAGAATGCGCTGGGTATTGCCACACTAGATGTGTTAGCGTCGTTTGCTACGGTAGCTAAGAAAAACAACTACGTTCGTCCGGCGTTAAACGAAACAGAAATCATCGATATCAAGGGAGGTCGCCATCCGGTGATCGAAAAGCAGTTACCCGCCGGTGAAAATTATGTCCCCAATGATATCTATTTAGACGATAAAACGCAGCAAATAATAATGATTACCGGTCCCAATATGGCTGGTAAATCAGCTTTATTGCGCCAAACCGCCTTGATCGTATTGTTAGCTCAGATGGGATCGTATGTTCCAGCTGAATCCGCGACGTTGGGTTTAGTGGACAAGGTATTCACCCGCGTGGGTGCCTCTGATAATTTGTCCAAAGGCGAATCCACTTTCATGGTCGAGATGACGGAAACGGCCGCGATTTTAAATAATTTATCGTCTCGTTCTCTGGTGTTGTTGGACGAAATCGGTCGTGGAACATCCACGTATGATGGGGTTTCGATGGCTTGGGCGATTGCGGAACACCTTCATAATCACTCCTCTTATAAGGCCAAAACCTTATTTGCGACCCACTACCACGAATTAAACGAATTAACGCAGGACTTCCCGCGCATCCAAAACTTCCACGTTTCAGTGAAAGAAGTAGGCAATAAAATCATCTTCTTGCGCAAATTACTGCCAGGCGGAAGTGCGCATAGTTTTGGTATCCATGTCGCTCAATTAGCTGGGATGCCTACTTCTCTCGTTTTGCGTGCACATGAAATTCTTCAAAATCTGGAGAAAGATCACGTCTTGGAAGATAACATCGATAAGCTAAAAGAGATGCCGAAGGCAAACTACCAGATGAGTCTTTTTGGCGCGGAAATTCCGGAGGGCCTCCAAAAAATTGAGGATCAATTAAAGGAATTGGATGTGAATTCGTTGTCGCCTATTGAGGCGTTGCTGAAGTTGAATGAGCTCAAACGATTGCTTTAGTTTTCTAATTCTAAAATTGTGCTGCGCAATAATTTTGTGAATTAGAAATCTAAACCAACTCTAAATCGCAATTAGAGTTATTGATTTTATTCATTTGAAAAATATCGCGTAGCGCATTTTTAAATGAATAAAATTAATTTCTGACATCTAGCCCCCAATTCAACTTACTTCTCAACGTCTGCAAGAAATCATCCCCGGGAATCTTGATCAATTTCGCGGAAAATGGCGCTTTTTTGACTTCGATTTTGAAATGACTGTCGATTACTTTGGAACGGGAATCCAACGAGATAAGGAAGTTTTTACTTCGAGAACTTACTTCAAATGTCAATATGGCAGAACTAGATACTAATAGCGGACGCACATTTAAATTGTGAGGGCTCATAGGTGCAATGATAAATATATCGGAACTCGGGATAACTAACGGGCCTCCCACGGCTAATGAATAACCAGTGGATCCGGTGGCGGTAGAAACGATTAAACCATCCGCCCAATACGAGTTTAAATAATTTCCGTCTACAAAAGCCTTGATGGTAATCATGGAAGACGTGTCAGTCTTCATAATACCCACTTCATTTAGGCCAAAACCTTTGCCATCAAAAAAGTCAACCTCTGATTCAACGGAAACCAAGCTTCTATTTTCGATGCGGTAATTTCCTTGTAAAACGGTGTCTAATGCAGCGCTTATTTCTGGGGGAGATAAGGTGGCTAAAAAGCCCAGTCGGCCGGTATTGATACCTAGGATGGGAATTTCTTTTGCACCTATTTGAGTCAATGTTTCTAACAGTGTTCCATCGCCACCAATACTCCAAGCCATATCCGCAGACTCTAGCCCTTTTTCAATAGAATAACTGGGCACCTCCGCCACCGAGAAACCGTGTTCCAAGAGGTGATTTTTGAAGAAGTCGGAGAGGATGGGTTGGCAGTTTTTGGCACAAATATCCGCCCACATTTTTTCCATTAAAGGCTTCGTTTCAGCCGAAAAGGTTTTTCCGTGAATGGCTAATTGTACACTCATTATAGGTCAATAAAACGCATTAAATGATCAAAACGATCTTGATCTACTTCTAATTGCTCCCCAAAAACAAAGGCTTTTTCTATGAAAATTCCATGTCTTTCTAGGTTGGAAATAATCTTGCCGAAGGTCTCGGTTTGAACCTGAAGAACCACATTCGGTTCTTGGAAAAAACTACGCACGACAAATCCATTTTCTTCCTCGATGATACGTATAATCGTACTCAAACTATCTCGAGATGCTTGAAATGGGATACGGATAATTCCGCCGTTTTTATTTTCTACCCCTGAATTTAAGAGGAGGTTTCCTACTTCATTTTTGGTCAAATAACCTCTAAATGATCCTTCCGCATTGGTAATGGCAATGACATCTAAATTAGGTTCATCAAACCAAGGTAAGCTGGCTAAAACATCCTCCTCCTCTTCCATGCGGAAGGTGGAAAAATGAGTTCTCAGGTCTGCAAGGGATTGTTCAGGCGATAAAGCCTGACTTAAAATTTCGGAGGAAACAAGTCCAATGAAATCCTTATTTTCAACCACCGCTAATGCATTTACCCCCTGGGTGCGGAGCGTCTTCAGCGCTTTCGCGACTGAATCTGTCAAGCGCAACACCGGTAAATCATAATTTAGGTGTGAAAGCATTAACATATTAGACGGGGTTCTGATTTAACCATTCGGTTAAAATTTCGTTGAATTCTGTCGGCCTTTCCATCATAGGTGCGTGACAGCATTTATCAATGAATCGCAGGGTGGAGCCCTGAATTAATTGATTGAATTCGTGTCCTACCTCTGGTGGTGTAATGGTATCATTTAAACCCCAGATCAATAGGGTAGGAGCCTTGATATGTACAATATCTTTAGCCATATTATTTCGCTGTGCAGACTTCGCAATGGCAATAATGCGCATCACTTTAGGAATACTATTCGTAATTTCGAATACTTCATCCACTAATTCTTTGCTCGCCGTTTTAGGGTCGTAAAAAGTGTATTCTACGCGCTCCTTGATAAACTCGTAATTTCCACGCTTTGGATAGGAACCACCCATCGAGTTTTCGAATAGTCCGGATGAACCGGTCAAAATCAATCGTTGGATCTTTTCAGGGTGACGTAAAGTATAGATCAGCGCGACGTGGCCACCTAATGAATTACCTATTACGCTGAAGGTGTCCAAACCTTTAAAGTCTACAAAACCTTCAATAAATACGGTTAATCCTTCGCAACCAGCCTCTTTAATAGGCATATCGTGAATAGGCATCAGTGGAATGATGACTCTGTAATTTGACTTGAAGTGATTAATCACTCCAGCCCAATTGCTCAATGCGCCAAACAATCCGTGAAGTAATAAAAGGGTTTCACCTTGTCCTTCATCGATGTAACGGTACTCTCCTTCTTCCTTAATTAGGTACTCCATTCAGGATTTTTGTATTTATAAACTGCAATTTAATAAAAAGAATGTTAAACAATTTTAATTTTGCAGTGTTTTAAAAAATATAATTTATCTATGAAACCTATCTTGATTGTTGGTGGTGGAATTGCGGGTTTGCAAGCAGCCAATATTTTACATCAAAACAACACAGACTTCATTTTGTTTGAAAAGCAAGCCAGTTTAGGTGGGCGAGTTTCATCGACTAAAAAAGATGGATTTATTTTAGACCGGGGTTTTCAAGTACTGCAAACCTCTTATCCGGAAGTGCAGCGCTCTTTAGATCTTTCAAAACTGCAGTTGCATTTTTTCGAATCGGGTGCAAAGATCAAAGATCAAGCGTTTTTCAACCCGCTTCTTCGCCCTTTTGATTTGTTTTCGTCTGATATTCTTACTTTAAAAGATGCCTTTTCCCTAGCAAAAATCTGGTTCAGATTACAAGGTGAAGTGCCTGCTTTAGATGGGAATATGCAAACAACGCAAGAGTTGATCGAATCTTATCCATTTTCTGATCGGTTCAAAAACGAATTCTTGATTCCGTTTTTTCAAGGTGTCTTTTTACAAGAAACGCTGACACAACCAGCGTCTTTATTTTTCTATTATTTGCAGCAGTTTTTGTATGGAAATGCGGCGATTCCTACGGGTGGAATGCAGGCTATTCCAGATCAAATGGCCTCATCGTTGCCTACAGATAAATTAAAATTAAATCAAGAAATTGTCGCTATTTCAGCCACTAGTATTACTCTGAAATCGGGTGAAATCATAGAAGGCGATGCTGTTGTTTTAGCGGTGGATTTGCCGGTGGCTGCGAAGATTTTGGGGGTACAAACGCCGCAAACCTTCGCTTCTAGAACGTTTTATTTTTCTGCGAAAAAGGCTGAGAAAGAACCGGCCTTATTGCGCTTAGTAGGGGAGCAACATTTACTTCATTATACGTGTTTGACGGATTTGAATCCGGGATTAGCTCCTGCTGGAAAGGCTTTGTATTCAGCGACTAGCCTACAAAGTAGTACGGAAAAAGACGTTAAAGTGGCATTAGAAAAGCAATTGCCTGGGCTAAAATTAAGTCTTATTGATAGCTTTGATATTCCCCATTCCTTGCAAATGGTGGATGCCTATATGGCTATAAAAAATGCGGCCAAAGGCATCGTTTTAGCAGGAGATTATTTGGAATTTCCATCTTTGCAAGGAGCGCTGCATTCGGGGAGGAAAGCGGCGGAAGAAATTTTGGCCAGATCCTGATTTTCGTCAGTCAAATTATGGTTGATTTTCGTACCTTTGTGAGGTTAATCAAACCCTACATGAGAAAAATTATCTTCCTTTTCGCTGTATTGTTCGTAGCAGCTTGTTCTAGCTCGAACAAAGACTACCAAAAAGCAGCTTCCAATCCTGAGTTTTTAATACGTGCGGAAGTGATGTTAACCGAAAGTATCATTCACGATATTTTTGCTCCTCCCGTTTCATCTCGTATCTACATGTACGCTAGTATCGCCGGATATGAGGCAGCTATTCACGGAGAAAAAGGGTACAAATCATTAGTAGGTCAAATCAATGGTTTTGAGAAGGTCGCTCAACCAGAAAAAGGCAAGGAATATTGCTATCCATTGGCTTCCACTCGTGCGTTTTTGACGATGGGGAAGAAGTTGACATTTGCGCAAGAATTATACGAAGAATTTGATCAGAAATTAGAAGAAGATTACAGAGCAACAGGTATTCCGGATGATGTGTATGAGCGTTCGATTGCCTTAGGTGATTCGATTGCGGAATCTGTGATGAAATATGCTGCAAAAGATAATTACAAACAAACGCGTGGTTTCCGTTTCACCGTGACGAATGATCCTGGAACTTGGACTCCTACTCCTCCTGCTTATATGGATGCAGTGGAACCATTCTGGACTAAAATTCGTCCCGTAGGACTTGATTCATCGGCTCAATTTCAGGCTCCAGTGCCATCTAAGTTTGATTTAACACCAGGAACTCCTTATTACAAAGAGGTGATGGAATCCTACAATACAGTGAAAAATTTGACGGAAGAGCAACGTAATATTGCCAATTTCTGGGATTGCAATCCGTTCAAAATGAACATCACAGGTCACGCGATGTTTGCTACGAAGAAGATGTCCCCAGGTGGACACTGGATGGGGATTGTGGGACAAGTTTCTCGACAATTAAAGAAGTCACATGTTCAAGTGGCTGAGGCTTTTGTAATGACTTCGATGTCTATTTTTGATGGATTTATTTCGTGTTGGGATGAGAAATACCGTTCGATACGAATTCGTCCGGAGACGGTGATTAACAATAGTATTGATAAGAAGTGGATACCGATTTTGCAGACTCCTCCGTTCCCAGAATATACGTCTGGACATAGTACTATTTCAAGTGCGGCTGCTACGGTATTGACGAAATTATATGGGGATAATGTGGCCTTTAATGATTCTACCGAAATTCCATATGGCTTACCGCCGCGTAAATTTACCTCCTTTAAGCAAGCAGCAGATGAGGCATCAATTAGTCGTTTGTATGGCGGGATTCACTTTCGCCCAGCTTTAGATCAAGGTGTGATCAATGGAGAAAAAGTGTCGAATTGGTTACTCGCTAAAGTGAAGACACATTAATGAAAAACGACATCACTTCTAAAGCGGATATTAAGACATTTGTCGATGCATTTTATGGTAAAATGCCCTCAGATGATTTAGTGGGAAAGGTTTTTATGGAAGTGATGCACGTGGATTTTTCGACGCATCTCCCTAAAATGTATGATTTCTGGGAGATGTTGTTGTTTCAGGGGACGTCCTATCAAGGGGCTCCCATGCGTCCTCACTTACAGATTAATCAGATTCATCCGATTACGCCCGCTCACTTCGAGCGTTGGCTTGAAATGTTTAGAGCGACTTTGAGGGATTTGTTTGAAGGACCTAAGACAGAAGAGGCGATTACCAAGGCAGAAAACATTGCTGCCACGTGGGCCTATAAATTGGATTATTTAACGAATCACCCTGCATAAAGATGATTATATCAACCCCGGGCCGTATTTGTCTTTTTGGCGAACACCAAGATTATTTGGGATTGCCTGTGATTGCAGCCGCGATATCGAAACGCATTCAAATCGAGGGTGATTTTAGGGAGGATAACATCGTGCATTTTTCGTTGCCAGATGTGGGAGCAGAAGAAACATTCGAGTTAAATTATCCATTAGCCTACACAAAAGAACGCGACTATTTCAAAAGTGTGCTAAACGTATTGTACCGCAAAGGACATCGCTTAGATAAAGGTTTGGAATTAACGGTTAGCGGTAACATTCCCATCAATTCCGGGACGTCTAGTTCTTCTGCCTTACTTGTTTCATGGGTTAACTTCTTAAACGAAATTTATGGTTTAGGGTATACGCAAAAGCAGGTTGGTGAAATCACCTATGAGGCAGAAGTGCTCGAGTTTTCAGAGCCAGGTGGTATGATGGACCAATATTCTACTGCCGTAGGGAATGTGATCTATTTAGCCTCTGTGCCTGAGATACATATTGAAACCTACGCTAGAGAGTTAGGAACTTTTGTGTTAGGGGATTCGGAAGAGCCTAAAGACACCCTGGGTATTTTGAGTCACGTGAAGTTTGGGATGTTAGGAGGGATGAAAAAAATCCAGGCGAAATACCCGAATTTTGATTTAGCGACTGAAAAAGATCCTGCGAAATACCGCGGCTTGTTGACAGATGATGAATGGGTGCTTTTGCAATCGAATATCAGTGATCGTGATTTGTTATTGGAAGCAAAAGCGATGTTTGAAGGGAAAATCGCTTGGTCAGACGAAAAATTGGGTTCTTTATTAAACGAACATCAAGTAAATTTGCGGGAACACAAACGAATTTCCACGCCTAAGATTGACCGAATGTTGCGGGCGGCTTTGGATGCTGGGGCTTTGGGAGGAAAAATAAACGGTTCAGGCGGTGGCGGATGTATGTTTGCCTATGCACCCAATAACCCTGGAGAAGTGGTCGAGGCGATAGAGAAAGTGGGAGGGAAGGCCTATATAATTACAGTAGATAAAGGAACAACTAAAATAAGATGAAGAAGAGATTATTGATTTTAGCGGGCGGTATGGCCTCTCGCATGAAGAAAGCTTTAGCGGAAGAGAACAGTGATTTAGACCCGAAATTAGTGGCACAGGCGAATGCGGTGACCAAAGGGATGATCCAAGTAGGAAAGAATGGCAAAACGTTGATTGATTACCAATTATACAATGCGCACTTAGCGGGAATCGAAGAGGTGATGTTATTATTACATCCGACAGATAGTGTTTCGCAAGAATATTGTGAGTCATTGATGGCCAAAGATGCGACTTGGGGGATGAAAATCGTTTTCGCTCGCCAACAAATTGCAGCAGATCGCGAAAAGCCAGCTGGAACGGCAGATGCGGTGTATCAGGCTCTATCTCAGCACGCGGATTGGCAAATGGGTCGCGTGATTGTGTGTAATTCGGATAACTTGTATTCGGTGAATGCGTTGAAGACGCTTTGGGCTTCTGAGGTTCCTCAAGCGTTAATTTCGTACCACCGTGATAGTTTATTATATCCAGAGGAGCGTATTTCGGCTTTTGCCTTGATTCGCACGGATGCGGAAGGCTATTTGTTAGAGATTATCGAGAAGCCTACTAAAGAACAGGCGGAAGAATTAATGGCGAAACAAGGCCGTTTAGGCGTGAGCATGAACGTGTTTGTGTTTGAGGCGAGTACGTTCTTGCCTTATTTGGCCAAAACACCATTCCACCCTGTCCGCAACGAAAAAGAATTGCCTACATCCGTGGTGATGTTCGGTGAAGGGGAGGGCAAAGGGTTCTTTGCGATTCCATTAGCGGAGAATGTGCCGGACTTAACTTCTAAAGAGGATATCCTAGTGATGCAGAAATATTTAGAGGAAACGTATGGCGATTTCTAAACCATAATGCTAAATTGTGAGTGAAAACCTATTCACTCTATGACTTTATTGATTGTAATTGCTAGTCTTGGCCTTTTAGTACTGTTAATCACGTACTGGAAGGTCAATTCGTTTATATCCTTTTTGCTCGTGAGTATTTTCGCGGGTGTATGTTTCGGTTTGCCGCTTCCTGATATTGCCAAATCCATCCAAAAAGGACTGGGAGATACACTCGGATCTTTGGTCGTCATTCTTGTTTTAGGGGCGATGCTGGGTAAATTGGTGGCTGCTTCTGGAGCCGCGAAACAGATTTCAGGTACTTTAATTGACCTTTTCGGGCTTTCAAACATTACTTGGGGGCTGATGCTGACGGGTTTTGTGATTGGGATTCCCTTGTTCTATAATGTGGGATTTGTCTTGATGATCCCTTTGATTTTCTCTTTAGTACAGCAATATAAGATTCCACCGCTAATGGCTGGGGTACCTATGATGGCCTCCTTGTCCGTGGCGCATGGTTTTTTACCCCCGCATCCGTCTCCTGCTGCCTTAGTGGCGCAGTTTCACGCGAACATGGGAGAAACGTTGATGTTAGGAATGATGGTCGCTATCCCGGCGATTGTTTTGGCGGGTCCTATTTTTGCCAAAACCTTAGCCCATCTTCCCGTCAAACCCTTAAAATCATTCGCAGCAGCCGAAGTGGATGAAACGAATCTGCCCAGTAAAACGGCTAGCTTCATTGCAGCACTTTTTCCGGTTTTCCTGTTAGTGGGCACCACCATCGCCGAAGTGCAATTACCTGATTCTCCGGTGGTGAAATTCATAGCCGATCCAGCGATGGTGATGTTAGTGGCCATTTTAGTGGCTACCTATATCTTAGGTATACGTAGAGGAAAGAAAATCGAAGAGGTGATGAATGTGTATGGAGAGGCTGTGAAAGACGTGGCGATGATTCTATTGATTATTGCCGGTGCAGGAACCTTGAAAGAGATTCTATTGGTTTCTGGCGTCAGCAAAGAAATTGCGACCTACTTAGGTGGCTTACCTATACATCCCCTTGTTTTAGGCTGGATGATGGCGGCGATTATTCGTGTTTGCTTGGGTTCTGCCACGATTGCAGGCTTGACTGCAGCAGGGATGATTTATCCTTTAGTGGCTGCAGGTGGCGTAAACGCTAACTTAATGGTTTTGAGCATAGGTGCAGGTAGTCTGATGTTCTCTCATGTAAACGATACGGGCTTTTGGCTTTTTAAAGAATACTTCAACTTAACAGTCAAAGAAACCCTGCGATCTTGGTCCTTAATGGAGACAATCGTATCGATTAGTGGACTTGTAGGAGTGATGATTTTGAATCAGTTCTTGTAATTGTACTATTGTATCAAAAAAATACAAAATTTATCACCTTGTCGATAATTTGTATTTATCCAAATATTATACGCTTAATCAACTGTTTTTCAGTATAAATGATTGATTATTCTCATTTTGTTGCTTTATTATTAGCCATTTCTGATCTTTTTTTTGTTTGTTTATTAACATTTTGTTAATTTTCGAACGATTGATTTATTTATCAACAACTTTTTTCAACCCTAACTTAAATGTTCATGAAAAAAAATTTACTCATGACTTTTCTGTTTACTCTATTAACTGTTGCAAGTCTTTTTGCTCAGGATAAGAAAGTTTCAGGAAAGGTGACCTCAGCCGAGGACGGTTCTGGTCTTCCAGGTGTTACTGTTCAAATTAAAGGAACAGGCAAAGGAACTCAGTCAGATGTGAATGGTAACTATTCATTATCTGTACCAAGTTCAGCTACATTAGTTTTCTCTTTTGTAGGATTAAACCCACAATCTGTTGCAGTGGGAAGTCAATCAGTAATTAACGTGAAGTTAGCTACTGACTCTCGTCAACTTTCTGAAGTTGTTGTAACAGGTACGGGTACTGCGATCGATAAGCGTTCAACTGCTATCGATGTACAAGCCATTACGGCGAAAAACCTACCTTCTGTACCAGGTGCTTCCGTAGATCAAGCCTTAGTAGGTAAGATTGCCGGTGCTCAGATCTCTTCTGGGAATGGTATGCCAGGTCAACCAGTAAACATCGTTTTACGTGGTATTAACACGATTAACCGTGGTACTACTCCGATGATCTTATTAGATGGTATCGAATTAGGTTCCACTGATTTGAATTCAATCGACTTAAACGTGGTTGATAGAGTTGAGGTTATCCAAGGTGCTGCTGCAGCAACAATCTATGGTGCGCAAGGTGCGAATGGGGTAATTCAGTTATTCTCTAAAAAAGGTAAGTCGGGTAAAGTTAACGTTGATATTTCATCATCCGTTATCACTGGTACTCCTTTGAACGTGGGTAATGTACGTAAGGCAAACTTACATGGTTTCAAAACGAATGCGAATAATGAAGTAATTGGTGGTTCAGGCCAACCTTTGGCATTAGATCCAGTGTACGGTTCTTATGGTGAAAACGTAATTTTCGCTTCAACGGATCCTACAGTATTGATCAATAAGCCATATGACAAAAACCTTCAGTATTACGATCACTTTAAAAACTTCTTTGTTCCTACAACGAACTATAACAATTCGTTAGCCATTTCTGGAGGATCTGATAAAAGTGATTATGCTTTAACTTTATCTAACTCAGATAACGAAGGACCATTCAAAAACATTGGTGGTTTAAATCGTACAAACGTAACGTCTAACTTAGGTTTTGAATTAGCTAAAGGTTTGAAATTGCGTTCTATCACTCAATTAGTGTATACTAAGAACACAATCAATGACGCATCAGGTCGTTCAATTATCTACTCAGTATTTAACTCGCGTCCATTCGCTGATTATGAGTTCAAAGATAAAGATGGTAACTACCCAGTGTACTTTGGGGATGCGGTAGGTGTGAACGGTGCAAACCCTAACTTCGTAAATGCGTATACTCAATCTTTAATCAATACGGTTGATGTAAATCAAAGCTTGAACTTAAACTATGAAGTGAACAAGTTTTTGACATTAGATGCTAAGTATGGTATTAACTACCAAAACCAATCTGAGAAATATACCTATTTGAACCAGTCTGGTAATAAGAACGTAATGGATCAGCAATATTGGTATTCATACTATAATGGTAATGATGCGAATGGAGAGATTGTTAATTTCCAATCAACGAAGACATTCCAAAACCTATTAGCATCTGCTTATTTCAAGACAGATTTTGAAAAGGATTTTGGTATTAACATTCCTCTACGTACTACTACGCAAGTAGCATTTGATTACAGAAATCGTTATAATACGGTTTATGGTTCATATGGTATCGGTTTACCTAACTACACTCCTTTCAACACCTCTCAAGCCGCTGAAACGAAAGTAGTGACAGATTATAGAACTCCGTTTATTACTTACGGTTATTTAGCTACTCAACGTTTAGATTACGGAACTTATGGTGGTTTATCTGCTGGTTTCCGTACGGATTATTCGTCAGCTTTCGGTGCTGCGTCTACTCCACAAACGTTCCCTCGTGGTGATGCTTACTTACGTATCTCAGAATTAGGTATCTTCAAGAACTCTGCAATTAGCACAACATTAGAAGATTTCAAAATTCGTGCAGCCTATGGTGAAGCAGGTATTCAACCAAATGCTTTTGACCGTTATATCACGTTGAATACGGGTGTAATCGGTGGAGGAAATGCTTTCTTCTTCCCATTAACACAATCTAACCCAGCGTTGAACGTAGAGATTTCTAAGGAATTAGAAATTGGTACGGATATCGGTTTGAACTTAGGTAAATCATCTCCATGGTTAAACAGTGTTAACTTCTCTGGTTCATACTGGAAGCGTTCTACTGATAATGCGATCTTTAACGTAGATGCTGCACCTTCATCTGGTGTAGGAACAGTAAAAGATAACGCGTTCTCATTAGCTTCTAATGGTATCCAAGCTAGCTTAAATGCACAGATCTACAAAGATGCTGATTGGACTTGGAACTTTACAACGAACTTTGGAAAGCAAACTTCTGAAATCACAGCGGTTCGTGGTGGAGCTGAGGTAGTAGTTACATCTGCTGCTGGTTCAACTGGATACGTTTTACGTGCTGGCGAAAAAATCGGTCAATTATATGGTTTCTTCGCTGTTCATAGTGTTGATGCTTTATTGCCGGATGGTACTCCTGCAATTCCAGAAGCGTCTCGTTCTTTATATGAAGTAGCTAGTAATGGATGGGTTGTTAAGAAGTCTACAAAGGCTCCTTATTTCTCTACAAAGCAATTTAGCTTTGGAGATCCTAATCCAGCGTTCAATGCATCATTCATTAATGAATTGTCATACAAAGGAATCGTTACATTCAACTTACAAGTTGATTTAGTTCAAGGTGCTCACCTTTACAACCAAACGAAAGAATGGATGTACCGTGATGGTATTCACTCAGATTACCAACAACCTATCACAATTGGTGGTGTAGAAGGTGCTTGGTCAGCATTCTACCGTGGGGTATATGCAGAGGTTTCTCGTAACGGTACGAAGAACTACTTCTACGAAGATGCTTCATTCGCTCGTTTACGTAACTTATCTGTAGGTGTTGATTTAGTGAAAGCTCTAGGTATCAAAGGATTCCGTAAGTTACAATTAGTAGCTTCTGGACGTAACTTGTATACTTTAACGAACTACACGGGTATGGATCCTGAAATTTCTTCTGGTTCTAACAACTCAGCTTGGGATCGTGGAACGGATCACAATACAATGCCGAACCAACGTGCATACCAAGTACAGTTGAACATTGGTTTCTAATTTCAGAATAGAAAAAGGTATTATTTAAATTCGAAAAAAATGAAAAATATAAAAATAACCGCACTTTCCTTTCTGCTTTTAGCTGGATCGGTTATGTCGTGCAAGGATCAATTAGATGTGCAAAATCCGAATCAGCCTACGCCAGCAACGGCATCGTCTGAGGCGGGTATTATTGCATTAGCGCAAGGATCTATTTATAAAAATGGATTTACTTCTGCAGGTAATAAATACTATGATGGCGTTGTAGGTGCATTCTACAATGGTGTAGTAGGTATCCATGAATTAATGGGTGATGTGGTAGCAGCAGAAGCAGCTAACACGTACATGAATAACTTGTCTGCTCCAGATATGGTTACTTTAGATAATGGAACTCAAGTTCCTAATCCAAATAACCCTGCTGCTCAAAAGACGTTACTACGTGCTGTGAATACCAATGCACAACAAGGTGGAAACCCAGGTTTCCATGAGTGGGCATTGATGTATCAATTAAACAATGCGTGTAACACGATCTTAGATGCAGTTGATAAGACTACATTTACAGGGGATGCTACTGCTAAGAAGAATGCAATCAAAGCTTGGGCTTATACTTGGAAAGGTTTAGCTTATTCACGCATTGGTTCTATGTATTATGCAGGTTTGATCATCAATACTCCTTCGACTACTAATAATAATTATGTGTCGAAAGAGGCGATCATCGCTGAAGCTACAGCTAACTTTGATAAAGCAGCGACAGCTGTAAATGCATCTGGTTCTTCTGCTGATTTTCAAGAAATTGTTACCGCTTTAATTCCTGATTTCTTCCAAACAGCTAAAGGAGCAGTTCCTACTACAGCTCAATGGATTAAGAACATCAACACGATGAAAGCGCGTAATATTCTTGTAAACAATTCGACAGCAACTATGACTGCTGCTCAATGGGATGCTATTTTAACGTTAGCTAACGCTGGTGTAGGTGCTTCTGATCCAGTTTTTGCGGGTAATACGAATGCGAACGGAGATATCTTCGGAGCTTCTAACTACAACGTTGCTGCTCGTGCAGTAGGATCTAACGCATCTGGTGGAACATACAAAATATCGGAACGTTTAATTCAAGATTTCAATGTAGGCGATAAGCGTTTAGCTCAAAACTTCAAAGTATACCCTACTTGGATTGGTAATGCTGACCGTGGTAACGCATTTAACACACGTTATGCAATCGTTGACAAAGGAACTGGATTAGCTGGTGTTTATGTTTATTCTAACCGTACTGCTGGTTCAGCTGAAATCTTCTTGTTAGGTTCTTACGAAGAAAACGAGTTGATGAAAGCAGAAGCTAAGTTATGGAAAGGCGATGTAGCTGGTGCTGCGGCAAGCATTAACGCAGTTCGTAACTACCAAGGTGCTGGTATTGCTGACATTACTTCTACAAATGCAGCGGTAGTAAAAGAAGAATTACGCAAAGAGCGCCGTACGGCTTTAGCTTTCCGTGGTCTATCATTTTACGATGCACGTCGTTGGGGCGTTTTAGATAACGGTCGCACTGGCGCGGTAGTTATCTCTAAAGATGGTTCATCCATCTCTACAAACGCAACAATTAAATATGGTTATTTAGATTATTGGGATGTTCCTAACAATGAGTTAGCGAATAACCCAGCTGGCGCAGGTTCTGCACCTACTAAAAATCCTAAATAAGAATTTTTAATTAGTATTGAAAGAGGCACTATCCTGAGATGGTGCCTCTTTTTTTGTGTTTTCTTTGGCGATATATCGGAAAATTCCTAATTTGCCAGACGTTTTATATTATTTTTTCATTAATTAAACTCAACAACATGAAAAAACTATTACTCCTTGGGGTATTGGTGTTAGCTGTATTTAGCACATCGATGGCTCAAACAAGGCAAGTAACCGGTAAGGTTACGGCTTCTGAGGATGGTACAGCTCTTCCGGGAGTTAGTGTCAGCCTAAAAGGTTCATCTCGTGGTACAACCACGGCAGCGGATGGTACTTACAAAATTACAGTAGGTGATGGTGCTGCAATCACTTTCAGCTTTGTGGGTTACAAGCCACAAACGGTTTCAGTAGGAAGCCAAAGTTCAATCAACGTAGTATTAGCGACAGATGCTTCTGAGTTAAACGAGGTGGTTGTAACGGCTTTGGGTCTTACTCGTACAAAGAACTCATTACCTTATGCTGCTCAGCAAGTGAAGGGAGAAGAGTTAACACGTGTTCGTACTGGTAACGCTATTCAAGCATTATCTGGTAAAGTTGCGGGTTTACAAATCATCCAAGGTAATGCGATCGGTGGTTCTACTAACGTGGTAGTTCGTGGTAACAAATCATTGACTGGTAACAACCAAGCGCTATTCGTAGTAGACGGTGTGCCAATCGATAACACGAACAAAAACTCTGGTAACCAACAAACAGGTCGTGGTGGTTATGATTACGGTAATGCTGCATCTGATATTAACCCAGATGATATCGAAAACATGACTGTATTGAAAGGTGCTGCGGCAACTGCTCTATACGGTTCACGTGCTTCGAATGGTGTGATCATGATCACAACTAAGAAAGC
>JAURHT010000064.1 GCA_030833145.1 Aquirufa sp.
GTGCACTAATAAAATCGGTTCTTTGATTTTATCCGCATAGCTGAATGGACTCATTTCATAGTATAATTGCGGAGCTTGCCAGTAGGTGCGGTCTTCGTTTTGGAACCCAAAAGGAGTCAGCGTACGATTATAAGCACCACTGCGTGCGATACCCGCTTTAAATAAATCGGTATGCGCTAATAAATTCGCCGTCATAAAAGCACCGTAACTGTGACCACCCACGGCCATCCGCTTGCGATCGCCTACGCCTAATTGAACTAAATGGTCAATCGCCGCCGAAGCATTTAAACGTAATTGATCGACGAAATTATCATTCGGCTTTTTAGAAGCATCCGTCGACACAATCGGCATCTCCGCATTGTCTAAAATCGCGTATCCCTGAGTCGCATAGTAGATAGGCGATGCCCAGCTAAGTGTCGTGAAACGATCCTTACTACCGCGAATCTGCGCTGCATCCGCCGCTGAATTAAATTCACGTGGATAAGCCCAAATCAATACCGGCAATGGACCATCCTTCTCTTTATTATAACCTTTAGGCAGATATAAATCACCCGTTAAGTCTACGCCATCCGCACGCTTATACTTGATTTTTTCCTTGGTGATACCCACTAAATTTGGATAAGGATTTTCAAATTGGGTCAAAGCCTTATCCTGAGCAGGATTTAACAAGTTCTTGATAAAATAGTTAGGCACCTCCGTTTGTGATTCCTTTCTACTTAATACGATTAGTTTGTCTGCATCAATTACTTCCTCTACTTGTTCAAAGTAGCCTGGTTTTGCGCGCCAAATAATCTCATTCTTCTTCGTCGCTAAATCAAACTTGGAGATAAACGGCAGATCCCCTTGATCCGAAGAACCCACCGGATTGTTCATCAAAATTTTAGTCCCATTATCCGTGAATTGAATCACCTCGCGACCTAAGGCATTTTTCGTCAACACCGGACTTCCTGGATTTTTGTAGGCATCCGTTAAATTACGCTCATACAATACCTCCATCGTTCCATCCGCTGGTGAATAACGACTTACTTTGGACGTTTGTTTACCACGCAACACCTCAGTCACTAAAGCCACTTTAGTATTTCCCCAAGTCACACCACCAAAACGAGTCTTCGTCTTGAATAATTCTTTGGCCTCCTGCGTAAAAGGAGCAGACAAGGAGTAAACGGCATCGTGAAACTCTACTTGCTTTTTAATATAACCACTATCTAGTGGCATGGCATATACTAATGAGGCAGGTTCATCATCACGCCAATCAAATCCACGTGGCACATTTTGCACGTTATCATTTCCAGCCGGAGCACTCTCCGCTGACGGTAGTTTCGCAATTTCTTTGATTGTTTTTCCGTCCAAATCTAAGACTTTCACCGTCGTAGGGAAACCATAAGCCGGAACGGCATACGAGAAAGGCTTTGCTACAGAACGCGTTAAGATATACTTTCTGTCCGGCGATAGTTGGAATGAATTAAACAAAGAAGGCTCCCCTATTTTCTTGTTCACACCATTTTTATACACCACTAATTGGGCTTCTGCATAATACGAGAATAAACTCTCATCGTAAGGCGATTTAATTAAATCCTGGAAAGTGGGTCTTGGTGCCGCTTTTCCTACATTCTGCTGAATTGTAGGACCTTTAGGCGTAATAGGGCGTTTAGGCGCTCCATCTGCATTGTGCGTAGTCACCTTGTATAGGATTGTCTGATCGTCCACCCAAGTAAAGGCATTTCCCAACACTTGATTTAAAGGAGCGCTATTGATACGCGTCGCTTTTTTCGATGCCAAATCAATGACATACAAATCCACTCCATTCACCTCGGTTTGAACAAACGCGATTTTCGTTTCCGATGGATTCCAAGCGATTGATCCGGCAGCTAGGTTTTTAGGTAGACCGGTGATTTCTACTTTCGCACCAGTACGAATAGATTGCAAGGTAATGCTGCTGATGGGACTTTGGCGAGATGGAGAAAAATTCAAGGGATTCAAGCGAAGACCCGCAATTTTCATCTCTGGCTGACCTAATTCTTCTACCGTAGGATAGGAATTACGACCTAATAATAACAAGTATTCTGCTTTCGAATCAATCCGAACTAAGGGCGTAGGTTTCGCCAGCAATAAGTCCGCTATAGCTTTAGGAGGTAACTGATAGGAATCGTCCTGCGCGAACGAAGGAGATAAAGATAGGACGCTAAGCGCCGCAATAAGCCATGTTTTTTTCATAGGATAGATTTAAACAAAAAAAGGTGGCTAATAAATTAGCCACCTTTAAATTACAAAATAAATTATAATGGATTTTGTACAATCGCTGGATTTGCATTAATCTCACGACGAGGGATTAAGAATTCCCAACGCACATCACCTGGAGCTACATCAAATAATAAAGCTACAGAAGCAATCGCATTAGTACCATTTCTATTCAATGCCGCGTTTGTACGCTTTAAGTCTAAGAAACGGTGTCCTTCACCCCAAAGCTCAATACGACGTTGCAATAAAATCTCATTAATCAGTGCTACACCTGTCTTAGTTGACTTCACATAACTAGCATCACGTGTTTTAACTAAATCAAATAACACCTGGGAAGCTCCAGCCGCATCGTTCAAACGCGCTTTTGCCTCAGCCTCGATCAAATACATTTCCGCTGCACGCATGTAAGGAACATCTCCTTGCGCAGATGTAGATGGAACACCTGGTAATCTAAATTTCTGATTCAAGAATTTAGGACGCACTCCCCCTGGAGGAACAATAGAGTTCGTAGTCGTAGGCGTTTCTACCCACATTTTTGAACGAATATCCGTTGTTGGAATCTGAGCGTATAACAAGTTGTTAATTACCTTAGGATACGTTCTAATAACCGTTGAGTTGTAGTTACAAGAAATGTACGAGTGATAAGCACCAAAATATTCCGTTTGATCTTCTAAGTGATCAAAACCCCACATCCACTCTGAATTGGTCAAATCTTGAAATCCATCTTGGTACATAGTCGCAGTCATTGGAGTATATCCCGCACGTGCTTCTGCTGCATACTTCGCAGCGTTTGTCCAATCTTGTTGTACTAAAGCCACACGTGCTTGCAAACCTTTAACTACGCTCAAATTAATGTGAGACTTGTTTACACGAGAGGTCGTTAACAAAGCTGCAGCATCCGCTAGATCTTTATTAATCTGCGTATAAACTTCTTCCACCGTATTACGTGGCTTTCCTTCTGTAGTAGGTTCTAATACCAATGGCACCCCTAATTGTGCATTCGGTTTTGCAGTAGCATCATAACGCTTTCCGTACAACTGAACTAAATTGAAATAACCAAATGCACGTAAAGCCAAAGCTTCACCCTTCAGCGTATTACGATCCGCAGCTGGACCTACCGCTTTATCAATATTCGCAATACCAATATTCGCGTTACCAATGATTCGGTAATACAATTCATATGGGAATTGAGCCATCGTATTTACATCAGAACGGTGTGCAGTCCAACGCGTCTCACCTACGTGCCATGAAGCTGCTGTTGTTCCTAATACCATATCCTCTCCCATGTGATCTAAAATAATCATCATCGCTGGGTGACCTGAATGACCTTGAGAACTCAAATAACGTACGATAAACGAACGGTATATACCGTTAATAGCAGCTGCTGCATTCTTTGTAGTAGAATAAGCTGACCCTGCATCAATACTAGCCGTAGGGGTAGTATCTAAATAAGCTTCCTCGCATGATGAAAGTAATAATGCGAATACAAGCGAAAAGTAACCTAAATATTTCTTTTTCATGATTCTATATTATAAAGAGAATGATAGACCTAATACTAATGACTTAGCAGGACTGTAAACATTACTTGTTGTTCCTCCAAAGTTCTGCTGAACGTTCATACCACTTCTACGTGATAACATTAAGAAGTTTTCACCACTCACATACACCTGTGCGTTATCAATTTTCAAACGATTCATGACAGATTTAGGTAAACGGTATGATAAAGTCACCGTACGAATGTTCATAAAGCTTCCATCAATTAACCAACGGTCTGATGCCGCATCAAAGTCCGCTGTACGGCCATTATCCATACGTGGAACCTCCGTTATATCTCCTGGATTTACCCAACGTTTTAAGATATCCACGTGCTTCGCATTGTGGTAACCTGCTCCCATTAAACCTGCATAAGCTGCATCATAGATTTTCCCACCTAATTGATACACCATCAAAGCAGTTAAAGAGAATCCTTTGTAACGTAATGACGTATTAACAGAACCTGTTAAGTCTGCAATTGATGTGCCATTATACCAATAACGTGCATTAGCGATGTTATTAGTTAATGTATCTCCATTGGCTGTAATTCTAGAGTTAGAAGCTACATAGGAGATAGCACGGTATTCTGCTACACCCGTCTCTGGGTTAACGCCTTTGTACTCACGCAACCAGTAGTCATATAAAGAGCTCCCCTCTTTTAACTTCTTAGTTCCGTCGATGATTTCCTTGCTTTCCGCAGGCATCTTCGTGATCTTATTCTCTAATTTTGTCGCATTCAAATCAATATTCCAAACGAAGTCTTTCGTACGAACTAAATCCCCTGCTAACTGTAACTCGATACCACGGTTATACATCGAACCGATATTACGTGTCTCTGTACCAATACCTACTGATAAGGGAAGAGGTACTGCAAAAATCAAGTTAGTCGATTGACGATCAAAGTATTCAACCGTACCAGAGATTCTGTTTTTGAATAAACCGAATTCTAAGGCCACATCGAATGCCGTATTTGTCTCCCACTCTAAGGATTTACTTCCTAAAGAGGATTGTAAAATACCTGGCTCAGTCGCATTATTCCAACCTAAAGCATACAATGGCTGCCAAGCATAGTTGCTGATACCACCGTCGTTACCTGTTTGACCCCAAGAACTTCTCAATTTTAAGTTATCAATAAAAGTCAATTCCTTAATGAAATCCTCTTGGTCTAAACGCCAAGCTGCAGATGCAGAGTAGAAATTACCCCAACGCTTATCTTGGAAGAATTTAGACGAACCATCACGACGAGCCGATACCGATACGAAATACTTCGAATCATAATCATAATTTAAACGAGAGAAGAAACCCTCTACACGACGAGTATCATATTGAGATGTTAAATTCGTTGTTGTGGTGAAGTTAATCAACTCATAGTTACCATCTAAGATTTGCTGAGAACGAGAACCATCTAAGCTATTAGATACCAAATTGTAGTTTTCATGTCCTACTAGGGCATCTACATTATGCTTTCCAAAAGAGTGGTTATACGTTAACAACTGAGATAAGTTGTAATTCGTAATATTCTCAAATGTGTTCGAAGCACGACCTGCCGGAGCACCATCACCAATTTCTGGGTTACCAAAAACGATCGAGTTCGCATTCGTGATATCCACACCTACACTATTCGTAAATTTGAAATCTTTCAAGAAAGAGATTTCCCCGTATGCACGACCACCTAATAAATTTCTACGGAAGAAGTTTTCATTCAATTCCGTTTCAGCCACTACGTGACGTCCACCGTACTGAGGACGGTTTGATAAACCTAAAGCACTTAAATTACCGTAATCATAACGGCGATTTCCGTTTTCCAATTTCAAGAATGAACCTGGGCTTGCCGGATCATAGGCATAAACTGGATAAATAGGCGCCATACCACGTGTAAAGAAGAATGGATTCACAAAAGAATTTCCTCCATCAGCCGTAGACTGATTCGAAGTCGTTACCGTTGTATTCATATTAGCACCCACTTTGAACCAATTGTTCATTTGGCTGTTCACATTTAAACGAGCGGTAAAACGATCATAATCAGATTTAATCTGATATCCCTTGTCATTCAAATAAGAAACAGATAAGAAATAATCTGACTTACCATTTGATCCAGAGAAGTTTGCATTTACCTCATCACGGATACCCTGACGCATCACTGCTTTTTCCCAGTTTAAATCATCTGGATTATAAATTAATTGAGCTGAGGAATTTAATTTACCATCTGTTCCTACTAATTGAGCGAATGGCACATTGTATACATTATAACCAGTACCTACGATGGCACCTAAACCAGCAGAAGCCGTTGCATTTGCAGTAGCAATAGCTACTGGGCTAGTCGCACGGTAAGCTAAATTGTTACGGTTTGACTCCCACATTAAAGGATAATAATCCGCTGCACCTACGCGATCATATTCAGGTAGCGCACGCGTGTTAAAACCTTTTGTATACTTAATGTTGATAGTATTTTTACCTTTTGTACCCTTTTTAGTGGTTACCATCACAACACCGTTTGCAGCACGCGCACCATAAAGTGCAGTAGAAGCTGCATCTTTCAATACGGTAATTGACTCAATATCATCATTATTTAAATTCGCGATACTAGCTGAGTAGGGTACACCATCCACTACATATAATGGGTCATTCGAAGAGGAGATAGAACCAAACCCACGAATACGTACGGCTGGAGCTGAACCCGGCTGACCAGATGTAGATGTTGTCGTCACACCTGGAGCAATACCTTCTAAAGCTTGGCCGATGTTAGTAATCGGTCTAACCCCTAATTTCTCTGCACTCACTTTAGCAGATGAACCAGTAAAGGATGCTTTCTTTGCCGTACCGAAAGTTGTAATAACGACTTCGTCAAGCGTTGAAGAGGCAGATGCAAGAGAAACATTAATAACCGTTCTGTTGCCTACTTTAACTTCTTGTGGTGCGTAGCCCACTGAACTTACAATTAACACTGCGTTTGAAGGTACCGTTAATTTAAAAGCACCATCCACATCCGTGTTAGTCCCTTTATTAGTCCCTTTTACTGCGATGTTAACCCCTGGCAAAGAAGAACCGTCATCTCCGGTCACCTTTCCTGTGATTGATCTGTCCTGGGCAAACAATGGAACCATTGCTGTCAGCCACAAGACCATACTTAATAGTAGCGTTTTTTTCATAATGAACATTTTAAAATGAAGGATAATGTTATGAACCTCAAATATATTGTTTAAGTTTTTAGCAAAATAATTAAACAATTATATGTTTATCATAAAAAATATTTATGCAAAATAAAAAAACACGCTAAATAACATATAATGGCCAAATTATTCATTAATAAAGGTTATTAGCCACCCTAACAAAAAAAGGGCGCCCCTTGCGGGTCGCCCTTTTTAATTCCTTCTAAAAACTAGAATTAGTTTTTATCCCAGAACAACTTTGTAGTTACTACGTCACCACCGATTGCAGAAGCAGCCGCTGTGTAGTTAGCACCATTTAAAGTTTGCTCGTTAGCTGGGTAAGAAAAACGAGTTGGGAAGCCAGACTTCGCGTTAACTGGAGTAGAAATCTTAGGGAAATCTAAACGACGCAATTCTGTCCAACCTTCGTAAGGACGGTTGTAAAGAGCGATCCACTTTTGAGTAGCGATCTTTTCTTTCCAGTTTCCAGCAGCCGTTGTATAGGCTACAGCAGGTTGAGCTAAATAAGCATCAGCATCTGCTTGCGTTCCACCCCAATATAAGATAGAAGCGGTGATTGCTTTATTGTAGTGAGATTCAGCAGAACCAGCTACAGTGTAACCACGTTCAGCAGCCTCAGCACGCAAGAATTCAGTTTCAACTACGTCAGCAAATACGTAAGGATCAGCCGCAGCGATCACCTTAGCACCTGCACGAGAGAAATCTACGAATGTATTTGCTTTTCCTACAATACCGCCAGCATAAGCGCCTGCATTATTTTTAGAGAAATACAAACCAGTACGAGGGTCATTCCATCCTAATAATTTATCCATTAAGTCTTTCGCAGCGATATAATCTTGACGACCACCAGTTACGATATCAACGAATAATGGGTTTTGGTTAGGAGAAGCTGATTGGTAAGTAAACAAACCATTGTTAGCCGCAGCAGAGATAGCGCCAGCATCAGATGCTTCAACTGCAGATTTTGCAGCAGCAGCATTCTCGTCAGCAACGATCATACCTAACTTCATGCGTAACGTGTTAGCAAACTTTAACCAGTTAGAAACAGAACCTTTGTAAACTAAATCTTCTCCTGAAGCAAAACCTACAGCTGAAGTATTTAATTTAGTAATATCTGAGTTCAAACGTGCTAATAAATCTGTGTGGATTGTTTTAGCATCATCATATTTAGGGAATAAGTTAGTCGGTTGTAATGCTTCTGTATAAGGAACATTTCCGAAAGTATTCACTAAGATAGAATACGTATACACTTGCATGATGTCGATAATCGCTAATTTATTCGCTTTCTCGCCAGCAGTTAATGTAGCATCCGCGTTGATTAACTTAGCTGATTCATTGTAATCAGCTAACACATCACGGTACATAGTTGTCCACCATCCTTGAGGGATAGCACGTGTATTGAAGTCATATTGAGCCTCATCTTGATATACAGCCATAGCCCAGTGGCTAACTGTAAAACGGAACACGTTTGTGTTCACACTAGCAGATGCTAAAGAACCAGCTAAGGTTCTCGTTGCATTCGAGAACAAGGTAGGAGCTGGAACAGCTGCTGGCCTTTTAGTCTCGATATTTAATTGAGAGATATCTTCTGTACAAGCCGAGAATAATAACAACAGCGGTACAAAAACTTTTAACATATTTTTCATCTTTACGAAAATTTAGGATGATTAAAATAACAATTTAACGTTAAATCCAATCGATCTTGTTGTTGGATATGCACCTGATTGATATCCTTGGATATTACCAGAAGACAAGTTTTCTTCAGGATCTGCGTAAGGAACATATTTTTTAATGATCCAAAGGTTACGTCCGAAAACAGACACATCCACACCTTTCACGCCACCTAATTTAGCAACAAGAGATTTTGGTAAAGAATATGTCAAGTTAGCCTCACGTAATTTAACGAAAGTTGCATCGTAAACGAATGCAGCAGCTGGGTTATAAGCATAACCATAAGTACCGTACTCATTTTCAACACGAATATCATTCGGAGTTCCGTCCGCTTTCACACCTGGCATAATAACACCACCACCTTCAGCGATCGTGTTACGAGATGGATTACCTTTATCGTTCAATGCAGCTGATTCAGCATATACCCCTGTTGCAGCACCATAGTACTGATCTAGAGAGAATACGTTACCACCTTTTTTCACATCGATCAAGAAAGAGAATGAAACGTTCTTGTATTTGAATGTATTATTCAAACCACCGATCCAATCTGGGTTCATGTTACCAATGTTGTTGGTAGTAGTAGTTGAAATGTTGTAACGACCGTTTGATTTAACAGACTTTTCGCCATTCACTAAAACCCACGTTTTTCCTTGTAAAACGCCGTAAGGTTGTCCTACTGTTGCATTCAAAGAAACACCACCTTGGAAAGAACCTAATTGCAAGTTTTGAGAACCACCATATAAGCTCAATACTAATGATTGATTCTTAGTCCAGTTAGCATTCACGTTCCAAGAGAAATCAGCTGTCTTGATAGGCGTAGCATAAACGCTTAATTCAACACCTTTATTCTCAATATTACCCGCATTTACATAAGATGAAGAGAAACCAGTAGCTGCCGAAACCGCTGCAGGTAAGATTTGATCTAATGTATTTGATTGGTAATACGTTGCATCAAAACCTAAACGGTTTTGTAAGAAAGCCATTTCTAAACCAATCTCACGAGATTGAGTCTGCTCTGGCTTCAAGATCGGATTGTTTTGTGTACTAGGTACAGAGAACAAGATCGTTGAACCAAAAGGAGCTGGTTGATCGTACACGTTTTTGATAGCACCCCAAGGAGCATCATTACCTACAGTCGCCCAGTTAGCACGTAACTTACCAGAAGTCAACCAAGGAAGATCTTGGATGTGGTGAGAGAACAACCAAGAAGCCGAACCAGAGTAGTAGTTGTATTGGTTATTTTCAACTGGTAACGTAGAAGACTTATCACGACGAACAGTTCCGTCTAATGTTAAGAAACCTTTGTAAGTTACCGTTAAACCACCAAACATACCGAATACCTCACGAGGAGAATATCCTTCAGATGCTGCAGCCACTGTACCTTTTGAGTTAGCTACTGAGTATAAACCAGGAACGATCAAACCACCGTTAGTACCAGCAGAGATCGCACGTGTGTAAGACTTACGTAAGTTTAAACCAGCTAAGGCTTTCACGTTTACATCTTTGATTACATCTTTATCAAAGTTAGCCATCAAGTCATAGTTCGTTTCGTTGAACGTACGATCTAAACGAGAATATCCAGGAGTAGCTTGAGAACCTACCGCAGTACGTTCTTCTTGCAATTCATTGTATGTATCTACTGTGATACGTCCTAAGAATGCTAAGTATGAAGTTGCTTTGTAATCTAATTGAGCATTACCGAAGATACGAGTACGTGTATCTGTCTCATAGTTTTGGTAACGAGTCCAATAGTAGTTATCTGTGTAGATTGGTTTTAAACCAGCTGCAGATGAAGGATCACCCCAGTTCCAAGTAACGTTTTGGTTGTTACGGAAATAAGCTTCTTTTTGCTCAACTAAGTCAACGTTTGTTTGGTACCATTGACGGAAGTTTTGGTTAACGTTTTGTCCAGAATAACCTGAACCGTAACGACCTTTACCATCTACGATAGAGAAGTTAGCTACAGCAGAAGCTGTTAATTTCTCATTCACATTGTAAGAACCACCTAAGTTAACAATGTTCTTAGTAACAACTGAGTTAGGTAATGTACCACGCTCTTCGTTACGCGTAAAGCCTAATTTATAAGTACCCTTATCGTTTGCACCATCTAACATAATGTTAGTGTTGTTAGAGATAGCAGTCTCATAGAAAGTTACTGGCGTATTTGCAGCAGCAACCCATGGCTTCATTTTCTTGTAGTTAGGACCAGCAGGATCAAAAGCATCCCAGTGGTAAACCATTAAGCTAGGGTTGAATTTCACACCGTAAGAAGCATCTTCAGCTGTAGGAACAACTAAATCATTCGTTCCGTCACCATTTGCATCAAAATACAAGAAACCATCTTTTTGGTATGGATCAGAATAACCTGCACCATATTGGTTTTGGTAAGTAGGGAAAGTTGACTTATCAATTGTTCCTACTGTCAAACCAGCGTTGATTGTTAAACCTAAACCACGCTTAGCTTTCTTAGTTGTGATCATGATCACACCATTCGAAGCACGTGAACCGTATAGAGCAGTTGCCGCAGCACCTTTCAATACAGTCATGTTTTCGATATCATCTGGGTTAATATCAGATGCAGCATTACCGTAATCATAACCA
>JAURHT010000024.1 GCA_030833145.1 Aquirufa sp.
CTACTGCGCCGTAGGCGCGTAAACTTTTTCCCCTTATCTTGCGTTATGCTATAAATAATAATCACATGAAAAAGATTCTAGGATTAGTACTCGTATTCATAAGCCTGCAGGCTTGTGGACAACAACCCAAACAAACGATAGCAACTACAGCAACAAAGACGATGGAAAATTTGCCTAAGACAGAAGCCGAATGGAAGGCTAAATTGACAGAAGACGAATATTATATTTTACGCCAAAAAGGCACAGAACGCCCTTATACCGGCAAATTCTTGATGCACGCCGAGAAGGGAATGTATACGTGCAGAGGTTGCGGAGCCCCACTGTTTAGCTCTGATTCTAAATTCGATTCGCATTGCGGCTGGCCTAGTTTTGACAAGGAAGTGAAAGCGGGCGTTATCAAAGAAACCGTAGATAACACGCTAGGCATGCGCCGCACAGAAATTACCTGTGCAAAATGCGGAGGCCATTTAGGCCACGTATTTGACGACGGGCCTACAGATACAGGATTACGCTATTGCGTTAATTCGGTGTCGATTGGCTTTGAAGCGGCGAAAAAATAGATTAGAGAGATTTGTCTAACTCCTCTTTCCCGATCAATCCCACGCTAGACCAGGTCTTAACGCCGTTCTTGTACATTTCAAGGTAGGGGATAGCTTCGATTTTCTTGGATTTTGCTAGCTCTTGGTTTTCATCTACATCGATTTCAATCAGTTCGACTTTGCCGTTTTGAGCTTTCACCCATTCCTTTAAGATAGGGCTTAATTGCTTGCAAGGGCCGCACCAAGTGGCATTGTAATCGATGATGACCATCGGTTTGCCTTTGATTTTTTCAGCAAATGTTGATTCTGTTAAGCCGGCAGAACCTGCAGATTTCGCTTCGCCTGTAGCTATGGGAAGATTAGCTGATTGCCAGGCTAACATGCCCCCTGTTAAGTTGACGATGGATTTGAAGCCCATTTCTTTAAGCATCCCAGCAGCCGAAGCGGATCTTGAGCCGGAAAGGCAGTAGACGAAAACGGTTTTGTCTTTCGCTAATTTGGAGGCGATTTGTGCGAATACGAGTGGAGTGCTGATGTCAGCATTGATGGCTCCATCAATGTGTCCATTTTGGAACTCATCGATGGTTCTGACGTCCAAAACCTGTGCTCCAGACTCCCCAGCCATCGCAGATTGAAATTCGGATGCACCTAAATCTTGTTGCCCTTCTTTTGGCCCACAAGAATATAATAGTCCAAGGACTAAGAATGTGTATAAAACGTTTCTCATTTCGAATGTTGTTTAATGATGCCTTCCAAAGTACTCGCAGGAATAACTCCTGACTGACGCCAAACCGACTTACCATCCTTAAAAAGGATCATCGTAGGTACGGAACGGATTTGGAATTTATCCGCTAAGGTACGATTCTTGTCGACATCGATTTTGATGATTTTAGCTGAATTTACAATTTTAGACTTCAATTGCTCTAAAATAGGCTTTAGCTGCTTGCAAGGGCCACACCATTCAGCTGAAAAATCAACTAAAACGGGTTCTGGCGATTTCAATAGTTCGGCGAATTTGCTCATATTGTGTTAGTGTTTAGTCGCTAGTCGCTAGGCGACTTAATCATCACTGCGCGATTTAGTCACGACTGTGTCGTTTAGTCATCGCTGCGCGATTTAGTCGATAGTCGCTAGCATAAAATTAATAGAGCAGATTACAAATACTTCATGGATTCATCCCCGAAGGGGATTCCAACTCTATGCTTTATTCTTTGTGCTTTATGCTCTCCATATAACCTCTACTCTCTACTCTACCATCTCTACTCTAAAATCTATTATCTCAAGCTGCTCCACGCTCCTCCATTATACACCTGCGTATAACCCGCAGCTTGAAGTTGGCGGCGTGCCATGCCACTGCGACTTCCTGAGCGGCAACATGTGATGATAACCTGATCTTTCTTTAATTTGTTCAAATTTGATCCCAAAGTTTGCAAAGGTAAATTCATGGCTCCCTTGATGTGGCCGTCTTTGAATTCTGCGGGGGTACGCACGTCTACTAGGGTAGCGCCATCCGCTAAAAGTGCTTTAATGTCCACTTTTGGCCCAAAACCAAATAAATTCTTTAGTATCGTTAACATGTTTTTTGTTTTTGTGTAGGCAAATATAGCTCACCTGATTAGGCTTGTACGTGACATTTGTCTCTCGGCTTTTGGAAAAATTCTACTATCATTGTAGTAGAAAAAATAAAAACTATGAAAAAAATCTTATTGAGTACATTGATTTTCGTCTGCGTTTCTGTTGCAGCAAATGCACAAACGCATAAAGTCGTGGTGCAGTTAAATTCGTCGGATACCTTGGTTTGGCATGGGGCTTTGAAAAATATTTCGAATCTTCAAACGGCGTTAGGGCCTACTACACAAATCGAATTAGTAGCACATGGGGCGGGGATTAGTATTTTAGTGGATGGAAAAACCACCCAAAAGGCTAAAATTGCTGAGCTAGCTGCTTCAGGAGTTTTATTTAAAGCCTGTGAAAATACCATCCGCGAACGCAAAATCGATCGGGCTACAATTGTAACGCAGGCCGGTACAGTTCCGTCTGGTGTCGCCGAAGTGGTGTTGAAACAAGAGGCCGGTTGGGCTTATTTAAAATACTAACAAAAAGGCCGCTTAATTAAGCGGCCTTTTTTCTTACATCTTTCCGGGTAGGATTTGATTCCAATACAAATAAGGAAGTAGGTATTTCTTCATTTGGTACATAGACCAGCGCTCCTTTGATTGATCCATTGGAAATGTTTCCATTGGGGTATTGTTGTAATCAAATTCAGCTAACACTAATTTGTCATAACCAGTAACAATGGGGCATGAGGAGTAACCATCGTAGGAAGCGGTCATCGATTCACCTTTCATTATAGAAAGTAGGTTTTGGACTAAAATAGGTGCTTGCTTGCGAATAGCCGCTCCAGTTCTAGAGACAGGTAGTGCCGCTGCATCCCCACAAGCGAATATGTTTTTATAAGAGTTGTGTTGCAAGCTATGTTTATCTACATCAATCCAGCCTGCAGCATTCGCTAGTGAGCTTGATTTAATGAAATCGGGAGCCGATTGTGGCGGGGTTACGTGAATCATATCGTATTCAATCCAGTATTCTTGATCTTTATTGGATTCACCTATTCCCACAAATTTGGCTTTCTTGTTTGGTCCATCGATCTCGTCTAGTTTGACGAAGAATTGCGTTTGGATTCCGTAACGAGCAATGACCTTTTTTAGCGTGTTTTCGTATTTTTCTACGCCAAAAACGCGCGTACCTCCGCTCCAAAACTCCACCTGGCTATCAATGCCGTGTTTTTTGAAATAATCGGCCGCTAAGTACATAATCTTTTGAGGAGCGCCGCCACACTTAATGGGGGTGTGTGGATTTGTGAAGATAGCTTTGCCTCCTTTGGTCTGCTGAATACACTCCCAGGTATAGGGTGCAGTCTCAAAACTGTAGTTTGAGCAAACCCCATTCTTGCCTAGATTTTCTTTTAAGCCTTTGATCTCTCCCCAATTCAATTGAATTCCTGGGGCAGTAATTAAATAGTCGTAGGCTAAATCGCTGCCATCGGCTAACGTAATTTTGTTCTCCTCTGGCTTGAAACCTGACACCATTTGTTGAATCCAAGTGGCTCCTGAAGGAATGACAGATGCTTCATCGCGCTCCGTGTCTTGAATATTGAATTCACCACCGCCTACTAACGTCCAGGCGGGTTGGTAATAATGTTTCTTTGCTCCATCGACAATGGCAATGTCTAGGGAGGAATCTTTGCGTAATAGTTGAGCTGCGATCGAAATGCCGGCATTCCCTCCGCCTACGATTACAATGGAATGATGTGTTTTCATGATTAACGATTTAAAGAATATATTGTAATATTAGGGGATATAATCAATTGATGTCGTGATAAAAGTCACTTGTACCTTTTTAATCTTCTCGTAACTTGCATTATAATTTTACGGCATAATTTTGAACTCATCCTTTGAACCCCGGTACCAGGTATTAACGACTTTTTTGTTTGCGTTACTTATCGTCCTTTTTGGCTATTTAGGTTTTCGAACCTTTCAAAATGTAGGAGTGGCTTCGTCCGATTCCACTTCCGTTTATGCTGCTCCTGATTCCAATTTTACGCATGTATGGACCGCGCCATCAGACTGGCGAATGATGTATTTGCAGCCAGAGGAGAAAGAATTAGTGGTGTATGGTCGGGAATTGATTGCGCATACGTCGGATTATTTAGGTCCCAAAGGTTCGGTAAAAGCCATCTCCAATGGGATGAATTGCCAGAACTGTCACTTAAATGCAGGTACGCAGCCTTGGGGAAACAATTATTTTGCGGTTCAATCTACTTACCCTAAGTTCAGAGCTCGCTCAGGAACGAAAGAAAATCAAATTAAGCGTGTAAATGATTGCTTCGAACGAAGCCTAAATGGGAAAGCAATGGATTCTACGAGTCGTGAAATGCGGGCAATTTTGGCCTACATTAAATGGCTAGGTTCCGATGTAGAAAAAGGAAAGTCTCCTAAGGGTTCAGGGATATTTAAACTAAAAGGGATGAAACGGGCTTGTGATCCGATCAAAGGATCGGAGGTCTATACCATAAAATGCCAGTCATGCCATCAAGCTGATGGAGGTGGTTTACTAGCAGAAAATGGCAAGTCTTATACTTACCCACCTTTGTGGGGTGCTCATAGCTATAATAATGGCGCAGGATTATACCGTATTTCGAATTTTGCAGGCTATGTGAAATACAATATGCCCCAGGGAACTACGTATGAAAAGCCGCAATTAACAGACGAGGAAGCGTGGGATGTGGCAGCGTACGTGAATTCGATGCCTCGTCCGGCGAAAGATTTATCGAAAGATTGGCCTAAGATTTCTAAGAAGCCATTTGATCACCCCTTTGGACCGTATGCAGACCCTTTTTCTGAAGAGCAGCATAAGTACGGACCTTATAAGCCCATTAAGGTCTGGGCTGAAAAGCATCAATAAAAAAAGGATGCCGAACCTAATCGACATCCCATTTACCATTCACCGTTTACCATTTTAATGAGGAAGCTTATCTCTAAACTTTCCATATACCCAGGTACCGGCAATCGAGCTTAAAATAACAACCGAAATAGCTAAGACTCCCGTTCCTAATTGAGCGAAAAGTGGGCCTGGGCAAGCGCCTGTTACTGCCCATCCTAATCCAAAGATTAAGCCGCCGTAGATTTGGCCCATATTAAACTTCTTGTCCGTGAATGTGATATCTTCTCCGTGAATCGTCTTTACCTTGAACTTTTTAATCAGGAATACGGAGATTGCGCCCACGACTACTGCAGTGCCTATGACCCCATACATATGGAAACTTTGTAGTCGGAACATTTCCTGAATGCGGAACCACGAGATGATTTCTGCTTTCACGAATACCACACCAAACACGATTCCAACCGCTAAATATTTAAAATTATACCACCAAGGATGGCTCAAATTAGACTCGTTCAAACACATGGTGTCTAATGAACGTACTTCAAAATCAGTTTCTTTTTCTTGCGTATTCATCGGATTAAAGAGCTAAAATGTAAGGAAGAATTAAATTGGCCATCACAAATCCACCTATCATAAAGCAGATTGTAGCTACAAGAGAGGGCCATTGTAGATCGCTTAGGCCCATTATAGCGTGGCCAGAGGTGCATCCACCCGCATAGCGAGTGCCAAATCCCACGAGGAATCCTCCGCCTACCATCATAACGAACCCACGTAAAGTAAATACGTCATGAAGTTCGAATAATTGAACAGGAACCATTCCTGAAAGGTCAGTTATGCCATAACCGGCAAGTTCTTTGGCTAAATCTGGATGTATGATGATGGGAGCATCTGAGCCCAAAAAATGGGCAGCGATGAAGCCGCCGATGAAAATTCCACCGATGAAAAATAGATTCCAAGATTCTTTTTTCCAATCATATTTGAAAAAGGGAATGTCGCTCGGAATACAGGCGGCACACATGTGACGCAGGTTGGCTGAAATGCCAAAGTGTTTGTTGCCTAACAAGAGTAGGGCTGGGACAATCAGTCCAATTAAAGCTCCGGCGACATACCAGGGCCAAGGTTGTGTAATAGTTTCCATCATTTATTTGGTATTTAATTGTTTTAATCTGTATTCAGTGGGAAGTGGACAGTCGGCAGTCCGGAGGGAATTAGTCGGGAGGGAAAATTCATCATTCACCATTTACGACTTACCATCTTTATGCTTTATTCTTTGTGCTCTAAACCCACTAATCGTTCCCAACACAAAATACCCCAAAACAGCAAAATATACAATGCTATTCAGGGGTTTACTCGTAATGGGACACGTGCCACTGGCACACCCTATATCTCTCCAATAGAAATATCCGGCTATTCCGCCGAATATTCCTCCTAGGATTTGCCAGAATCTATTTTGAATGAATTTCTTCATATTCCACTTCTTCGGGTTTAGTATAGTTGTTGCGAGGTGCTGGGATACCGCAGCCTTGGGATCCGCAGCCAGCATTTAGAAAGGCCATTCCAACCAGAACGGCTCCCATCATTCCGATTAAAATATCGGACGCACGGAAGGCCTCTACAAGCGCATATCCACCTACTAGTAGGCGGATAATGCGCATGAAACCCCAATTTTGTGTTAGGTTAGCTAGCATATTAGTTTTGGTACATCAACATATCGTGTAAACCTCCACCATTATATACCTCTGCTAATCCTGCTTGCTTTAAAAGCATTTGAGCCATACCTGAACGATTGCCGCTTCTGCAATAAACCACGATGGGTCCAGACATAGCCTTAAATTCGTCTAAGCGCAATGGAATGATTCCTAAAGGAATATTAATGGCACCATCGAATTGTCCACCAGCAAATTCTCCTGTTTCTCTTACATCAACGACCGTTGTCGCTGGATTAGCTAATAATTCTTCCATGATTACAATAGGGTTGATGGACAAACATATTCTGTTAATTGGAATTTCTCCGATTCTTTAATGGCTTTGAATCCACCTTTTACATCGATTAAGTTATCGAATCCGCGGGCTCTTAATGTTGAATTAAAGATCATAGAGCGGTATCCACTCGCACAATGTACGAAGTAGGTTTTGTCTTTGTTGATTTTTAACATACTGTCATTAATAAAGTCCAAAGGCGCATTTTCCACATCAATCACGTGCTCTGAAAGGTATTCGCTGTTCTTGCGAACGTCTAGAATTTCGCCTTCACCAGCATGGACACGCTTCAATAATTCAGTTGCGTCAATCGATTCAATTCGATCGATTTCCATGCCTGATGCTTTCCAAGAGGCGAATCCCCCTTTCAAATATCCAATGGTGAAATCATAACCAACGCGTGCAAGACGTGTGATTACTTCTTCTTCACGGCCCTCATCCGTCACTAACAAGATTTCTTGTTTGATGTCTGGAATCATCGCACCTACCCACGGAGCAAATGATCCGTCGATACCGATGTTAATTGAATTAGGTACAAATCCAGCTGCAAAAGTCTGTGGATCACGCGTATCTAGGATGAGTGCACTGGTTTCATTTGCTGCCGCTTCAAATCCTTCTGGACTTAAAGCATGTTGGCCACGCTCTAATACTTTATCAATAGAATCATATCCTTGGATATTCATCAAAACGTTCAAAGGGAAATAAGCGGGAGGAGCAACTAATCCTGTTAAAACTTCTTTTTTGAATTCCTCTTTCGTTAAAGCAGGGTTCAAAGCATAGTTTACTTTCTTTTGGTTGCCTAAGGTATCAGTTGTTTCCTTGCTCATGTTTTTTCCACAGGCAGAACCAGCTCCGTGTGCAGGATAAACGATGATATCGTCCGCTAATGGCATGATTTTGTTGCGAAGGGAATCATATAGATGTCCTGCTAAAATGTCTTGTGTTAGATCGGCGATTACTTTTTGTGCCAAATCAGGACGTCCCACATCCCCTATAAATAGCGTATCACCTGAAAATAAGCTTGTTTCTTTTCCATTTTCGTCGATTAAAAGGAAGCAAGTGGATTCCATCGTATGACCCGGGGTGTGGATCACGCGGATGGTTACATTGCCTAATTTGAATTCTTGGCCATCTGTCGCTGAAATGCAATCAAAAGCACAAGCGGCATTTGGGCCGTAAACGATGGGTGCACCTGTTTTGGCAGACAAATCAATATGGCCAGAAACGAAGTCCGCGTGGAAGTGTGTTTCGAAAACATACTTTATTTTAGCGCCATTACGTTCCGCTTTCTCGATATACGGCTGCACCTCGCGAAGTGGATCAATGATCGCAGCTTCGCCATTGCTTTCGATGTAATAGGCACCTTGTGCTAAACATCCCGTGTAAATTTGTTCTACTTTCATACTATTTTTCTGTTAAGATTATTTTAGAGGGAAGGCTAATTGTTGGATTAGAATGTACATTCCCATCACTAATACGAACCAGCCAAAACCTACTTTTAGTTTGTTTCCGTCTACTTTTTTACTCAAAATATCGCCGAAGAAAATCCCGACAATGGCTAAACCTGTCACGGTTAATAATAAGTTCCAATCAATGACCGTGTGGCCAAGATCACCCGTAAATCCAATTAAAGACTTAGCGGCAATGATCAATAGGGAAGTCCCTACCGCCTGTTTCATAGATAATTTGGAGAGCATCACCAAAGCCGGAATAATTAAAAAACCGCCTCCAGCACCCACTAGGCCAGTTAAAGTGCCTACGATAGCTCCCTCTAACAAGATCATGGGGTAATTGAATACTTGAACTTCTTCTACGTAAGTGCCTAATTTTTCTTTTTCACATTGCTCACATTTGCCTCTAATCATCGATATCGAAGCGGCAACCATCAAGATCGCGAACAGAACCATCATCAAGATGGATTTAGTGACGATGAAATCCCCTATGCTAAAAACTTCAGACGGGATTAATGGAACAATGAATTTGCGAGTCGCATAAACGGCAGCAATCGACGGTATGCCGAAAATGATAGCCGTTTTTACATTAATCAAACCTTGTCTGTATTTGGGAATAGCGCCTACTAAGGAACTCGCACCTACGACGAATAGCGAATAGGCAGTGGCTAGAATAGGATTCACCCCGAAAAGATAAACCAGAACCGGTACTGTTAAAATGGATCCGCCACCCCCGATAAGTCCTAACGAGACTCCGATTAACAAGGATGCGAAATAACCAATAATTTCCATGTTGTGTTTTTTGTTATTGTTGATACAAATTTCAACCTTTTGCCAGACCTTATTCGTGATTTTTATCACAAGGTCCGAAAATTTATAAGCGATAATTTACGACGAAATTCCAGGAGTTCATATTCACTTTATTTTGGATATACTTAGAGTTCTCCATCATGTCCCCTTGATTCGTTTTGTTGGCTAGCAGAAATTGAAAATCAAGTCCTTTGGCAATTTTAGAGGCATCGATCAGGATTTCCAAATTCATTTGCGTGTAAGAGGGCATCCCGTATTTATTCAGACTAAAATTAGTTACCGATGGTAGTTCAAAATAGCCTACACTAGGATTGATTTTGATTTTCCATTTGGGAATTACATAACTAAATTTAGCCACATAGGCCTTCACATCGCCTAATCCCTCGTTTCTTTCTCTGGGCATAAACGTATAGAATGGATCTTTTCCCCATTCGCGTGGCATAAGATACCTACCCTCTGCGCTAATATTCGTGAAGTTTAAACTACCATTCCATCGCTTGTATTCTAGCCCAGTTTTTAAACTGATGACAGAAGCATGGGTATTTTTTTCTGTATACTGGTTATCACTGAGGGAGTGTTGCTTAATGAATTGTATTCCGCTTACCCATTTTCCACCTTGTATGAGTTTTGTGAATTCTGTCGAAATTAAGGCTGTTTGCAGAATATTTTCGACGAAAAGGTCATGGAATTTAAAGCTTATCCCTTTCCATTTCTGGTCCATTCCTGCCATCAATATCCCCGCACTCGTTAAATGGCCGGCATAGGTTGATTTTTTGCCATCAATGGAAACACCCACGGGAAAATAGCCAATGGACTCTGCTACAGGTGACCAGCCCATGGTTCCTCTAGGAGCCATTTCATATAAGTAGCCTAGACTAAGATGGCCCAATTCTGCATACATTCCTCCCTCAGCGCTTGGCCTCATTCGGCCATCCTGTGGATTAATAAAGGGGGTATTTAGCACTTGACGTCCTAGTTTGACTTTCATTTTCTTGTTTTGGTAAGTCAAAGATGCTTTTTCAATCCGTGTTAAAAAATCCAAATTAGTGGTATTAGCTTGATCGAATAAACCGATTTCATAGCGACTTGAAGAAAGGTTAGAAGAATTTAGAAAGGAGGTGCTTAGAGATCCCGAAAGATCTACTTTAAAGTGCTTGCCTACGTTTTTTGTGTAACCCAATTCAACTCCTAACGCATTAGCCCCATAATCAGGCAATACTTTTTCGTTATCCGTTTCTAAGTGAAAGTAGCGGAATTGGGCGTAAAAGGGCTTTTGAGCGAGTAGTGGAATGCTAAGCAAAAAGGTAAAAAGGAATTTCATCATAGGACAAAATTCCCTTATTTAGTTAAGCTTTTTCGTGATGAAAATCACAGACTCCGTAAATCGATGATTTCGATTTGGTTCTTATTGATTTTGATGAATCCTTTCTCAGCTAACTTCTTCATTAAGCGTGATATGACTTCTCTGGAAGAATTCAATTCTTGCGCGATGTCTGTGAAGGATGCTTTCAAAATATTCGTTTTCAAGCTCTTTTGGTGCTGTTTTAAGTACCAAAGTAAACGTTCGTCCAGATTTCTAAACGCAATTTGATCTAAGGTGTCCAGTAATTCTTCGAAACGAGAACGGTAGGTCTCTAGCACAAATTGGTACCAAGATTTATATTTAGCGCCCCATTCGTCCATTAATTCGGCCGGGATGGCGATGACTTCGGTGTCTACGAGGGCTTTGGCCATAATCTGAGACGATAATTGTCTCGCAGCGCAAGTCATCGAAATGGCACAAGCTTCGCCAGGATGCAGATTGTACATAAATACCTCGTTGCCCTCTTCGTCTTCGCGGAATACTTTGATAATTCCTTTCGTTACCAAGACAGCTGATCGAATGGATTGCCCTGTTTTCATCAAATAGTCGTCCGTTTTGAATTTTCGAACTACGCCTACTTGTTGAATTTTTTTGCTTAATTCAGGCTCAAACTGATTGAATAATTCCATTTTAGTAACTGATAACTGCTTGTTTTTCTAAACTTTCGTAAGCGGCATCGATGACGCGCATACTCGCGATTCCATCTTCTCCTGGTACCGCTGGTGCCACTCCGGAACGCAAAGATTGAAAAACATTCTCATAGAATGCCATATACTCGCCTTTTTCAGAGGGAACGCGTTCAGGACTGCTTCCATCCACGTGCAATAAACCATATTCACTCGGTGCATCCACTCCCCAGTTTTCGCCCATGGGAACATGTCCTTTGTCTAAATCTACTTCTTGGCGATCAGAGCGAGTCTTAATGAAACTGCCTTTTGTGCCATGTAATTGGAAGGCCGGAATGGGTTCTTTGAAGTAATATCCACTTTTTAAGCGTACACGTAAGGATGGATAATACAACAGAATCTCGAATAAGTCGATAACTTCCGTCCCAGGTCTCGTCTTGCGTAAATCGGCGAAAACGTGAGTTGGTTTTCCAAATAAGTGCAAAGCTTGATCGATTAAATGAGGCCCTAAATCGGTCACGATTCCAGCGCCGGGACCTGCATCCTCTTTATGTCTTTTAGGGGACATGAGGGGATTGTAGCGGTCAAAATGAAACTCCGCTTCGACGATATCGCCTAAAACACCTGATTCGTGTACCTTTTTCAAGGTTAAGAAATCGGAATCCCAACGGCGGTTTTGGTAAACAAAGATCTTTTTATGTACTTCTTTAGCTAATGATACGAGTTTTTCTGCCTCAGCCGCGTTGCAAGTAAACGCTTTCTCCACCACGATGTGCTTTCCCGCTTTTAAGGCAGCCGTAGCGTATTTGAAGTGAGAATAGATGGGGGTATTGACAATCACTAATTCAATTGATGGGTCTACTAAAACAGCTTCCATCGAATCGAAGGAGGTGGAATCAGGATAGGCATTCTCAATCGTTTTCTTGGAGCGTTCCCAAGATCCTCGTAAATTGAATCCAGGATGAAGCTGGATGAACGGGGCGTGAAAAACACGGCCAGACATTCCAAAAGATAGTAAAGCGGTTTCGATCGGTTTCATAGAAGTAAAAATAATCAATTCAGACCTTTAAACATAAACGATTTAACATGAAAAAAATACTTGCTTTAAGCTTATTAAGTTTAACTGCGCTGGGGCAGTCGAAACCCTTAGTTTCGCATATGTTCACCGCTGATCCATCCGCGCATCTATTTCAGGGACAAATCTATATTTATCCATCGCATGATATCGATGCGGGAGTGAAAGAAGATGATTTGGGAAGTCATTTCGCGATGAACGATTACCATGTTTTATCTCAAAAGACGCCAGCAAGTCAGGTGGTTGACTATGGTGTTGCTTTAAAGTTGGAAGATGTGGCTTGGGCATCCAAGATGCTTTGGGCTCCAGATGCGGCTGAATCGAAAGGAACCTATTATTTGTATTTTCCAGCCAAAGATAAGGACGGAGTTTTCCGCATTGGAGTAGCCTCTTCCTCTAAGCCAGAGGGTCCATTCAAAGCAGAAAAAGAGTACATGAAAGGCTCATTCAGTATCGATCCTTGTGTTTTTAAGGACAAAGACGGGTCTTATTATTTATATTTTGGAGGTATCTGGGGAGGTCAATTGCAACGCTGGAAGTCAGGAAGCTATGGTGCGACAGATGAGTCACAACCGGCAAATGGCCAGCCTGCTTTGATGGCCAAAGTAGCCCGATTAGATGCGAATATGAAACAGATGGCAGAAGCTCCTCGTAACGTACAGATTTTAGATGCAAACGGGAAGATTTTATTATCAGAAGATCACGATCGCCGTTTCTTCGAAGCCGCTTTCGTGCATCAATACCAAGGGAAATACTATTTTTCTTACTCTACAGGCGATACGCATAACATCGCTTATGCCACAGGAACTAGTCCCTATGGACCATTTACCTACCAAGGGGTAATTCTAAAACCAGTGAAAGGATGGACAAATCACCATTCGATTGTGGAACAAAATGGTAAATGGTATTTATACTACCACGATGTAGAAATCTCGGGTAAGACTCATTTAAGAAATATTAAAGTGACTGAGTTGAAATACCGACCGGATGGTAGTATTGAGACGATAGATGCTTATAAATAAAAAAAAGGGCGCTTCACATTATGAGGCGCCCCTTTTATAAGCATTTTTATTAAGCTAAGATATTCTTCGCATATTCCACGCATTTCTTCACTTCGGCTACTGCCGTAGATCCTGCCGGAACTTCGTATTCTAATTCGATTGTTGCTGGGAATTTGTATTTTTTCTTTTTTAACAAGGTTAACACCTCTTTTAAAGGAGTATCGCCTTTGCCCCATTCTAAGTTACCAGCGCCATGTTCTTTCGATGTGCGGTCTTTAATGTGCATGCTGGTGATGCGGTCGTGTTTTGCTTCGATGAAGGCTAATAAAGAAGCAGTGTTGTGAGGAGCTCCCACCGCGATGTAGTGACCGCAGTCTAGGTTGATGGAATTGTATGGGTTTTGGGCCAAAGCCTCATCATACACATTATCCTTCACTTGTAAGTGGGTATGGTAACCGAAATACACTTTGTGTTTCTCTCCTAAAGCACCCAAACGCTGCGTTTGAGCAGAAGAAGTAGGCAATTCTACCGTCACCGATTTAGCACCTAAAACTTTGGCTGCTTTTAATGCTGATTCCACCTCAGCGTCTGAGTTTCTCTCACTAAAGGCATTGGGTTTGTAAGCATATACGGAGATTCCCGCGTCATCTAGCATCTTGCGCACTTCCTTGAATTTGTCCATCGAAACAGACTCTCTCCATGCAGAAACATCTTTTTGATACTGTGCCATCTGTGCACGTTGCTCATCAGTAAAAGTAGGACGAGGTTGACCTGGAGTCCAACGCATAGGTACAGGATTCACCGGACGGCCTGCATAATCCTCCACCGCATCACCCATTAATTCAATGGCTGAAACACCTGAGTCTACACAATATTGGATGATTTGCTTGATATCTCCCGGCATACCGCGGAAAGAATAGGTAATGGTTCCTACTTGAACACCACCAAAAACCGAGTTAGGTTTAGCGAAACTAAAAGAGGAATTTGATGCCCACAAAAGGCCTAAAGAGGCCAATGAGCCAGCCGCCAAAAACTGACGACGCGAAGGGTTGTTGTTATTTTTCATGTTAGTATAGGTTTCTGATTCCATTTTACGAATATATCTTGTAAATCATATCCTTGCGGTCAAATTTTGCGACGAAATCCCGCCTATTTTCGTTGCGGAATCTTAATCTCGGTTTTGGGTTCATAAGAATTAACCACGCTCACTTGATCACCTTTCAGCGTAAACGTCCAATGGTGCGGACTTTCAAAATACAATAAGGTGATCTCCAGCGTCTCTGTATCAATCCATCGATACGATCCAGCGTAATCAAATGGTGCTTTTTTGGCTAAGTCAACTCTGGCAGCTCTCAGCATGTAAGGACCCACTAGGTTTGACTTTCCCGTAGCCCAAAAACCTTGAGCCAGTTTAAATTCATGCTGCGTGGAATCTTTGGTTGTGATGGTTAACGTCCCTTTTGAATCGACCTTGAACTGGCTGAAATCCAGTGGGTTAGTTCCTAATAAATAGCTTTTCGTAGGCAAAGCAGCTTGTAGGCTAGAAACCGGTGCTTTAATTTGCCTGCTAGCATTAAATGCGGCAAGCGCTTTTAACCCGGAAGGATTTGCAGGTAAAGCTTTGGCCTGAAACGCAGGCAATAAGTTTTTCCAAACCTGGTTCAAATCATCAGGCAAATCCTGAGATTCTGATGTAATAATTAGCACAGCATCTTGTTTTGGCATCATCAAAATGTATTGTCCAAATGCCCCATCCCCTCTAAATGCCCCATGTCTAGAACGCCAAAACTGGTAGCCATAGCCCTGCAACCAATCGGCGTATTGTCCGTTAGTTTTTTTATCCTCGCTCGCATCCGGTTCTTGGTCGATGTGTTTGCTGGTCGCTTCTTCCACCCAAGCGGCTGGTAAAATCTGCTTTCCTTCGAATTTCCCTTTGTTTAGATACAATAAACCCAGTTTCGCCATATCCTCCGTCTTTACTCGAATGCCCCAGCCGCCCACGTTAATGCCTTTTTGGTCGGCTTCCCAGTCGATTCCGCTGATGTGCAATGGATCTAATAATCGCGGTTTTAAATAATCCAAAGTCGTCATTCCCGTCACCTTTTGAATAATCGCTGATAACATATACGTTGCCAAGGTATTGTATAAAAACTTCGTGCCCGGTTTATTGGCTATCGGGTAGTTCAAAAATCCACGAACCCAATCTGGCGAAAAGACGATCACGCTTTTTAACGGCTCTTTTTCGTGGCCCACGGACATGGTTAAGAGATCTTGAACACGTAGGTCCGCTAGAAAGGGTTTGTCTTTCAAATCAGCGTGTTCTGGAAAAAAAGAAAGGACTTTATCTTGTACGGTAAGGCGCTTTTCAGCCACGGCGAAACCGATAGCGGTGGAGGTCCAGCTTTTGGAAACACTGTACATACTGTGTTTTTTATCTGCAGCAAAGGGCTTCCACCAAGCCTCAGAAATCACTTTTCCATGGCGTATCAGCATATACGAATGCAATTCGTGTTTATCTGCGGAATAGCCCTCGATGAATTTGATGATGGCTTCAGATGAAACGCCTTCAGCTTCAGGCGTGCTGTGTGGTAAAGATTGGGCAAGGATAGTAAAACTACACAGGAACAAGAGTCCGGCGAGGAATGAGGCTTTTTTCATCGAATAGGTTTATTTTTGTTAAAAATAGGAAATATTCTTGGATAATTGCCTCGCTAAAATTTCAGACGTATCGGTCTCCCTTGGAGCTAAACCTGTCGTCTCATCGATCTCTTTTCAGATTTTATCTGGCCAAAAAACGGCCATCGTTGGACCTATGGGATCAGGAAAAACTTCTTTAGCGAAAGCCTTAGCGGGACGATTGTTCAGAACGGGTGAGGTGTTTTTTACTTCTCGAAATTCAGATAAACGAGCCTATGTGATGCTTGTGGAGCAGCAACACCAATTCAAGAATCGAAGTAATCTCTCTGAATTTTATTTACAACAGCGTTTTAATTCTTCCGATTGCGAGGATGCTTACACGGTGGAAGAGGAATTAGCCGGATTGGCATTAGGGGATTGGGTGTCGATTTTTGAGCTATCGGGACTCCTAAAACGTCCTTTGATTCAATTGTCTAATGGGGAAAATAAGCGCCTTCAAATCGTTAAATCATTAGCTTACCAGCCAGATTGGTTGATTCTTGATAATCCCTATGTGGGTTTGGATGTAAATGGCCGGGAAATACTCACAAAAGGATTGTTATCGCTAGACTCGAAAGGTATACAATTCATCCTCGTTTCTTCGCCAGGCGATGTTCCTGAATTCATTAATCAGGTGATTGAATTGCCATCGGCGCGAGTTGTTGAAGCTAAACCTGAGCCTTTGCTGCGACCATTAGACCCATTCGAAACAGCAGTGAAAATGGAAAAGGTGCAGATAAAATACGGATCGAAAACCATTTTAAGCGATTTTAGCTGGAAAGTGAATAGGGGAGAGCGCTGGGCGATCAAAGGTCCAAATGGGGCAGGGAAGTCGACTTTGATCAGTTTAATTACGGCGGATAATCCGCAGGCTTATTCACAAGATATTACGCTGTTTGATCGAAAAAGAGGGACAGGGGAGAGCATTTGGGATATTAAACGAAAAATTGGGTATTTGAGTCCGGAGTTGCATTTGTATTTTAAGGAGGGTGGCTCTTGCTTTTCGGTGGTGGCCTCCGGGTTGTTTGATACGTTGGGATTGTTCAAGCGCTTGTCTGAAGAGCAAACCGCACAAGTAAATCACTGGATGCAGGTTATGGGTATTGCTCATTTGCAAGAAAGATCTTTCTTGCAGATTTCGGGTGGAGAGCAGCGTATGGTGTTGATTACGCGTGCTTTGGTCAAGAATCCGGAACTTTTGATCTTAGATGAACCTTGCCAAGGACTCGACCGTGTTCAGACAGAGCACTTGAAGTCGGTGCTCGATTATTTAGCGAAAAATTCTGAAATGACATTATTATACGTCAGTCATTATGACCGCGATATTCCGTCTTGTGTGAACCAGGTGCTGGAATTAAAACGGCTCTGAGATGGATGGGCTAGGATTTGAGAACCATTTAGGGCCTTCCGCCGTCATATAGGCACAATCTTCCAAACGTACGCCAAATTCCCCTGGTATCGCAATAGTAGGTTCGATGCTGAAACACATCCCTATTTCAAGTGGCGCTTTGTTCCCTTTTACCATATTTCCCCATTCGTGTCCACTCATTCCGATTCCGTGACCGGTACGGTGAGGTAGACCCGGTAATTTATAATCTGGGCCAAAACCTGCGTCAATCAATACTTTACGCGCAGCAAAATCCACGTTTTCAGCCGGTGCGCCTAATTTAGCTGCCTCAAAACCCGCTTGCTGTGCCTTTTTCTCTAGATCCCAGATCTGTTTTTGCTTTGCACTAGGCTCCCCAAAAACAACGGTCCTAGTTATATCTGATTCATATCCTCCCACGCTGCATCCGCAATCTAACATCACCACATCGCCTGATTTCAAAATTTGTTTTCTCGAACTTCCGTGTGGAAATGAAGTCGCCACCCCAAAAGTCACCGACGCAAAACCATGCATCGTTCCTTGTTCTGCGTGAGCCTGGGCAATTTTTTGAGAGATTTGCCTAGGCGTGCAACCTATTGATAAAGCCGCAATTCCTGCCTGAATAGCCTTAACTGTCGCGTCATTCGCCTTTTGCATTAAGGCAATTTCAGCAGCTGATTTAATGATCCGGCAAGGAATCGTGATCGAGTCAGCGCTCACGAATTGAAAATTAGCCTCTGATTTGCGTAATCCATCGAAGATGAAGAAACGACAGAATTCGTCGATACCTATTTGGCCCTTCTGAATCCCCATTTTCCTAAGGCTAGCAGTCGTCAAGGCGAATGGATTCTCATCCTCTTCCCAAGTTTGCACTTTCGTACCCGCTGGAGTCATTTCAAGGAAACGATCCTCTTCAAAAGCCGGGCAGATAAAAAATGGATCTCCTTTCACAGGAATAATGGCCAACATCGACCGCTCCGATGTATGCCAGCTGATGCCCGTGAAATAATTCATATTAATCCCTGCGTCTAAAATGATGGCCTGGATTTGTTTCTCCGCCATCAATTTCTGCGCCTTAGCCACGCGCATCTTGCGCTCTTCCGCACTGATGGGCGTAAATTCGATGGGTGCTAAAGCCGATGAGGAGGATTTTAAAGATAGGGTAGAAGCCAATAGGCCTCCTTTGATGAAGTTTCTACGTTGCATCTCGAAATTTAAAATAAAACATTTAGAATAGAAATTCTCCCGGGATGAATTAACTTTAAATTCAGAATTTACCTATGCGGCTACTTTTTATTCGTTTCTCGGCCATCGGCGACATCGTTTTAGCTTCCCCAGCCTTGCGTTGTGCGAAGCAGCAGATTCCCGGTGTGGAGATTCATTTCTTGACGAAAAAGTCAATGAAAGCCGTTTCTGAGGCGAATCCTTATGTGGATCAGTTCCATTATTTTGACAAAGATCTTTCGGCCACCATCCAAGAATTAAAGGCCTACAAATTCGATTACATCATCGATTTGCATAAGAATCTGCGCAGTTTGCGGATTCGTTTGGCATTAGGCGTTCCCTATTTATCCTATAATAAGCTAAGTGCTGAGAAGTTTTTGTTGACCAAATTCCACCTGGATAAAATGGCAGATCGCCACATTTCCTTGCGCAGTGTGGATACCTTAGCCCCTTTAGGGGTTGTCTACGATGGAAAAGGTTTGGATTATTTTGTACCATCTGAGGTTAAGGAGCCCACTTTTTTCCCAGAAGGTTATGTCGCTTTAGTCATTGGCGCTTCGTATGCCACGAAGAAATTACCATTAGAATCATTACAGACGCTGTGTGCACAGATTCCCCATCCGATTGTGTTAGTAGGAGGTAAGGAGGAAAAGGAAGATGGCGATACATTGGCGGCACTAGATCCTGCCCGCATCATGAATACCTGTGGCACTTATTCTTTACACGAATCCGCTTTGATGGTTTCCAAAGCCCGTGTTGTCATCTCGCATGACACCGGAATGCTATATATCGCTTGTGCCTTTGAAAAGAACGTAATCGCGATCTGGGGAGCCACTTCTCCCGCTTTGCAGGTGGAGCCTTTAATGCCTTCAGATTCGAATGCCAAAGTGTTTCAATCCATTGTCCCTGATTTAAGTTGTCAGCCTTGTTCGAATTTTGGTACTAAGAATTGTCCTAAAGGACATTTTGCTTGTATGAAAAAGCAGGATTTGCCTGAGATTGTTAGGCAGGTGGACAACATGTGGTAAAACAAAAAAGCCCAACATTGCTGTCGAGCTTTTTGAGCCTCCTATCGGGATCGAACCAATGACCTACTGATTACAAATCAGTTGCTCTACCAGCTGAGCTAAGGAGGCGCATTTCGGTTTACAAAAGTAGTGTTATTCTCCTAAATCGCAAAACCGAGTGTGAAAAAAATTAACTTTTTTTCAGTTTTTCTAATTCTTTTTCAGCGGCCTCAATTTTCTTTTCTACCTCCGCACGCAGCTTATCGCTGTTTTTAGACTTCGCAAAGAATTCTAAGTTATTGGTTAACACGGCGATATCATTTTCCAAGGCTTGGATTTTCTTGCGCGCATCTGGGGAAGCCGATTTTTTATCTTCTCCTCCTGCATTCGCTTCCGAAGCCAATGATTTTAATTCAAAACCCCATGCAGCCAGTTGCTCTTTCGGTTGTGTGCGTGCTAAATCGATTAAAGCATTCCACGTTGTGCGGAAACTTTCTTGAATGGCTTTCACATTGTTACGAGGTACGAAACCGATGGCATCCCAAGCCGCTTTCTTTTCGCCTAAAGTCGCTAAAAGGCTAGGATCCTTTAACATCGCCTCCATCTCTTTTAATATCGCTTGCTTAGCTTCTAAATTGCCTTCGAATTCCACATCCTTCGCATTCTTACCTTTTTCACGAGTTAAATTGAAGTACGCGTCACACGCAGCCTTGAATTTTGCGTAGATAGAATCCTTCTGCTTTTCTGGTACGTGTCCGATCTCTTTCCACTTTTTCTGTGTTTCGATGACCATTTGAGTCACTTCAGGAGTGATGGTGCCTGTTTCTACGATACCGTTCACCTGGTCGATCAATAATTGCTTC
>JAURHT010000220.1 GCA_030833145.1 Aquirufa sp.
CAAGCGCAGTTAGATGAATTGAAAATCAAGACGACTGTCTAGCTTTTTAGAGCAGGAAAAAAAAGAGGGGCCGCGCAGCGGCCCCTCTTTTTTTGTTAAAAATCGTAATGAAAAACGGGGCTGGTCCATTCTCCCGCGTCGATATTAATGATTTCTTTAATCTCGCCATGGTGTATATCAAAGACCCAGCCATGTAAATGGGGGAACTTTCTATTCGACCAGGCCTTTTGAACAATAGTTGTTTTTGCGAGATTCTGAATCTGCTCCGCCACATTCAATTCTACCAGCCTATTGAATCGAGCCGTTTCGTCTGTAATATCTTGCAAATCTTCGTAGTGCTTTTCGTAGACCTCCTTGATATTTCGTAACCATTTATTGATTAAGCCAAAATCATGGTTGGTCATCGCTGCCTTCACCCCACCACAATTATAGTGGCCACATACGATGATATGCTTTACCTCTAAAACCTCCACTGCATATTGCAATACCGATAATAAGTTAATATCGGTATGTACGACCATGTTCGCCACATTTCGGTGGACGAAAATATCACCCGGATCCGCATGCGTGATTTCCTCTGCGGGTACTCGGCTATCTGCGCAACCTATCCATAGAAACAAAGGATTCTGATCCTTAGATAAATTATCGAAATAGGTAGGATCCAGCTCTAATCGTTCGCTTGCCCAGGCCTTATTGCTCAAGAGTAATTTTTTATATTCTTTCATGTTATTTCTTTTTAATATCTACTTCAATGTTGCGTTCTGGCGCGGTATGGATAAATTCTTCAATAAGTAGGTTTATGTCGTGATCCATAAAGTGAACTTTGGACCTATCGATATAGACCTCTGAACCATCAGGAATCGTTCTTAACGCCTCTTTTAAGGACATTTTATGTAAGAAAGTGACGTCTTTTTGGAACTTTATTAGGATTTCATTCCCATTTTTGAAAACTGTGAAAACGGAGGAATAATTCGTAATCAGCACGAATATAAGACCTACCAAAGTCCCGATAAATATGCCCCACAATAAATCCACTCCCACCACTACTGCCACGGTAACAAAAAACGGTACCCATTGTTTCCAACCCTCTGATATGACTTTTTTGAAGGCGGATGGATGAGCTAATTTATAGCCCGTGTATAATAAAACACTCGCTAGACAGGCTAGTGGGATTTTATTTAAATAAATAGGAAGCAAAAGTACAGCGACCAATAAGAGAATTCCATGGAAGAACCCGGACATCCGTGTCTTGCCTCCAGAATAAATATTCGTAGAGGATCTGACGATAACGGATGTAATCGGCAAACCGCCCAATAAACCACTAATTAAATTTCCCGTCCCTTGGGCTAATAACTCTCTATCGGGAGAAGAGATGCGCTTTAATGGGTCCAATGAATCACTCGCTTCTAATGAAAGTAGGGATTCTAAAGTTGCCACGATGGCTAAGGTAAAGGCGATGGAATATACTTTGGGATTTGAAATAAACGTCCAGTTGGGTGATACCAATCCGCTCCAAATTTCATTACTGGATGCGAAAATAGGCAGGTTCACCATGTGGTCTTTGGAATTTCCTAAGAAAAAATCTGGCCCCCACAATAAGAAGCTTTCATTAATCGCAACTCCAGCTAAAACCACGAATAAGGAAGCGGGCAAAGCATTCATCCACCGGAATTTCTCTCCCAATTTTGTCCAAGAGAATAAAATGACAAGTCCTATAAGTGAAATGATTAAAGCTCCTATTTTAATGTCGGCGAATGATTTTAGAATTTCGGAGAAGGTGTTTTCTCCATCTTTTTGGTCAAACTCAAACTCGCCTATAAAGTCCAAATCATCCCCGATGGCATGAGGTATCTGCTTCAAAATAATCACAATTCCGATCGCAACGAGCATCCCTCGAATGACAGAAGACGGAAAAAATCCACCAATTTTACCAAGCTTTAGTATGCCAAGTACGATTTGAATCGCACCCGCAAAAATAACGGAGACTAAAAAGGCAGGGTACGAACCTAAATCTGTAATGGCATTTGCCACGATGATTGTCAGGCCAGCTGCTGGGCCACTAACCGATAGCTCAGAACCAGATAAAAGTGAGACAATAGTTCCGCCTACGATGCCCGCCACTAGGCCGGCTAACAGGGGAGCCCCGGAGGCTAGGGCGATGCCTAAGCAAAGTGGCAATGCGACTAAAAAGACCGCAATGCCTGATTTCCAATCCCCTTTAAGGAAGGATTGAATGTATTCTGATTGATTCATATTGTTGTTTAATTAATGAAAAAATGTGTCAAAATTAGACAACGAAATCAGGTGGGGTTTGTGGGTTATTTCGAACACCTGTGGTCAGCTGAAGACACACATCTGCTCTGGTTTTTAATTTTAATCCGGGTATGAAAAGATAAACGATCGCTGAACGAATCAAGTCGCCTTCCTCTGATGAATCATCTTCTTCGGAATCTTCGTCATCATCTGAGTCCATCGGAGGAAGATTCGTAGGTTTGTGTTGCGAGATCGGTTCTTTCGTTTGAAAAATAATTTTCGATTGTTGATCGCGCTCCTGAATTAATAAGGGTTCAGCTGTATCAAACTTATCTTTCCCGTATTTCCATTCTTTCTTCAAACGACCTCCACTTCCTACTTCGTGGTATTCTCTCCAACGACCGACCTTCACGCTATCATCTAATCGACCATCCTCTTTCAAGCTCCCATTCGGGTAGAAAGCGTAATAAGTGCCTCGGATTTTGCCATAGAAACGAGGAATGACTTCTTGGATTTTTTTCTTCGAAGCATCGTAATAATGGATAATGGAGCCCGCGGTGAAGCCCTTTTCGTAATACACCTTATTTTCGAGTTCATTTTCTGGGCTATAATTTTCCCAACGCCCATCTTTCACCCCCATGTAATAAAAACCCTCTTCGATCAGTTTTTGGTTGACGTATTTTTTAAAAGGTCCATGGCAGATTTGCGCGTTTTTAGCCTCCCTTAATGGGATAGA
>JAURHT010000090.1 GCA_030833145.1 Aquirufa sp.
CATTGTGTTAATGAAGTGGCTGTCGATTAGGGTATCCAATTTAATGACTGAATAACCTTTGTTTTGGGCGGATTGAATAAAGGCATCTTGTTGCTCGACGTCGGTGGTATACAAGTAAACCTTGTTTCCGTCCTTGTCTGTTTGAGCAGCTTGCACCTCTTCACTGTATTCGTCTAACGTGAAATACTTGTTATTCGTATCTTGAACTAGACAAAAATCTTTTGCTTTCTCTAAGAATTTCTCATCCGAGATCATTCCGTACTTGATGAATAAGCCGATATTTGCGAATTTCTCTTCGAACGCTGGGCGATCGGATTTGAATAATTCCGCTAATTTGTCCGCTACTTTCTTCGTGATGTACGAATTGATTTTCTTCACGTTCGAATCTGCTTGTAAGAACGAGCGAGATACATTCAATGGAATATCTGGTGAGTCGATGACCCCGTGCAATAACATCAAGAATTCTGGAACGATGTCTTTTACTTCATCGGTGATGAATACTTGGCGGCTGTAAAGGGAGATTTTTTCGCGTTGCAATTGCATCTCGTTCTTTACTTTTGGGAAATATAAAATACCCGTCAAATTAAACGGATAGTCCACATTTAAGTGAATCCAGAACAAAGGCTTCTCTTGGAATGGGTATAATTCCTCGTAGAATTTCAAGTAATCTTCGTCTGTTAAATCGGATGGAGATTTAGTCCAAATCGGGTTCGGGTTATTGATCACCTTATCGCCAAACTCAATCTCAATCGGCAAGAATTTGCCGTATTTCTCCAAGATGGACTTTAATTTATATTCTTCTAAAAACTCTTCTGAATCCTCTGCGATGTGCAAGATGATATCTGTTCCGCGGGTCTTCTTTTTAGCTGGTCCAATCGTGTATTCCGTAGAACCATCGCACTTCCAAGTAGCTGCCTCAGAACCCTCTTGATACGATTTTGAGATGATCTCTACTTCTTTTGCCACCATGAAGGCAGAATAGAAACCTAGACCAAAATGTCCGATAATTCCTTTGTCATCGCCTTGGTCCTTGTATTTTTCTACGAATTCCGTAGCGCCAGAGAAGGCGATTTGGTTAATGTATTTCTTGATTTCTTCCGCGGTCATACCGATACCGTTGTCAGAAATCGTGATGGTCTTTTTGTCTTTGTCAAAACTCACTTTCACCTTCAACTCGCCCAATTCGCCGTTAAATTCACCAATGGAACTTAATCGTTTGATTTTTTGGGACGCATCTACGGCGTTTGAAACTAGCTCACGAAGGAAAATCTCGTGATCCGAATAGAGAAATTTCTTGATGATGGGAAAAATGTTCTCGGTGTGAATGGAGATGTTACCTGTTTCTTTCATATTTATTAAAATTAATAATCCTAAATTTGGTCAACCTTTTGCAATTTTAATTCCAAGACGGCGGGAGGTGTCACATTGTCAGATTACTATGTCAAAATCAAAATTACGTCAAGAAGATAATTGCCTCAATTGTGGCCAAAAAGTGCATACTCGTTTTTGCTCCCATTGTGGTCAAGAAAATAAAGAGCCTTACGAGACTTTTTGGGGATTACTGGTTCACTTTGTCGAGGATATTTTTCACTACGACGGGAAGTTGTTTTCGACGATTAAAATACTCTTTTCAAAACCGGGTTATTTATCGTCTGAATACCTGAATGGAAAGCGAACGACCTATTTGCATCCGATTCGTTTCTATTTATTTACATCCGCTTTTTTCTTTATTTGTCTGTTTTATGTGTTTCACCCTTTGGAGAAATACCTTGAAAATCCGGCAACGAAAAAGGAAGCGTCTGTTCCCGTTATTTCCTTTAAAAATGAGTTAATGAAGGATCAGAAGGGAAATCCTAAAACCTTTCAAGATTATATACTTGTTCAATCAAAATTGCCTGTAGCTAAAAGAGACTCAGAATTAGAGCAAAAATTGGTCAAACAGGCGTATAGTATTGGGGAGGAATATACTAATTCAGAGGATTTATTGAAGGCGCTGGCAGACACGATGCTGCATAAAATGTCAACCCTCTTATTTATTGCACTGCCGCTTTTAGCGTTTATTCTGCAATTAGTGTTCATCAGAAGGAAGGGATTTTATTATATGCACCATGGAATCTTTGTGTTGCATTTGACAACTAGTTTATTTTTAGTTCTTTTCGTGACGGATGTGTTGGGTTTAGCAGCTTTGGCACTTCATACGGATTGGATTAGCTCGATTTCGTCCTGGCTTGTTTTTGGGTGGTTTGTCTATTATTTCGTTTCATTTAAGCGTTTTTATCGGTTAACAAGGGGGAAAGCTGTGCTTTATTTTATGGCCACGGCTTTTTTGCAGAATATGTTAATGTTAGTCATTTTCTTAGGTCTACTTATCTTTTCATTTTTTAGTCTGTGAGGAAAATTGCCTTTTTATTGTGTCTAGCTTTCGCGGTACATGCACAGCAGGAATCTTTGCGAATGGCCTATCCATTTCTCCCATTAGCCATTAATCCGGCGGATGCTGGAGCGCAGAAGATTTTTTCTGCCAAAGGTGTTTTTCGCAAAAAGCCTCTTTTTCAAACCATCGGTGGAGCCTCTTCCTCACAACAATTGATGAGCATTGATATGCCTTTGCTAAAAGGTGGTTGGGGCTTAGGCTTTTTGGGTTACAATACTGATCAATCCTATGCAACTCCCTCAGGCATGATTTCATCGAATTTAGGATTAGCCGTGGTGGGTTCTAAGCATGAGAATTGGGGCAGAGGGAATCAACTGAGTTATGGTGTCAATCTTGGGGTGAATCAATATCCTATTTTAGGCAAATCGGGTTCGAGCGAGCTTTTGGGGAGTATCGGGATAGGGGCGACCTATCGAAAAGAGGCATTTATGGTAGGGATTTCGAAGCCTACGAATCGTTTTGATGGTTTGGGTGATGCGCCTCTTTATGTGCAGGCGTCCTATTATTTCCCGGTGGGTGATTTGCATACACTGAAAGTGGGAACCGTTTTGCGAAAAGATCAACAGACGAAAGTGGATTTAAATGCCGTGTTTTGGTACCAAGAAAAGCTGGGTATAGGATTGTGGTATCAGCAGACAGGTTCTGAGTTTGGTGATCCAGCTTTATTAGGTTCCCTAGAGGTACCGCTAGGTTTGAATTTTAGGGTAGGCTACTCGTATGATTTTCTTGGTAAAAATGTGTCGACACTGGGTTCGACAACGACCAGTGAAACGTCTGGTTTTCATCAAATTTTCCTCCGATATGACCTCGATTTTGGGTTGGGAAAATTGGGTCAATTTAGGCCTTAAAACAATAGGCTAATTATTGGTGATTTTAGAGGAAAAAATTGAAATTATTAAAGAAATTTTAGGGGGCTTTTATAATGGATAAAATTCCTCAGAAATTTGTGCACTTATAGCTAAAAAACCCATGAAAAATTAGGGGTATTTTGCGGAGCAAATAGTAAATTGCGTAGATTTTAGCATTTATAGATTGTTAAGATTGTACTAAACCAAAATATTGAAACATTTCTTTGGCCTAAAGCCTAGAAAATTAACTTATGGATCCATTTTCCTACGTAGCCAATGCCGATACGCAAGTCATAGCTGACTTGTATGAGGCGTACAAACAAGATCCCAATTCTGTAGATAGCTCTTGGAGAGATTTCTTCAAAGGTTTCGATTTTTCTCAAACCTGGTTAGGCGAGGGAGCTCCTGCGGGCGCTGTTTCAGCTGATTCAAGCCACGTTCAGAAGGAAATGGCGGTTATCTCCCTGATTAAGGCATTCCGTTCGAGAGGCCACTTATTATCTAAAACTAACCCGGTGCGTGAGCGCAAGGATCGTAAGCCACGTTTAGATTTGGCGGATTATTCGTTGTCTGATGCGGATTTAGATACCGTTTTCCAAGCGGGTTCTTTCATGGGTTTAGGTGCCGTGACTTTGCGCACGATTCAGGCTGCTTTGCATAAAATCTATGCGGGTTCAGTCGGTTTCGAATATTCGTATATCCGTGATGTGCAGCAAAAAGAGTGGTTACGTAACAAAATTGAGAAGGAGGCGCTTTCGTTCAAGCCTACGTTTGAGGAGAAAAAGCACATTCTTCAGAAGATGAATGAGGCGGTTGTTTTTGAGAACTTCTTAGGGACAAAATATTTAGGCCAAAAGCGTTTCGGCTTAGAAGGTGGTGAATCCACTATCGCTGGTTTAGACGCGATTATCAATGTGGCAGCTGATGCGGGTGTGAAAGAGGCGATGATCGGGATGGCGCACAGAGGTCGTTTAAACGTTTTGGCAAACATTATGCACAAATCATACGAAGCAATCTTTGATGGTTTCGAAGGAAATGTGCCTCATGAGATTCATGGTGATGGTGATGTAAAATACCACCTAGGTTATTCAAGCAAGCATATTTCTCCCAAAGGAAGCGAGATTTCATTGAAATTGGCGCCTAATCCATCGCACTTAGAAGCGGTAAATCCTTTAGTAGAGGGTTTCTGCCGTGCGAGTGCAGATGCGCATTATAACGGAGATTACGATAAAGTATTACCTATTTTAATTCACGGAGATGCGGCGGTTGCTGGTCAAGGTATCGTGTATGAGGTAACTCAGATGGCGAAATTAAAGGGTTACGGGACAGGTGGAACGATCCACTTTGTGATCAATAACCAGGTAGGTTTTACGACTGACTTTGAAGATGCGCGTTCGGCGATTTATTGCACGGATGTGGCTAAAATCATCGATGCACCGGTATTCCACGTGAATGGAGATGATCCAGAAGCAGTTGTATTTGTGTCTCGTATGGCGGCTGAATACCGTCAAGAGTTTAACCGCGATGTATTTGTGGATATGGTTTGTTACCGTCGTAATGGCCACAATGAATCAGATGAGCCTCGTTTTACGCAGCCTACTTTGTACGCGAACATCACGAATCACCCGAACCCACGCGAGGTTTACACACAACAATTAATCAAGAACGGCGAGATTGAGGCTAAATTAGCCGAAGAAATGGATTCAGCTTTCAAAGCAGAATTGCAGGCTCGTTTAGATATGGTGAAGCAAAAAGTGAGCCCACCGTATGTTCCCTTGAAATTAGATAATCGCTGGTCAGCGCTTCGTTTCTCAAACGAAACCGATTTCGATTCGTCACCTAAAACGGCGATCTCAAAAGAGGTGATTGATTCAGTAGCGAAAGCATTGACTTCATTGCCAAAAGGTTTCACTGCCTTAAAGCAAATCGAAAAAGTGATTGCAGATCGCAAAGGATATTTTGAAAAGGGCCAATTAAACTGGGCAACAGCTGAATTATTAGCCTATGGTTCTCTTCTTTTAGAAGGCAAACCAGTTCGTTTATCTGGTCAAGATGTGCAACGTGGTACGTTCTCTCACCGCCACGTCGTATTACACGACGCGAACACGAATGAGAACTACAATTCGTTAAACCACATTAAAGAGGGTCAAGAGCAAGCGCAGATTTACAATTCCTTACTTTCTGAGTATGGCGTATTAGGTTTTGAGTTTGGCTATGCCTTAGCGAATCCAGATGCTTTAGTTATTTGGGAAGCACAATTTGGTGACTTCGCCAATGGTGCTCAAACGATGATTGACCAATTCGTTTCGTCTCACGAATCGAAGTGGGGAACACAGAATGGTTTAGTGATGTTATTGCCGCACGGGTATGAGGGCCAAGGTCCAGAGCACTCGAATGCGCGTCCAGAACGTTTCTTGCAGTTAGCTGCAGAGAACAATATGATCGTAGCGAACTTAACAACGCCAGCCAATATTTTCCACGCATTACGTCGTCAATTGACTTGGGATTTCCGCAAGCCATTAGTGGTGATGTCGCCTAAGTCCATCTTCCGTCACCCGAAAGTCGTTTCGCCTATCGAAGAGTTTACGAAAGGTAAATTCCAAGAGGTGATAGGGGATAGTTATGCAGATAAGGCCAAAGTGAAGAAGGTATTACTTTGTTCAGGTAAAGTGTACTTCGATCTATTGGATCGCCAAGAAAAAGATAAGCGCAAGGATGTGGCCATTGTTCGTTTGGAACAATTACACCCATTCCCTACGAAGCAAGTAGACGCTGAATTAGCGAAATACAAAGGCGCTGATGTATTCTTCGTGCAAGAAGAACCGGAAAACATGGGCTACTGGTCGTATGTGATCCGCGAATTTGGCTGGTCTAAATTCAAAGGTTTAGTAGCGCGTAAAAAATCCGCTTCTCCTGCGACTGGATTCTTGAAAGTTCATGGCGTAGAGCAAGCAAACCTAATTAACAAAGCATTCGAATAATAGAATTATTATGGCTATAGAAATGAAAGTGCCCGCTGTGGGCGAGTCGATTACGGAAGTGACCGTTGCTACTTGGAACAAGAAGGAAGGCGATCACGTGAAATTAGACGAGGTTTTGTGCGAATTAGAATCGGACAAAGCGACCTTTGAATTGCCTGCAGAGGCGGAAGGTGTATTGCATATTGTGGCGAAAGAAGGCGACGTTCTTCCGATCGGTGCTATCATCTGTACGATTGAGGCAGGTGGAGCAACCGCTTCAGTTAAGGTAGCGGATGCGGCACCAGCGGCAGCTGTGGCTGTGGCAGCGACGCTAGCACCAGCACCAGCTCCAGCACCAGCGGCGGGTCCTACGTCTGTTTTAGAAGTAAAAGTTCCGGCAGTAGGAGAGTCGATTACGGAAGTGACGGTTTCTGTTTGGAATAAGAAAACAGGGGATAGCGTTTCTTTAGACGAAGTACTTTGCGAGTTAGAGTCAGATAAAGCGACGTTTGAATTGCCAGCTGAATCAGCGGGTGTATTAGAAATTGTTGCGGAATCAGGATCGGTTGTTCCGATTGGAGGAATTTTGGCAAGAATCACCGTAGGTGGTTCAGTGGCTGCGGCGACTCCTGCCCCAGCAGCAGCGCCTGCTGCTCCAGCTTCTTCAGGTGATGCGACTTATGCGGCTGGTCACCCATCTCCAGCGGCAGCGAAAATATTAGATGAAAAAGGAATCTCCGCTGCTTCGGTAGCAGGTTCAGGTGTAGGTGGTCGTATCACGAAAGAGGACGCAGTTGCTGCGGTTAAGCCAGCTTCTGCACCGGCTCCAGCTGCTTCTGCTCCGGCAGCAGCGTCTACAGAACGTACACGTCGCGAAAAAATGAGCTCATTGCGTAAGACAGTGGCTCGCCGTTTAGTCGCGGTTAAGAATGAAACAGCGATGTTGACGACGTTTAACGAAGTGGACATGAAGCCAGTGATGGATCTTCGCGGTAAATACAAAGATAAGTTCAAGGAGAAACACGGTGTAGGTTTAGGCTTTATGTCGTTCTTCACCAAAGCAGTTTGTGTGGCTTTAAAAGAGTACCCATCTGTAAATGCTAAAATCGATGGTGACGAAATCGTATTCCACGATTATTGTGATATTTCCATTGCGGTATCTGCGCCAAAAGGCTTAGTAGTTCCAGTTATTCGTTCAGCGGAAAACTTGTCTTTAGCAGGAATTGAATCAGAAGTGGTTCGTTTAGCTGGTAAGGCACGTGAAAACAAATTGAGCTTAGAGGAAATGAGCGGCGGTACGTTCACTATTACGAATGGGGGTGTATTTGGTTCGATGTTATCGACTCCGATTATCAACGCACCACAAGTGGCGATCCTAGGTATGCACAATATCGTAGAGCGTCCGGTCGTGGTAGATGGCCAAATCGTCATCCGTCCTATCATGTACTTAGCACTTTCATACGATCACCGTATTATCGATGGTCGTGAGTCGGTTAGCTTCTTAGTTCGCTTAAAGCAACTTTTAGAGGATCCAGCTCGTTTATTATTAGATATTTAATCAATTGGATAGGCCTTTAGGGGCCTATTCGCTTTCAATCGCCTATATGCAAGATTTTGATGTAGTAGTTATTGGTTCTGGCCCTGGTGGATATGTTTCGGCGATCCGTTCGGCTCAATTAGGTTTCAAAGTAGCCATCATTGAGAAATATGCCGTGATGGGTGGAACTTGTTTAAATGTGGGATGTATTCCTTCCAAAGCGCTTTTGGACTCGTCTGAGCATTATTACAATGCCGTTCATAGCTTCGAAGAGCATGGAATCGATATCGCGAAGCCGAAGGTGAATATGGGCCA
>JAURHT010000062.1 GCA_030833145.1 Aquirufa sp.
CTACCTCTGCTAACGGAAACCAAGTGGCTTCTTTCGCAACGATTTTTCTATGCTTGACGGTTTTCTCTGTTAAGATTTCTACCGCTTCATCTGTATTAGAAACCAACGTTCCCTCTACATTTTCTGCCTCTTTATTTTTCATCCAAACCTTCACCTTGCGGCCTAGGTTCTTCTGAAATTGCCAGCCTTGGCTTAATGGAAAGTCCAAACCCGGTGAAGACACTTCTAAATTATACGCTTCTTCAATCAGCACGCCCTCTTCTATGAAGTGGGCTAATTTACGGCTCATTAAAGCGCATTGGTCAATGGTAACACCTTCTAACGTATCCACCAAAATCGTAATTAAGGTTCTTTTAGCACCCTGAGACACAGAAAAATCGACTAAAAGCAAAGGGCCATCGCCAATATACTCCAATGTCCATTCTTTCAGTTTACTCGTTAAATCCATGTTCCTTCTGGGCTATGAAAACAAAAAGAGGGATCAAAAACCCCTCTTCTTTTCCTTAAATTCTCTACAAAGATACGCATAATTTTAGAAAAACAAAGTAATTGGTCCGTTATAGAGTCTTTATGCAAAAACAGATTGCGATTTTTTTCGTTATTTGCATCTTCAATTATTTCCAAATGAAATTAGCGTCGCTCCTTCTTCTCATCACATTTTACAGCCTAGGAGGTGACCGTTTCCCCACTCCTCCAGATGCCCCTAATCGTCTATTCTTTATCCAAAGGAGTACAAATGCAAACGTGGTAGTCTATGATGCGAATTTGATAGGGGGTAAATTGAATGCCAAAGACCCGGTACACACTTATTGGTATCGTTTTGGAGAAAAGGGCCAAAAAGAGGAACTAACTACCATCCAGCGCACATTAGCGTACGGATTATATACTACAGCAGTACCAGGTGCACCTAATTCCTATGAAGGACATTTTCTAGCTTATAGAAAACGGAAATTTATGGTCAAGCAGGATGCCGCCGGAGACCCCATTGCTCTTTTTCCCATTAATGGAAAGATGCAAATCCTAAAACGCGTGTTTGTTACCGTGGACGATTCTAAGTTTATGACCACTGTGAATTTTATTGAACTTTTTGGCAAAGATCCGACGACAGGGAAGGATGTGTATGAGAAGTTTAAGCCGTAGACGCATTGCCATGCAATGCTCAAAGCATAGAGCATAAAGCACAAAGTAAAAAGTGTCCGGAGGAAAAGAGTCCGGAGGAAAATCTTTATTCTTTGTGCTTTATGCTTTATTCTTTAAAATGACCCTGAAAGAGTTATTTGCCCGTTCCTCGGTTGCCCACTATACCCCGTAATCTCCATTATTTCTTGATTCAGCGCATTTTTTAGTAAGGCTGATATCTTCCATTTGGAATTGAGTTGGTAATGAACCGAAATGTCTGTCCAAACATAGGCTGACATGGGATTCGGTTGAACGGAATAGGTGGACTCGTCGTAGAAGTAGTCCGTTCTTTGGCCAACAAATTGATTCGTTAATCCCACCGTCCATTTATTTGCCAATTTTGCATGCAAATAAAGATTCCAGGCATTCGTTGGGCGGCGAATTAAAGACGAATAAGTAGAATCGCGGTCCGTCATCTCCCCTTTCAAATAGGTATAATTGAAATCCGCTTGAAATTTTGCCGTTTGATAGCTGATTTCAAATTCGATTCCGCGGGTATGCTGCTGAGAAATATTTTGGTATTTGCCAAAAGGCTCGGTATCCATCGCCTGAAAAACGATTCCCTGATTCACTTGATTTTCAAAGGTAACAGCACGAATCTTCCAAGATTTCATTTTCTTTTCTGCACCAAATTCAATCGTTTTCCCTTGCTCAGGTTGCAAATCTAGGTTGCCATAAGGAGACGCTAATTGATAAATCGATGGCGTTTTGAAACTCGTATAATAATTCCCAAAGAGCTTCGTCGTCCGCGAAATAGCCCAATACGGATTCAGATTATAAGTAAAATAGTTCCCAAAAGTCGATTGCGAATTCCATCGCGCACCCACCTCGTAACCGAATTTACCCCAGCTCTGTTGAAAAGTAGCATAGGTTCCTACAATCTGCTGGGTCTTTTGTTTCTCTGTTAAATCGGGAGACGAATACGCACCGTAGTCGCTGAGAGAAAGGTCGCTTTGCTCCGTTTTTTGGCGTCTATATTCAGAACCAATTAACAAAGTGGCATTTTCCTTTACTGGAATCTTCACAAAAGCTTCTAATCCTTGGTTCAAACCTGCATAACTGGATAGACTAAACTTCGACCACGCATTCGCCGCGACGTCCGTAGAATCGTTGCGAAACTCCCGGTGAATTAAATCTTGGAAGGCGCGAACTGTCCAATTATTCACCTGGTATTGCGCTCTAAACGAATGACTTACGGCCTTCGATGTGTAATCTAGATCATCTACAAAGGGACCATTATCTAAATTTCCTTGGTACAACTGTGACGAATAAGAAAAATCAAGGTTACCTTTTTTCCCCATATCACGTCCCCATTTCAAACCCCAGCTTTGCTGCTTAAATCCGTCGGCCTCCGCTTTTCCTTGGGCGATTTTAGCCGAAGAAAAACCATCCGTCGCGTAATTTTGGGCTTGTATTTGAAGTTGATTATTTCCATGATTCGTGGACCAAGAAATCTGCTCTTGGTGCGTCCCTAATCCACCTCCTTGTAATACAATATTTAATCCTTTGGCATTTTTCTTGGTGACTAAATTAATCACAGCCGCCATCGCATCCGATCCATACAGCGTAGATTGGCCTCCTTTTAGGATTTCGATTCGTTCGATGTTTGCCAAAGAAATCAAGTTCCAATCCATCACCGACGAAATATGTGATGGATCATTCAGCGGAAATCCATCCATCAACAAGAGCACGTGACCCGTATTTGCCCCTCTCACATAAATTTCCTGATTCGTCCCCGGCGCGCTGCGCGCGCCTACTACCGCGACACCCACACTTTGCTGGAGTAATTCACCTAGACTTTTCCCCTGATTGGCCTGGATCATTTCGGCCGAAATGACCGAAACCACTTTCCCCGAGCGAGCCAGTTTTTCTGGGTACTTAGGAGCGGAGATGGTAACCTCTGCGAGCGTGGAATCTCTTTTTAGAGTAGAGAGAGGAGAGTATAGAGTAGAGACCTTCGGACTCATTCCCACCGGACTACGGACTTTGGACTCCGGACTCATTCCCTCCGGACTAGCGACTGCTGCATAGCTGCAAAACGCTAATAATACTAGCTTTAACATGTTTTTTGCCCTTTCAGGCCTGTGAAATAAATAGGTAATCGAACGCTCGACCTTGGATTATCCTCCGTAATTCAAGGTCAAGAATAGTAAAAGGCAGGTCTCCTGACTCATTTCCCTTGCTTTTCGGCCTTCCCAGCGACGCCAGTGACCCTAGATTGAAAAGCTTTTTGAAAATTTACAGTTGCGGGGACAGTTTCGGATTTTCACCAAATTCCCTATTAATCAACGCCGTTCGAAGCGGCGCAGAACCTTTCGCTAGCACAAAGGTAGTTCAATTTCTATTTTATCAATTTGTTGGGCCAAAGTTTCGAAATATATTCTCCTATTTTGTAAAAAGAAACCGAGAATTAATCAGACAAAATGGACTCAAAAATACGCTGCCGCTGGTGTGGTTCAGATGAATTATACCAAACCTACCACGACCTCGAATGGGGCAATCCGGAACACCGCGATGAAGCGCTTTTTGAGCTCCTCATCCTAGAAGGCTTCCAAGCCGGCCTCTCCTGGATCACCATTTTGAAGCGACGCGAAGCCTTCAAAGAAGCCTTCGCGCAATTCGATTACCACGCCTTAGCCACCTGGTCGAATGAGCAACTAGAAGCTCAAATGCAAAACGAACTAATCATCCGAAACCGACTAAAAATCAGCGCCGTCCGAACGAATGCGCAGGCTTTTATTAAAATTCAGGAAAAATTTGGTAGCTTTAACCAATATATTTGGGAGTTTGTGGGCCATACGCCTATCCTAAACCACTTTGCCCATCACGGAGAATTACCCGCTAGCACAGAAATTTCTGTCTTATTGAGCAAATCTCTAAAGAAGAATGGATTCCGCTTTGTCGGCCCTACCATTTGTTATGCGTTGATGCAGGCCGCTGGATTAGTGAACGATCATACGATTGACTGCTTTCGCCATCCTAACAATAGCTAAATGAACAAAAGGATAGTCATTATCCCCACTTACAATGAGATTGAAAACATCGAAGCCATCCTTTTGAAGGTCTTGAGCTTGGATCCCGTTTTCGATGTCTTAATCGTGGATGATGGTTCGCCTGATGGAACTGCGCAGGAAGTAAAACGCCTTCAAAAGGCGAATGAAGGCCGTATTCACTTACTGGAGAGAAAAGGTAAATTAGGATTAGGCACCGCTTATATTGAAGGCTTCAAAATCGCCCTAGATAAAGGCTACGATTTCATCTTTGAGATGGACGCAGACTTCTCTCACAATCCAAATGATTTAATCCACCTGTTCAAAGCCTGCGCCACTCCCGCCGAATTAAAAGAAGAAAACTTGCCGGGAGAAGAAGCAGGAAACGGAGATATGTCTATCGGATCCCGCTACATTAATGGCGTGAACGTAGTCAATTGGCCTATGAGCCGTGTGTTGATGTCCTACTTCGCTGGCTTCTATGTGCGTTTTATCACAGGAATGAAAGTGCAAGACGCAACCGCTGGATTCGTTTGCTACCGCAGAAACACCTTGGAAACATTACCTTTAGACCAAATCAAGTTCATCGGTTACGCCTTCCAAGTGGAAATGAAATTTACTACCTGGAAATATGGTTTCAACCTCGTAGAGGTGCCTATCATCTTTACGGATCGCACCAAAGGAACGAGTAAGATGTCGGCGAATATTTTTAAAGAAGCGATTTTTGGGGTAATTCAAATGAAAGTCAATAGTTTGTTCAAGCGTTACCAAGCCTAATATGAGCTATACGGTCTTAAAATCCATTCACATCATATTTGTTGTCAGCTGGTTTGCTGGTCTATTCTACCTTCCCCGTTTGTTGGTTTACCACGCTGAATCACAAGACAAAGGAGAGCCCGAAAAAAACATTTTATCTAAGCAGTTCGAGAAGATGGAGAAAATCCTTTTCAATGCCATCATGATTCCAGCGATGTTCTTGACGTGGATAACTGGTTTATCGTTGATTTATGTGGCTTGGCTCAGCAGCTTTGGATCTCAAGGCTGGTTGCATCTGAAATTAGGATTCGTGGTAGCCATTACGGTTTACCATTTTGTTTGTAGGCACCTGATTCTTCAATTCAGAAAAGGGAATTTCATCCTATCCGGAACACAACTAAGGCTTTATAATGAGATTGCCACGATTCTACTAGTCGCGGTGGTTTTCTTAGTGGTAGCTAAAAATACCTTGGACTGGATGTATGGATTGGGAGGATTTGTGATTTTCGCCATTGTGATTATGGCGGCAGTCACCATCGTGAAGAAAATCAGAAACAAGGCTTAATTAGGACATCGAGCGATCCATATCCCGTTTCACATCTTTTTCTTTAATGTCATCTCGTTTATCAAAGGTCTTTTTACCTTTCGATAGTGCGATGTTTAGTTTGGCATAGCCTTTATCTGAGATGAATAGACGGGTAGGAATAATTGTCAAACCCACATTCTTCAACTCCTTCTGTAATTTACCTAACTCGCGTTTAGATAACAGCAACTTGCGATCACGTAAGGGGTCGTGATTGTAATGCGTACCCTCGTCATAGGCCGAAATGTGCATATTGCGAACGAAGAGTTCCTCCTGAAAGAAAATACAGTAGGCATCGGTTAGATTGGCTTTCCCTTGGCGAATCGATTTAATCTCGGTACCAGTCAATACCAAGCCAGCTGTGAAGGTATCAATGAATGCATATTCAAAGGAAGCCCTACGATTCTTGATTTCAACAGTCTTCTGGATTTTTTCTTTTGCCATTTGAATAAAAAAAGCCACACAGCGAAACACTGCGTGGCTAAATGTAGCTAAAAGCTATTATTTATCTTCTTTTTTGTCGCCTTTCGTTGCAGCGTACTCTTTGTTCAATCCTTCAATGATTTTTTGTGTTACATCTACAGAAGGATCTGCAAATAAAATTCCGCCACCCACTTTAGAATAACCTAACACAAACTCATATTTGTTTGCTTTGTTTGTCTTCGAGATATAGTCACGAATATTGTTGTACAATTCTTCGTTTTTCTTTGCTTGCTCTTGACCTAACTCCGCTTGCTTTTGTTGAGAATATTGTTGCAATTCAGCACCTTTTTTCTTCAAAGTCATATCAGCTGCTTGCAATTCTGCTTGAGTCATGGCAGAAGCACGTTGTTGAATCGCTTGTAATTCTGCTTGAAGTGATTGCTCTTTTTGACCTAAATCAACTTGTAAACGGTATCCTTTATTCTCAAACTCTTTTTGAGCGTCTTTGTAAAACTGGTAATTCGTTAATAACGAATCTGAATTCACGAATACGATACGTTTTCCATCAGCTGTCGAAGCACCTAAGCCTGCAGACGAGCTACCTGAATTTTGGTAAAATAAAAAAGCAATTGCGATGGTTAAAACGCCCAACCAAGCGTATGGTAAATTTTTCACGTGTATTATTTTTATTTATTGGATTGTAGGCAAATATACAAGGTCTGTATCGTTTGTCCTAAAAAATTATTATTTCTGTCTTAATCTAGCCCCAGCCCAGGTCCAAATGCCACTAAATAAGCCTCCTAGCACGCCAGTTAGCATAAATAAAGCAAACACATTTCCCTTTAAAGGAAAAACTTGAGCCATGCGACTAGGTAGTGTACTAGGGTGCTGTATATCTAGCCATAAGGCTGATACTACCCATAAAACAAAACCCGCCAGAAATCCAGTTAAAAAACTTGACTTCAACGGCATATTTAACACAAAGGCCACTAGCCCAAAGGCCACACCCATCGCATACCAAGGCAGGTAAATACCCACCAAAGCACCGATAACAATTAAAATGATACTATAGATAAACTTGCTCATAATGCTTATTTCGATAAAGTGATTTTCTTACGTAAACGATTCGATTTTTGATCCGGTGATTCTAGGTATAAAAGAGGCTTTAGCTCTCCTTTGGCCCAGGTATCAATCAAATCATCGTAATGACTGCTCCCCGGATTTCCTGACTGGCCCCCTGGGTAAACCCCATAGGCTCTTGGTTTGCCCTCTTTCGAAAGCTCTACCACTAAACGCCACGATGGACCCGTCTTCGTGGTCGTCGCATTCACGATGGTCCCACCCCCACCAATCGGGATATTCAATCGAGACAAGGCATCCATTCCTGGAATTAAGTGACGAACCCCCGTTTGCTTGTGCTTGAACCAAGCCCATTCTGGACCCTGCGGACCGTGTTGTTTCACCAAGGTATCCACATTCGCTTGCAATGACTTCATCACGATATCTGACATCGACTCTTTAGCAGGCGTCTTCGTATCATCCCACCAGCGCGCTGTTGGCTCCGATTTGATCAGTTGAATCGTGCGATCCATCGAAGGACGGCTCATAGGCACTTTTTCATCTGCGGAGAATTCATCATCCCAAAGACAGTTCTGTAAAGTCACCACCCAGTTTTCAAAAATAGTAGCTCCCACAGACTCAGGGCTATTCACTAAATTCCAAGATTTCAAAGCAGCTAATGCTTTCGATTGAGCCGCAGTAGGTGATTTCACCTGAGCGAAAAGCAAAGGCAATAATTCACGAGCACGGATGTTGAAGTTGTCGTTTTGGAGACCTCGTAAGGAATCCATCGTAATTTTCTCCATCACCGCCAGACGCTCATTGATGCGACGACCACGCTCAGATGGCGCATATTGCCAGCCTAAATAATAGGGATAAGACGGATCCGTCGAGAATTGATTCGCCGAACTCACGAAACCGCGAACCGGATTCAACACGTGCGGATTGTGCGCCTGAGGAATAAATCCTTGCCAATCAGCCGCGGCATCCGTTCCATCTAATAAATACTTTCCTTGCAATTTCGACTTCAACGGGAACTTACCGTTCACCCATAAAGCGATATCGCCTTCATTACTAGCAAACACGAAATTTTGTGCTGGAGCAGAGTAGAAAGTCAACGCCTTTTTGTAGTCCTCGTAATTTTTCGCGCGGTTCAATTGATAGAACGTCGTTAATTCTTGTGATTTCTCGTGAGCAATCCAACGCAAGGCATGGCCTACCGGAATATTTGAACGGAATGGCTTTTCATGTGATAAATACACGACTGGTCCATGGTGCGTAAAGAAAATAGTATCGACCATGTCCTTCTTTCCTTTAATCTTAAAGGTTTCGATGCGCATGGTTGTTTTCTTCCATTTGCCATCGTGCCAGTATTCCTTTTTCGAGGCGTCTTTGAACTTTACTTGGTACCAGTCCAAAACATCTGAACCTACGTTCGTTACACCCCAAGCCACATTTTTGTTAAATCCAATGATGACATTAGGCGTTCCTGGCATCGTGGAACCGTAGACGTTCACGCCCGGAGCGACTAATTGCATTTGGTACCAAATCGATGGCAACGACAAGGTTAAGTGCGGGTCATTCGCTAAAATAGGCAAGCCTGATACTGTCTTGTTTCCTGAAACAGCCCAGTTATTCGAACCAATGTTGGGGTCCTTTTCTGGTGTAGACATCGAGCTTCCTAAACCCGTGAAGTCTGCGGGTGCCGCAGGAATGGGTACCGGTTTGAAATCAACTGGAGATCCTACCGGAATGATCGGGCTTTCTTGGAATGGATAATTAGGGAAAAGATCCTCAGCTACCTCACGGCCGTATTTTCGCAAGATATTCGTCATCTTCAAATCATCCGTTCCAGAGGCTAATACGAAAGACATATTCTTCAAGAACAAGGCGCTCTTGATAGGTGTCCATGGCTCTGGACGGTAGTTCAATAATTTGTATTCCAAAGGTAATTGGCGATCAGACAAAGACCCAATGTACGCATTTACCCCAGCTGAATAGGCTTCAAGCGCCATTTTTGCGGCAGGATCTTGCTGCATTCCTTCGAAGGACTTCTCGGCACCATAGACCGAACCCATTCTACGCTGGAATTGATCAGAGGCGATTCCTTTTTCTCCTACGATTTCAGAGATGCGACCTCCTGCGAAGTGTGTTTGGAATTCCATTTGCCACAAACGGTCTTTGGCTGTCAAATAACCCTGAGCTAAATAAAGATCGTGGTCATCTTGCGCAAAAACGTGCGGCACGCCCATCTCGTCATAGACGACTTGAACGGGTTGATGTAATCCCTCGATTTGCAAGGTTTCTTCTGTGGGTTCGCCTGAATCTGGGCTTTCGGCATTCATCCAAAAGCCGTGAAAGGGACTGAATATTTTTCCGATGGGAGGAATAGTTCCCCAGCTTTGGTTCATCGCATAGGTTAAAAACAGGGCGATTACCAGAGGAAAAGCAGATTTAATGATTTTCATTGATGAAATAGGGGTAGATAAATGAAATATCCGAAGATTTTTTTCTATTTTAGAAAGACAATTTTACAAAATTGTTGCATTACACCCAAATAAATTATCTTTAAAGCTATATGAAAAGACGCACCTTCCTTCAAACCTCTACTCTTATAGGCGCTAGCTTGGGAGCAAGCGCCCAGGCAAAAACTTCCGAACCACTCATTATAGCGACTTGGAAAAACGAAAAAGCGACCATAGCGGGTTGGAATAAATTGATGGAAACAGGTAAAGCGCTCGATGGCGTCGAAGCCGGTGCACGCATCCCGGAAGCCGATCCAAACGACACTTCGGTGGGTTACGGGGGTTATCCAGATCGCGACGGTCATGTTACATTGGACGCCTGCATAATGGATCATTTAGGCAATGCAGGTTCAGTCACCTTTCTTGAGGGCATCATGCACCCCATTTCTGTAGCGAGAGCCGTGATGGAAAAAACGCCTCACGTCATGTTATCAGGTGCTGGCGCTTTAAAGTTTGCGATAGATCAAGGATTTAAAGTAGAGAATCTGTTAACAGAAAGCTCGAAAAAAGCCTGGGAAGAATGGAAAAAAGAATCCAAATATGAGCCGGTTATTAATATTGAACGACACGATACGATCGGTTTATTAGGCATTGGAAAAGCAGGCGAAATTGCCGGCGCTTGTACGACGAGTGGTTTGGCGTTTAAAATGCACGGTCGTATTGGTGACTCCCCTATTATTGGTGGAGCCGTTTTTTGTGATGATGAAGTAGGTGGCGCTTGTGCGACCGGATTAGGAGAATTTGTGATGAAGACGTTGGGATCTTTCTTAATTGTCGAATTAATGAGACAAGGAATGTCCCCTCAAAAAGCCTGTGAAGAGGCCGTGATGCGCATCGTGAAACGCTATAAATACAAGGAATTCCAAATCGGGTATTTGGCCCTCAATAAAAAAGGAGAATATGGCGCTTATGCCATCCAAAAAGGATTTAATTACACCATCACTAAAAACGGGAAAACGCAGGTAATCGAGAGCGCGTCCTATATGTAAGCGATATTATGGCAGTAGAGAAGAAGAAATATTTATTTGAGATTGCGTGGGAAACCTGTAATCAGGTGGGTGGGATTTATACGGTTATCCGGACGAAAGTACCTTCGATGGTCGAAAAATGGGGCGAAGATTACGCCTTGTTAGGGCCCTATTTTCCCCAAACTGCCTCCGCAGAATTTGAACCCATTCCGGTTACCGATGAAACGCCGCTGGGTCGCGCGATTATCAGCATGCGCCAGAAAGGTTTAGGCATTCATTATGGCTATTGGTTGATCACAGGAAAGCCTAAAATCGTGCTTTTTGAACTGGAAACCTTGTTACCTAAAGTCAATGAGATCAAAGGACGGATTTGGGATAATCACAAGATTTCGACCTTAGGGGTGGAGGATTTAGTAGACCAAACGATTGTTTTTGGGGAAATGATCCGACTCCTTTTAACCGAGGTGGCCGAAGAAAATAAGAATAAAACGCAACTGGTGGCACATTTCCATGAATGGATGGCGTCCACTGGATTACCGGATCTCAAGAAGGATAAAGTCAAAATTTCGACCGTCTTTACGACTCACGCCACGATGTTAGGCCGCTATTTAGCGGGTAATGTGCCGAACTTTTACGATGTCATTGAGAACTTTGATTGGTACAAAGAAGCAAAGCATTATGGCATCGAGGCACAAGCTTGTTTCGAGCGCGCCGCTGCTCAAAAAGCCGATGTATTAACCACGGTCAGCGATATTACCGCCAAAGAATGCCAGTATTTCTTAGGCCGCATTCCAGAATTAATTTTGCCAAACGGCTTAAATATTCAACGTTTTGCCGCTTTGCA
>JAURHT010000276.1 GCA_030833145.1 Aquirufa sp.
AGATCCTAAATTGAAGGAGAAGGTATATACTTTACCTGAACCGAAGCCTGTTCGTGAAGTAGCGCTCGTTCATGCACCCTCTTATTCTAGAAAAGCAATTGTAAAGGCTTTAGAAGTCGAAATCCTCGCTCATATTCCAGATTCATGGAAACAGGCGGCAGAACGAAATATTATCCCCATATAGCCTTTGCCTTAGGGCTGAGCAATAAGGGTCTTAAAAAGATTAAACTCGCGCCAAAAACAAAAGTAAGAACCAATATACTAATGCGCATATTCCCTGTTAATTGTATAATTAGGCCAAACATAAACGTTCCAATAACCGTCGACATGCGATCGCACACATCATAAAAGCTGAAGTAAGAAGCAGTGTCCTTCTCCCCTTTTGGGCATAATTTGGCATAGGTAGCTCTACTATTCGATTGAATTCCACCCATCACGAAACCGATGGCAGTGGCTAATAAATAGAAATTGAATTGTGTCGTAACCGTGTAAGCATAGGCGCATACGATAATCCAAACGAGGACAATTAAACCAAGTGCTTTAATATTTCCCACCCAACCAGATAAACGGGCGCAGAAATAAGCCCCAGGGATGGCCACTAACTGAATTAATAGAATTGTGATGATCAAGGCATCCTCCGGTAAATGTAATTCTTGACTTCCGAATAAGGCACCTAAATACATTACCGTTTGAGCTCCCATATTAAATAGGAAGAAGCTTAATAAGAAATTCTTAATTTCTTTATTTAAGGTTACCTCTTTAAAAACCTTCTTAAGTTCATTGAAACCGCCTAACCACCATTGATTGGTGTCTTTTTCCTTTGCTTTCGAATCAGGTAAGTAATGAAGCGGTATTTGTGCAAAGATTAACCACCATAAACCTACGGTTAAGAAGGAAACTCGTGCAGCCATTTCGCCTCCAATTCCGCCATACCATTCTGGTTTTAAAAGCATGGTCAGGTTTTGGACTAATAATAAGACTGATCCGATATATCCTAAGGTAAAACCTTTCGCACTTAGACGATCAAAACGGTCTGGGCTGGCGATTTCTGGCAAAAAGCTATTGTAAAAGACCATGCTTCCTCCCCAGCCAATGATTGAAAACAAGAATCCGAGTGTGCCGATATAATAATGGCCTTTGCTAAAGAAAAACAAGGCGATGCAACTAAGTGATCCTAGGTAGCAGAAGAAGCGCATGAAGCTCTTCTTTGAACCTGTATAATCTGCTATTCCAGATAGGAATGGCATTAAAATAGTTAGAGCTAAAAAGGCAAGTGAAATCGAATAGGAGAAAACAACCGTGTTGCTTAACTCAAAACCTAGTATATTAATAATCCCTGGTGTGTCACTACCCAAAGTGACAGCCGCGTTTGGAAAATAAATGGGAAATATGGCTGAAGTAATCGTTAAAGAATGAACTGAATTTGCCCAGTCGTAAAAGGCCCAAGCATTCAAAGTTTTCGGATTATTCAGCTTTAATTCCATTAAAATAGGCCTAACTGCTCCCCAGTTGGTGGATTTTTGATTTCAAATGGTATGTCTTCTTTCTCCTCTTTCGGCTCTTCTTTTTCTTCTGGGAAATTAACGACAAATTCAGGTTCGTCGTTTGTCAAGTTTACCTCCTCTGCGACTTGCTCCTCCTGTGTTTCTATTTCGACCTCTGCTTGAACATCTACTTCTTCAGCTTCAGCATCAGCATCAGCTTCTGCCTCGATTGGTGTCGCTTTTTCGCTAGCTGGAGCCTCTTCTTCCGTTTCTAAGAAGGTTAGGTCCACTAGTTTCGGATAATTCAACTTACTACCTAATGCCTTCCATCCGCGTACTTCAGCTAAGTCATCGATGGGGATGATTTCAAGTTCGTTCGTCTTGCCATCTGGTTTGTGCTTAATCTGCACATTAGGGGCGTAATTATCGGTTACGGCAATGAGTTTACTTGCTTTGTGATCTGAGATGAACAAGAATTTCTTGTCTAACGAAGTCGTTTCTAAATGGAAACGCTTGATCAAGTGTGTTTTATTCGACCCGTCGAAATAAGCAGCAGAGATAATTGCCTGAGGCTCAAATTTCTTCAGGTACATAATTTCCTCTGCTGGATATCGATTCGTTAATTCGAAATTCGTCAACTCATAGTTTCCTGAAGAGTAGATGGCTAAAATGCTATCATTTGGCTCGAAATTGCCAATGTGATCGCCATGTCCATCGCGATTCAAACGACCGATGGTCGGATCATACCAAATATCTACCCCACCCAAGGTCGAAACACCTGCGGATTTCATCGTGATCTTGCGAACAGGATACTTAGTCAGCATGTTACCTAA
>JAURHT010000063.1 GCA_030833145.1 Aquirufa sp.
ACCCCAGCTTATTAGATAAGAAAACATGGAACGAGGGGGTTTTACCAGAAATGGCTTATCGCCTAGGTATTGGAAATCGATTTGAATTGCTAACAAAAATTCCAGATGAACAATACCAGAGTGCGATGCAATTGGACATCTATCCCGAAACGCCTAAAATCAGCCAAGAAGATTGGGATTTAATTGTCGCCTATTACACGGCAAAAGCACCTGAAAAACCACTACCCCAACCGAAACGTAGTCCAATCAGTTCGGAGCCCTTGCACTTTAAACGGGAATCATTTATCTCTCCAGCTGACCCGCTGGGAAGTGTGACATCCATTCGTATTCATCCTCAAAAACCTGAAGTTTGGGTAGGTACTCGGAATCGAAAATTATGGGTCATGGACAGTCAATTAAAGATCAAACAAACGCTAGAAACACATAGCCCAGTGGCACTTACACAATTTGTTGGTGATAAAACCTATTTGCTAGGGATAGGCAAAATGTATCCAAACGATCAAAAGTTAGGGCACATGTATTCCTTGAACAAACAGGGCAAATTAGATGCCATCGTGGATTCACTTAAAAGGCCGGTTGACATTCAAATCAGTGATTTTAATGGGGATGGCACGTCTGACTACGTCATTTGCGAATATGGGTTTGAGGCTGGAGAATTGATATGGGTAGATGGAAAATCAGGCAAGAAAAATGTATTGAAATTGCAGGCTGGAGCGCGCAATGTGGTCATTAAAGATTATACAGGGGATGGGAAAGCCGACTTATTAGTCTTGATGGCGCAAGCCCGTGAAGGAGTTTCATTATATATAAATAAAGGCATGGGCTTATTTGTGGAGAAACCTCTGTTGCAATTTGATTCAGTTTACGGGAGCAGCTACATGGAGGTTGCTGATTTGAATAAGGACGGCTATGATGACATCATCATATCAAATGGAGATAATGCGGATTATTCACATTCCAAAAAAGCCTATCATGGCGTTCATATTTTCCTCAATGATCACCGCAATAACTTCAAGGAATCGTATTTCTACCCAGCATATGGGGCATCAAAAACCGTTGCTAGAGATTTCGATCAAGATGGAGATTTAGACTTAGCCATGATCGCATTCTTTGCTGAAAATGATCAGGGCAAAATTGAGTCTTTTTTGTATTTCCAAAACCAAGGAAACCTAAAATTTAAGGTTAGTAACTTACAAATTCCAGATGGTGGACATTACATCGCGATGGATGCAGGTGATGTAGATCGCGATGGCGATATTGATATTTTGTTGGGCAATTATCAGTTTGGCGCTGTAAAACCAGGCGCAAATTTAACGCCTGGTCTTCAGCTGACCTATTATAAGAACCTACTTCGCTAGTTTCGCACCATGCGGAACAAATCCTTGCGCTAATTGACTTTGGCTCAAGTAAGACGAGCCATATGTCCAAGTAATTTTCTGAGTCTTTCCCTTAAATTGATAGCTATAATCTTGATTGACTGGCAAGAAATCAAACGCCATCTTTGGTTTAAAAGTATACATTTGACCTCTATTCTGCAAGGCTACGAAAGCTAATTGGTCTTTCCCTAATCGAATACTCACCAATGATTTCGCATCTCCAGGAACAAAGATGCCTGAACCTGTTTGAAATTTAAATCCACCACGACCATCTCCTAACAAGACTCCCCCATTTGAGGCATCATAACGTCCCATGGCAACTTCATTTCCGAAATTATTACCAACGTACAGCACATCTAAATTTCCATCTTGATTGATGTCCAAAATCTGCATTCCGTTCATCGCAGAAACTTGAGCTAGGCGAGGTAATTCATGCGATTTGAATTTCCCGTCTCCCAAATTCTCCATGTACACAGAAGCATTTTCGGTCATTGAAATCTTTTTAGCTTTGGCTTTTTCTGTTTCTAAGAAAAACTTATCCTGCGAAACAACACCAAACTCCTTGTAATATACAAATCGTTGACGCGTCGCATTAAGTTGCTTATGCGTATCATCTTTGCCAAATAATGGTGCTGAGATCAGTGTACCCGACTGAGTTTGGAAATAGACAAAAGGGAAAACATCGTATACTCCATTCGCATCTACATCTCCATGCCATACATCGACTGGTTGCTTAGATGAGGCACGCAACAACGTATTTTTTCCCATATTGCCAGCAATGAAATCCACATCACCATCTTGGTCAAAATCAGCGGATGCAATCGAACCCCAAAGACCAGTCATTCCCTCAACTCCTGTTTCAGTTAATTTCTTCAAATGACCTTTTTGATTAGCGAAAAATTGAATCGGTGCGAACTCGCCAGCAACTACGATATCGACCCAACCATCTTGATTGAAATCTGTGCATATAGCATCGCAGGCAAGACTTTCCTGCAAAAATTCAGGAGCCCATACCTTAGTCATATCGGTATACTTGATTTGTCCTGGCTTGGAATCATTGCGTAATAATCGGGAAACCGTGCCCAATGGGTACTGAAAAGCCACGTTTCTACCGCTGACATATAAATCCAAGTCCCCGTCGCGATCAAAATCCAAGGCGCGTACCGCCGAATTGCTTTCCGTAAATACCGGTAAAGCATTCGGGTTTAACGTAAAATTGCCTTTGCCGTCATTCATGTAAATAACATCTTGGAAACTAGCCGCACCAGGTTTCCCTTCGGTTCCACCCCGGGCGATGTATAAATCAAGGTCTCCGTCTCGATCCATATCGGCCAACAATGAACCTAGATCTTCTCCTAATTTCAATTTGTCTTCTGCAACACCTTCTAAGAATTTAGATTTAAATGTACCATTGGGTTGTTGGAGGTAGAATATACCCGAATAAAACTTGGCTCCACCTACAAACATATCTTCCAATCCATCCCCGTTCACATCACCAACGGACGCTCCAGGCCCTAATTGAGACATTTTGAAAGGCAATAAACTTTGGTAATTGAAGTCGATGAAATCGTATTCTTTCGGTGAATCTGTCAATAATGTTTGCGAAGAAATATCTTCCAATAAAGGCGCAGGCGTGGTCATCATTGACACGGCGGGTATACGCGCATTAGCGATATTCGCTTCCAAAATCTGATCTGATTTGGGAGCTTTGATCACTTGCATGGAATCATTCGGCCAAATAATACGTAATTCTTTAATTTTCAGTTTTGCCCCTAGGCCTATGTGAGCAACAGGCTCTACACTGGATAAATAACCTCGATAAGGAGAGTTCTCATAATAGAACAAAGTACCATCTGCAAACACCCCTTCTACATGAGCGCCTAATCCTTGTTTATTTAAACCTTTACCTTCAAACTTCACACGTAAAAAATGACTTTTATCTGCGTTTTGCTCGATGGAATTATTACGGTATACAAAGGCTTTGTCATTGATATTATTCACAACATAATCAAGGTCCCCATCGTTGTCTAAATCGCCATAACTTGCTCCATTAGAGAAAGAAGGAACTTGAATTCCCCAAGCCGCACTCACATCCTCAAACTGCAAACCACCCTTATTCTTAAATGCATAGTTATTTACTTTAATGACAGGCAATTGCTCAAGCAAAACGGCATCAGACGCCAGCCGTTGAGAATTAGCGCGATAAGACATAAAGTCTCGATCCGTCACATCACGGGGGAAGCCATTCGTAATCATTAAATCCCTAAATCCGTCATTATCAAAATCAGCTAAGGAAGGACACCAGCTCCACTCGGTTTCTGACATACCGGCAAGCAAACTCACTTCTTGGAATGGAATCGCTGAACCATCAGCTTTTTTTCCAGAATTCAATTGCAGCGTATTTCGCATGTATTGGTAGGTATACCCGTGAATATCACTATTTTGATAAGCTTGGTAGCTATTTGGTGGCGCTAATTGCTTCTTACGCTCGTTGTCCTTTGGAAGCATATCCAAAGCTACGATATCTGCCAAACCATCATTGTTGACATCCGCAACGTCATTACCCATCGCACTTAAACTGGTATGTTTGAAATAGGTTTTTGCTTGATCCGTGAATGTTCCATCTTGGTTATTGATGTATAAAATATCATCCGATACATAGTCGTTCGTAACATAAATATCAGGCCAGTTGTCTTGATTGATATCACAAATATTTATCCCTAGCCCGTATCCTTCGATGGTAATACCAGCTTCTTTGGATACATTTTTAAATACGGGATGTGCCGCCCCTTTTACGTAATCATTGCGGTAAAGTCGGTCCGTATTTGGATAGGAACCATCGGTAACTTTAGGTCGGTACAAAGAAGGAAATTGATCAATGACGTCCGTTAATACATATAGGTCCAAATCGCCATCTCGATCATAATCAAAGAACGCAGCATGTTCGCTGTGTCCAGCATCATTAACGCCATATTCGGCGGCCATTTCCTTAAAGGTAGGTTTTCCATCCTTCACCCCTTGATTGACAAAAAGCATGTTTTCGCGATCTTTGGCGGAAAGCTTCATGGTTGCCGACAAATAAATATCTAACAAACCGTCGCCATTAATGTCGACGACAGAAACACCAGAGCACCAGCGGCCAGCAGTTTGAATACCGGATGACTTGGTAATGTCTTCAAATTTAAAATCGCCTTGATTTAAATAGAGGGTACTCGCGGCTTGGTTGCCGGCAAAAAACACATCCAGTTTGCCATCTTGGTTAAAATCTCCCATACCAACTCCACTACCATTATAGAGATATTCATACTTCAAAATATTCAACGTATCGTTTTCGGCGATTGTGTTTGAAAAATGAATACCAGTATCCTCATCAGATAGCAGTTCAAAAGTTGTCTTGTCCTTACATGAGGAAAAAATAAATAAAATAACAAAGGCAGATAGTAATCGAGTATACATAATCGGGTTTAATCTTTGAACCACTAAAATAAAAAAAGGTGGGGACTTCTCCCCACCTTTTTTAAACTAAAATCAATCGATTAATAACCAGGGTTTTGCTTCAATACAGAAGTTCCTTGAATATCAATTTGCGCTTGAGGAATTGGTAATAATGCATCAGTATCAGAGTATGACGCACCACCAAACTTAGTAACTAAATACTTAGCCTCGTATTTCAAGTATGCATTCAACGTTTTGTTTGCAGCACCCCAACGAACTAAGTCGAAGAAACGGTGACCTTCAGTAGCCAACTCTAATAAACGCTCCATACGAACGATCTTACGAGCGTTTGCTTGATCGCCTAAAGTTGAATACGTAGAGATTACGTAGTTAGCTTCGTTAGCACCCGTTTTCGCGTTCTTAACAAATCCAGCTGGATTTGCAGCACGAGAACGAACTTGGTTGATGTAATTCAAAGCAGTTGCTAAGCTACCTGCTTCGATTTCTGCTTCAGCAGCCATCAACAATACGTCCGCAAAACGGATAATGTTGAAGTTCATTGTCGCATAACCACGTGTCCAAGAAGATCCATCCGTCAATGTATTCTCTTGACGCTTGTAGTAGATGTATTTCTTAGGTGAGTATGGACCTGCATAAGGTTGAGCACGAATCCAGTTAGCTCCTGGATGCTCGATCCAGTCTAAGTATTGGATACCACGACGACCGATTGTGTGGTCAATACGTGGATCTAATGGATTAGCATCTTCTGTAAATGGAGCAGATGAAGATACACCAAAGTCATGCTTCACTGCATTAGCAGCAGAGCTATAATCTGGAGTTCCATCAGCTTGCTCTCCTAATAATGGTAAACCATCAGCAGTTACACGGTAAGCATTCGCCATCGAGAAAGATGGTTGGAAGAATCCGCAGCAGTTACCTGGACCATCAGAACCCGTATTGTATGGGTAGTTCAAGTCATCAAAACCGTTTGCGTTGTTTACGTTACCAGTATTCATAGATGATTGTACAGCAAAGATAGCCTCTTCGTTGTTGTCATTCTCCGCATTGAAGATTTCAGCAAACTTAGATACTAAACCGTACTTCTTACCATTTGTAGTCTTACCATTTGCAATAACCGTAGTAAAGATTGCTTTTGCATCAGCAAATTTACCTTGGAACAAGTAAGCCTTACCTAAGTAAGCACCCGCTGCCCATTTGTTAGCACGACCTGCTGAAGACGATGTCTCAGGCAAGTTGTCATAAGCAAATTTCAAGTCAGCTTCGATCTTAGGGTATAAGTCAGCAGTAGCAACTACTTTCTCAATTCCCTTACCGTAATCTTGAGTCTCATCTACATATGGAGCAGATCCGAATAATTTCTTCAACTCAAAATAGTAGTGAGCACGTAAGAAACGAGCTTCTCCGATAACACGAGTTTTATCCGAAGCAGATAATTCTTTCGAACCATTTGCTAAGTTGATTGTCGCATTACAACGCGCAATACCTTCGTATTTCGCTTGCCATGTTGAGTTCAAGTCACCATCAACTGCTGGTACTTCATAACGTTGCATTACGTTAATGTTAGAGTAGTCACCTGGGTCAGTACCCTTGTTACTCTCACCACCACGGATAGATCCCCAAACCCAGTTGGTTGGCGCAGCTAAACGAGAAAACCCTTTACCTGCTAACTGAGCGTAAGCACCAATCAAGGCACCTTCTACACCAGCTTTAGAAGATAACTGCGCTTGAGCTAATGAAGCTGTTGGCGCTACCTCTAAAAACTGATCCTTACAAGCGAATGTCAACATGAATGCTGACGCACTAACTAAACTTAATCGCTTTAAAATCTGATATTTTTTCATGTTCTTAATTTTTAAAATTGGCTTTCGCTAAATTAGAAATTCAAGTTGATCGAAGCATTGAATGAGCGAGTAACTGGGTAGTTACCTACGTCAATACCAAAGCTTGTATCAGCAGCTCCACCAACACCTGGATCTAAACCTTTGTACTTAGTAAAGGTTAGCAAGTTGTTCGCTGAAAGAGTTACTTTTGCTCCCTTAACACCGATCTTAGAGATAATGTTTTTAGGAACTTTGTAACCTAACGAGATATTTTGAAGACGGATATAATCACCATCCTCTACGTACCAAGAGTTTTCAGCAGCTGAAGTAGAGATATTAGATGCTGACTCCCAAATTGGAGCTTCAGCAGCATTACCTAAAGCAGGAGTCCAAGATTGCTTAGCGCGAACCCCTTTTCCTGATCCTTCAAATGTTCCGTAGAAATCAGTAAACCACTTAGATTGGTTCCAGATTTTGTTACCTGCAGATGCATATAAATACATGTTCAAGTCAAAATCTTTGTAAGTCAAACCTACGTTAACACCACCCGTGTAAGTTGGTACTGGAGAACCTAAGTATGTACGGTCTGCAGGAGTAATTTTACCATCACCATTCATATCTGCATAACGGAAACGACCTACACCAGCACCTGATTGAGCAGGAGCTGAAGCTACTTCAGCAGCTGAAGCGAAGTAACCAATTACTTGGTATCCGTAGAATGAAGATAATGAACGACCTACTTCCATACGAATTGGGTTAATTCCACGGAATGAACCACCAAGTAAGTTAGTGATACCTGGAGCAAACGCAACGATTTCGTTTTTCAAGAATGAGTTATTGAATGTCAATTCATACTTGATGTCAGAAGTGATGTTACCACGGTTGATAACTTGCATATCAATACCTTGGTTACGCATTTTAGCTACGTTAACAGATGGAGCAGAAGCAGCCGATCCAACAACCGCTGGAAGTGGCACGTTGAATAATAAATCTTCTGTATCTTTTCTCCAAATATCAAATACTACTTCCCACTTACCGTTTAACAATGTTGCATCAATACCGACGTTAGAAGTTACAGCAGTTTCCCACTTCGCAGCAGGGTTACCGATACGTGAACGATAGTAACCTTCATTCGCTCCTGATGATTGACCATCAATTGGATAGAATGAGTTACCACGGTTAGCAGCATATAAAGAGAACTGGTTAGCTGGGTCTACGTTATTTGAGTTACCCATTGTACCCCAACCACCACGAACTTTCAAGTCTGTGATTGCAGGAATATCCTTCATGAATTCCTCAGATGTTACACGCCAAGCTGCAGAGAATGCAGGGAATACACCATAACGATTCTGAGAACCAAAACGAGATGAACCGTCACGACGAACAACTCCAGTGAAGTAATATTTCTCATTAAAGTTGTAATCTAACTTACCAAATACTGAATAGAAATTCACACCTGAGAATAAGTTCGAGTTAACAACTGGAGATTGCACTGAGTTCATGGTTACGAAATCCAAGTCCATTGAGAATGGATTGATACCAGAACCATTGATCGAACGACCAGCTCCTGTATTCAATGCCTCTAAACCAGCTAATAATTTAACACCATGTTTTCTCCATTGGTATTTGTAGTTCGCTGTATTAGTCATTACCCAAGCAAATACATATGATTGGCCTTCTGAGAATGAGTTAGATGCCTCAGGCTCTGAATCACCTAAATAACGATAGTTATAGTTCTTATATCCTGAACCATTATATAAACCACCAATACTTGTACGTAATGACAAATCTTTAATTGGCTCATAATCAACATAAACGTTACCTACTGCATTCGCATTGTAGTTATTGTCATTTGAGTTGTTCAACACAATTTGACGAACTGGGTTACGAGGGTTGTTAAAACCTGCAGCTTTCGTAGATGCATAAGATCCAAACTCATCAAATACTGGAATAACAGTTGGCATACGATAAGCTGATAAGATTACTGACTCATCACCAGCAACACCTAAACCGTTGTTACCACCTGCTTGACCACGAACTGAACGGTAAGTGAACTGTAAGTTCTCTCCGATCTTCACTTTCTTTCCAAGGCTAAATTCTGAGTTAAAACGAACAGAATAACGCTTAAAATCATTCTGAATCAAGATACCATCTTGTTGTTGTCCAGATAAACCTAAGTAGAAACGACCTGCATCAGAACCTCCTGAGAAGCCTAATGAATGACGTTGTGTCATACCTAAACGTGTGATTTCATCATACCAGTTTGTACCAGCCTTGTTAGCTTTGATCAAGAAAACGTTCTCTGGATTAGCAGCACGAGCAGCTGAAATAGCAGCGATATCAACATTGTTAACTGCGTTCGCACCATTTGCATGCAAATAAGTAGGTAAAGTAGCTTGCGCTGAAGTACCATATTGTGGGTGCGTATAAGCAACCGCTGTTCCGTTTGCTGCCGCGTTGTTACGGTATGCAACGTGTGTCCAATCTGCTTGCTCTTGTGGAGTCAACATTTTTGGAGCACCATCTACGTTTGGATCAGTTGCACCATACATACCATTGTAAGTAATGCTCAAACCTTTCTTACCACGTGAACCTTGCTTCGTTGTGTAAACAATTACACCGTTGGCAGCACGAGCACCATAGATAGAGGCAGCAGCCGCATCTTTCAATACAGTTGTCGACTCAATATCATCTGGAGATAAGAAATCTGTAGAACCTACTGGAACCCCATCCACTACATATAATGGCTCGTTACCACCAAAGGCACCAAAACCACGTACACGAATGATTGAGTTAGTTCCTGGCTGACCGTTTGTGATCAAAGTTACCCCTGATACACGACCTTGTAACATTTGCTCAACGTTACCCGTTGGTGCAATTTGTAAATCGGACGCTTTAACGATCGAAGCAGCAGCTGTAGACTCCTTCTTGTTTGTTACTGAGTAACCTGTTACGATTACCTCGCTCAATTGGCTTACATCCTCATCTAAAGAAACAGAGATAGAAGATTGAGATCCAACTGTAACCGATTTTGTTTTGTAACCTACTGCTGAAATAGTCAGAACAGCGTTACCCGATTTTACGGTAACCGAGAATGCACCATTAGCATCTGTAGTAGCTCCAGTAGTTGTTCCTTTTACAGCAACACTCACTCCTGGAATTGCTTCAGAGTTCGCATCAGTAACCTTTCCTGTTACCTTACGATCCTGCGCAAATGACGAAAAACTCCCTAGCATCACAATCGCGAGCAATAAGAAGCTTCGAAGACTTTGGTAAAAATTGTTTTTCATAATACGTTTTAATTAGTTTTCTAAATAAGATTAAATTGGTTTTACTCGTGTTTTACTTCAATAATGGGTCTCCTTTCTTTTTTTAGTTGACATTAAACAGGTTTATAAATTTTTCTTTTAAAAATACAATAAATAGGTTTAGAGGTTATTGTACTCATTTATCGGAATGATACAATTAGCGAACTGTGCTATGCTATTCCAATCAACCAAAGATGTAAAATGACATTTAATCCTCCAAACTTTTTATTGATATTTTTTCACTTTGGCCATGAAAAATGGCATTTAACCACTAATCGACTACAAAAACTCTGATATTTTAACTGATAAATACTATAAAATTGGAAAAAATAGGAAAAAACGGACAACGCATACCCTCATATAATAATGGCTGAGTCCTATATTAAGCGAATGTAAACGTTTGCAAAAGAAATTGCGCCAACAACCAATAATGCAAAATCACAATTTCATGATTAATGTCTAATTTTGACCAATGACAATTTTCGAACCCAAAGACATACTGCCTAGCCTACCGGAAGAACCCGGCGTCTACCGCTATTTCGACGCGTCCGATACCATTATATATATAGGGAAAGCAAAAAACCTTAAAAACCGGGTCAGTAGCTATTTCACAAATATCCTAGGCCATAATACCAAAACCCGAAAATTAGTCCAACAGATTTGTCGGCTCGAATTCACCATCGTTCATTCTGAATTTGACGCCCTCCTACTCGAGAATACGCTTATCAAGCAATTTCAACCCAAGTACAATATTCTTTTAAGGGACGACAAAACGTATCCGTTTATCTGCTTAACCAAAGAGCATTTTCCACGCCTAATCACTTCACGAAGGATTGATCACAGTATTGGGACTTTTTTTGGTCCATATGCCAATCCAAAAGCGATGAATGGTCTACTAGAAATGATTCATCAATTATATCCCTTACGAACATGTGCGCTTGCCTTAAAACCTGGGAATATTGAACAAGGGAAATTCAAGGTTTGTCTTGAATACCACATCGGTAATTGCAAGGGTCCTTGTGAAGGTCTTCAAAAGGAAACAGATTATTTGATATATATCGATCAAGTAACCAACATTCTAAAAGGTAATTACCAAAAGCCAAAAGCATACTTTCAAGAACGCATGTTGGAGGCCAGCGGACGTTTGGCATTTGAGGAAGCCCAAGAATGGAAAGAAAAATGGGAACTACTCGAAAACTTCCAAGCGAAGTCGACCGTCGTAAACCCATCCATCCATGACATTGACGTTTTCTCCATGGTGTCAGATGAACACTTGGCTTATATCAATTTCATGAAGGTCATCAATGGAACCAT
>JAURHT010000048.1 GCA_030833145.1 Aquirufa sp.
AGCCGCAAGTATTAATTACGACGATATTTGCCTTGTCCTTTTTCGCCTCGTGGGTCACCTCTAATCCATTCCCTTTTAATTGGGTGTAGAGTACTTCCGAATCGACTAGATTCTTCGAACAACCGAGGGTAATGATGTTGATGGAGGGCTTTGGGGCTACTTTGGTCTTCATGGATTTTTATATCAGCCTGCAATTTACAAAGATTTGACGCTAAAATTGCCCGCAACAGATACAATTGTTGTAGACTTTTAGTAGTATTGTAAAAATCATAAACCTAATTAATATGAACAAAATCGTTTTAACCTGCGCGGCGGTCTGCTTCGCATTTGTGTCTTTTGGTCAAGGATTGAACCAGTTAACAAAGGCAGAAAAGAAAAATGGAACACAATTATTATTTGATGGAAAAACCTTCACGGGCTGGCACAGCTACGGAAAAGGAGATAAAGTAGGATCTTCTTGGACGATCGAAGATGGCGTGATCGGTTTCGATGCAGCGAAAAAAGACGGTGGCGATTTAGTGACAAATGACTCTTTTGATAATTACGATTTCTCAGTAGATTGGAAGATCTCTGTGAATGGAAACTCGGGTATTATCTTCAATGTGACAGATGATCCGAAGAAATACCACGCGACGTATGTGACGGGTCCAGAAATGCAGGTTTTGCACGATGAAGGTCACCCAGATGGAAAAATCATCAAACACAATTCAGGTGACTTATATGATTTGATCAAATCATCCGTGAATGTAACGAAGCCGGTAGGCGAGTGGAATACGGCGCGTATTGTGAATAATAAGGGCTTATTGCAATTGTATTTGAATGGTTCCAAAGTAGTGGAGACACGCACGGATGACCAAAACTGGAAAGATTTAATCGCTGGTTCTAAGTTCAAAGGAATGCCGGATTTCGGAAAAGTAATGCAAGGCCACATCGCATTGCAAGATCACGGAAACCAAGTTTGGTTCAGAAACATTAAGATTAGAAAATTATAAAAAATGAAAGGCCTCGATTTTGCGATCGAGGCCTTTTTTTTGTGTTTTCGCGCGGATTCGCGCGGATTATTTCAGTCCTTTCGTCTTCGTCTTTACTCGCAGCAGATTCATCTTCGAAGTAATAAACAAGGTCGAACCATCCTCTCCAAAGTTCACATTCGAGTTCGGGTTCCCCGTCTCGATGCGTCCCAGTAATTTACCCGCTGGGCTAATGATTAAAATTCCGCCTGGACCCGTCGTCCAAATATTACCTTTTGAATCTAGCTTCATTCCATCATAGCCACCACGAATTCCTTGCTTTGCTAATTCGGCAGCGTCAAAGAACACAGATGGTTCGCCTAGATTCCCTTTTTTATCAACAGGGAAAGCTAGAATGTGCGATTCTTTGGGTTCAGATGAGCCCACATACAACATACTTTCGTCTAGGTTCATCGCTAGGCCATTTGGTCTGGCCATCTTGTCGTATTGCAAGCTCAATTCTCCCTTTTTTGTAATGCGGTACACCCCTTGATAAGCTAATTCCTTTGCCGGTTCTTCTTTCCCTCGACCTGGTAAACCGTAGGGAGGATCGGTGAAATAGTAATCGCCGTTTTTGGCTTGGATGACGTCGTTTGGGCTATTGAGTTTTTTGCCTTCCCATAATCCAGTGAGGGATTTTTTTGATTCTGGTTTTCCCAAAGGCATTTCAGCAATTCTACGGTTCCCGTGTTCAGCTGAAACTAGGTTTCCTTTTTGGTTAATGATCAAGCCATTCGCGCCAGGTTCATACGAATAATATTCTTTCCCAGAATAACCGGATGGTGTTAAATAGAGTACAGCGCCTCTCTCCGCGGTCCATTGGTATATCTTATTTTCAGGTACATCAGAGAATAAGAGATAGCTTCCTTTCTTCACCCAAACTGGTCCTTCAGACCAGGTATAGCCTTCAGCTACAATCTCAATAGGAGTGGAGGGGTCGATTAAAGAAGTCACAGATTCATCGTAGACGTGAATCTTACCTATCGTTTTGTATTGCGCATTCGCCGCCGAGCTTAATCCTAGGATTGTGATGAGCGGTAGTATTAATTTTTTCATAGCGTTTTCATCGGTTTATAATTCGTAAATTTACCCAAATTCTCCACAAATGAAATCGATTGCCAGTCCTATTCTCATCCAACAAATAATCGACGCGATTACGCCGCATTATGAGCCCACTGAGGCTCGTGCGATTGCCTTTCGTTGCCTGGATTTGGGATGGAATTTGAGTTCGATGGATATCATTTTGAAAAAAGAGGTGGACTTGCCGGCGGATTGGGATTTGCGTCTGGGGCGTCTATCTGCTGGAGAACCTCTTCAATACGTGATGGGGAAGACCTATTTCCGGGATCATTTATTTCAAGTGAATTCGGATACCCTAATTCCGCGTCCGGAAACGGAAGAATTAGTGGATCTTGTTTTAAGACACGCACCCGAGAATGCCTCCGTTTTAGATGTGGGTACGGGTTCAGGTTGTATTCCAATTTCTTTGAAATTAGAACGGCCATCACTTTCGGTGGAGGCTTGGGATATTTCTGCAGGAGCGCTAGAAATGGCTCGTCAGAATGCAACGGCTTTAGAAGCTGAGGTGAAATTTAAAGAACAAGATATTTTCGCCTGGCCTTCTACTGAAGGTAACTGGGATGTAATTGTGTCAAATCCGCCTTATGTTACAGAAGAGGAGAAAAAAGAGATGGCGAATCACGTGCTTGATTATGAACCACATTTGGCCCTATTCGTTCCCAATGATGATGCATTAAGATATTATGCAGCCTTAGCTGATTTTGCGCTTGAAAGATTAACACAGGGCGGCTACTTATGTTTGGAAATTAACCAGTACTTTGGAACTCAAACCGTGGAGCTCTTGTTTAGCAAGGGTTTCCAAGAAGTCAAGTTATTAAAGGACTTTAAGGGGAACGACCGGATGATTGTGGCCCAAAAATCAGGTCTTTAAAATTTAACTCGTATTTTTGTTTCAACTAAAACCAATTAAAATTTATCAAGATGAATAAGACAGTATGGATTGTTTTGGGAGTGATTGCTCTCGTGATTTTTTGGGGTGTAGGTTCACGTAATAGCATGGCTACATCGGATCAGGACGTAAAAGCGAAATGGGCGAACGTTCAAAGTGCGTACCAGCGTCGTGCGGATTTAATTCCCAACTTAGTGAAGACGGTGCAAGGTGTGGCTAATTTCGAGAAATCGACATTAACGGCGGTAATCGAAGCGCGTGCAAGTGCAACACAAATGAAATTAGATTCGAAGGATTTAAGTCCACAGAATTTGCAAAAATACCAAGCGGCACAGTCTTCTTTAGGGGGAGCTTTATCGCGTTTGATGGTGGTGGCTGAAAACTACCCACAGTTAAAGGCGACGGAAAACTTCTCTGAATTGCAAGCTCAGTTAGAAGGAACCGAAAACCGCATCAAAGAAGAACGTGATAATTTCAACACGGCTGTTCAAGGGTACAATACGTTAATCGTCACTTTCCCTAACAACTTAATCGCTTCTTTCTCCGGATTTGCAGAGAAAGGATTCTTCCAAGCAGAAGCTGGATCAGAGAAAGCGCCGGAAGTGAATTTTGACGAAAAGAAATAAGGATGTTGTCAGAAGAACACCAAAACCTAATTTTGCAAGCCATCCAAGACGCTGAATTACAGACGTCTGGGGAGATTCGCGTACACGTGGAAAGCCATTGCGCCGGACACCCGATTGATCGGGCGAAGGAGTTATTTTTTCAATTGGGTATGCAGAAGACGGATTTGCAGAATGGGGTTTTGGTGTATCTGGCCATCAAAGACCGCATGTTTAGTATCATCGGGGACAAGGGAATCGATGCGAAAGTGCCGGCGGAGTTTTGGGAAACCATTCGCGATGAAATGCGTGCTTATTTAGCAAAGAATGAATTCGGAGCTGGATTAGCTCACGGCGTGAAGCGTACTGGAGAGGTCTTAGCAGGCTTTTTCCCTTACGAGGCGGGAGATGTAAATGAATTGTCGAACGAGATCTCCTTTGGGCTCTAACTAGTTTCTATGCGCAAGCTTTTATTTCTACTTCTTTTTAGTGTACGACTTTTTGCTCAAGAAGGCATTCCTGCGAAACCGAATGGCTATATCCTAGATGAAGCGGGCCTGTTAAATCCGGAGGAGGAAAATGCGCTCGAGCAGAAGATGCGGGGCTATGCAGATTCCACTTCGACACAGTTCGCGATTGTCCTTGTAAATTCAACCAATGGACGAGATCCTTACGATTATGCCATCGATCTGGCGAAGTCTTGGGGTGTAGGCCAAAAAGGCAAAAACAACGGCGTCGTCATTCTCGCAGCAATGCAGGATCGCAAATTACGTATAGTTACGGGTCGCGGCATCGAAGATGTCTTGCCGGACGCCATTTGTAAACGCCTTATTAACCGCATTTTAAAACCAAGTTTTAAAGGAGGTGCCTATTACCAAGGTTTAGATCAGGCGACCACCGAAATGATGCAGCGCGCCAGCGGGGAGTTCAAAAATGAGGATAGCGGTGATGAACCACAAGGAATTCCTCCATTTATCATCATCTTCCTTATTTTAGTCATTATCTCGATTATCAAAGCCATTCGCAACCGCGGGGGTGGAGGAGGTCCCGGATCTAGAGGAGGCGGAATGTTTTTTCCACCTATCTTTTTAGGCGGTGGAGATTACGGCCGTGGAGGCTCTGGCGGAGGAGGCGGAGGATTTGATTTCGGCGGCTTTGGCGGAGGGGACTTCGGCGGAGGCGGTGCCGGAGGCGATTTTTAATTATCTTTGCATTATGAATAATCTGATCACCCAATCCCTACAAGAGTCTCAGCAAGTATTAGCTGATTTCTTAGCGAATCCTGCAAAGATTGAAGCCATTGAAAAGGCGGCTGACGTATTAGTGGAGGCCTTAAAGAACGGAAATAAGATTTTGTCTTGTGGGAACGGTGGAAGTCATTGCGATGCCATGCATTTCGCAGAGGAATTATCTGGTCGTTACCGAGAGAATCGCCCAGCTTTAGCGGCGATGGCGATTTCAGATCCATCCCACATTTCTTGTGTGAGCAATGACTTTGGGTATAATTACATCTTTTCTCGCTTCATTGAAGGATTAGGAAATAAAGGCGATGTATTAGTAGGTATTTCTACTTCAGGAAACTCAGCCAATATTATGGAGGCAGTGAAGGCTGCTCAAGCAAAAGGAATGGAAGTGATTCTCTTAACGGGTAAAGATGGCGGTCAATTAGCGGCTTATGGTTGCCATGAAATAAGAGTGGACCACTTTGGTTACGCAGATCGCATTCAAGAAATCCACATCAAAGTGATCCACATATTGATTCAGTTAATTGAATCGAAATTATTCTAGCTTAATACGAGGCGTCGCCACCCTCATCGTCACCCATAACTACATCCACCATTTTGCGGAACAAATCGCCGATGCGCGGCGCTGGTTTCGAAGGTTTAGATTCTGTGTAACCGGATTCTTTCGCCATTTCCTTTACAGGCGCACTTGCCATGGCAGCCTCATCTGCATCAGCCGATTCTTGTTGATCGTAATAGACTTGCACTAAACCTATCACGGTAGCGAATGATGGATCTTTGATCTCGGTCGCAATGGCTGGGTTAGCCGAAGTAGCGTTCGGATCTCCGATGCGCGCATCTAGGTTCGTGAATTTTTGGAATAATTCATCAATGTACGGGAGTTGCGCTCCACCACCGGTTAAAACTAAGCCGGCTTTTAATTGCTTACTATCTGTGTGCTTCGAAATTTCAGCCACGACAATCGCTGCTAATTCCTTCAAACGCTCTTCGATGATAATCGCTAAGTTCTTCACAGAAACCGGCGTAGCCTTTCGTCCTGCAATCCCTGGGATCATCACAACTTCGCTAACCGGAATATCTTTCTGGATCGCTGACCCAAAACGTACCTTCAACGTCTCCGCGTGATCACGGGATATCTCTAATCCGGATTGAATATCATCCGTTAGCAAATCTCCGCCCCAATTTAATACAGTGGCGTGCTTTAAACGGTTGTTTTGGAAAATACTAATCTCGGTAGTTCCGCTACCTAAGTCTACTAAAACAACTCCTTCTTGCTTTTCTTCTTTATTCAAGACAGAGCTTGCTGTCGCTAAAGAACTGAAATAAACGTTTCCTTTCTTCAAGTGCTTCGTCTCCGCTGATTTCAAACACTGCGTTAACAAGTCGTTCTTGCTTGGATTCGCCGAAATGAAGACGAAATCCGCTTGAATTTTTTGACCGATTTGGCCGATGGGATCCAAGGTTTCTGGTAAGTTACCTACTTTGAAACCGATAGGTAGCGTATGTAAAACGCAAGGGTTTTTATCTGCAAATGTGCGTTTTGCTTCCTCAAAAAGGCTCATCACCTCGTTGTTAGAAACGGGCTCTCTTTCGTTCTTGCGTAGCTTAGATAAGCTAAAGGGTTGTACTTTGATATGCGATCCTGACAAGTTCGATGCAAAGAAATGCTCCGAATTCTTCCCGTCTAAGACGTGAGAAATTTGGTTCATCGCCTCTGATATAGCAGCGGTCGTTTTATTGATATTGACAATCTCGCCGTTTAAAACATTATTTGTATTAACGGATGATCCTGTCGCTAAAATCTCTAATCTGCCTCGGTCGTTTTGCTTCCCTGCAATGGCTCTTACGTGAGAGCTACCAATATCTAAACCGATAATTAAGTCGTTACGCATTATATTTTTTTTGTAGAACGGATATTAAATTAAAAATTTTGGTCCTTATTCGCAAATAACCTGATTCTTATATTTCAGTTGCACCCAGCTGTACTTGTTCCAGCCTTTATTGGGGATAACTTTTTGGTAGAATATGAACAATTTCTTGAATTTGTTTTCAATATTTATCGGTAGGCCAAAGTCAATACGGGTAGTTCCTAGCGTCGGAATTAACACGATTCCTCCGTCTTTAGCGACGATGATTTGGGAGATTTGTGCCTTCCAGAATTCATTATTTTCGATGAATTGAAAGAAGGGAATTAAAGTCTTTCCTCTTCTATCTTGAAGGTCTCTTTTACCGTCAAAATAGGGTCCGCCTGTGACAATTATCCGCGGAGTAAATAAAGGACTCGTTCCGATGAACTTACCATCTTCCGAAATATACTGATCCGGAAAAGGCGACGTGCCTATCGTGGAACGAACGATACGAGCAATCGGTTTGTATTCTTTTACAGATACGGAAATGACGCCACTGAAATCATGGTGCGCCTCGCAGGATTTTACTAAAGGAATACGCTTTACGCGTTCTTCGATTTGACGTAAGGAGATTTGAGTGATGGGTTTGTCTAAGAAGTAATCAGTGCCTTGCTCTGAGACCATCAACTTGATGTCTTTCTTGCTTAATAAGGCCTTTTCATTCTCTGAATCAAGACTTACTTCCACCCCTTTGCAAACAACCTCGTTAAAGCTAATCTCCGCAAAAACGACAGCAGCTAGGATGAACGTGAATAAAATCACCATCCCGATTACTTGCTTGATTAACGTCGCGTTTGCCTTCATTTTGAAAAATTATACTAAGATAAGCTCAATTTTAAATCATTCAAAAGAAGATCGATATCTCCTGCGCCCATCGTAACTAAAAGTTTCGGTTTTTTCGTGTCGATCACTTGTAATAGGTCCGCTTTCGAGATGACCTGTTTGTCTTTTAATTCGATCTTACTTAACAACCAATCTGATGTGATACCTTCCATAGGCAATTCGCGTGCAGGATAAATGTCTAATAAATAAAGTTCGTCGGCGATGGCAAGGCTTTTGGCAAAATCATCAATAAAGTCCCTCGTTCTGGAGAATAAGTGCGGCTGAAATACAGCCGTTATTTTTTCATCCGGATAAAGAGCCTTCACAGAATTCAAGCAAGCCGCAATTTCTGTCGGGTGGTGGGCATAATCATCGATCATCACGTGCTCATCTGATTCCACGTGGTATTCGAAACGGCGTTTGACGCCTAAGAACGAAGCAATTCCTGTTTTGATTTCTTCTCCCGTTACACCCGCCTGCATGGCTAAAGCGGCTGCTGCCAGTGCATTTTCGATATTATGAAAACCCGGAATACGCATCGGTATGTCAAGTACTTTTCCTCCTGGATAACTCATATCAAAAATCATGCGGTGATTTTCGATACGGATATTATGTGCCTTAAAATCTCCGGAATCAATTCCAAAAGTCGATCCACCCAAGGCAGATTGTAGACTCAATCCCTTTTTTTGGATGAAGAAACCGCCTGCTTTGATTTGATTGACAAATAATTGGAAACTCTCTAACACCGAATCTCCATCGCCATAAATATCCAGGTGATCTGCGTCAGTAGAGGTCACCACTGCCGCTTGAGGGTGCAAGGTTAAGAAGGAACGGTCGTATTCATCTGCTTCCACCACGCAAACGATGTTTTCTTTCGAATGGTTTGGGATGAAGTTGGTACCATAATTCACGGTAATGCCCCCTAAAAAAGCGGTTACATTTTTCTTAGCGCTAAGAAGCAAATGAGTTAAAAGTGATGAAGTTGTCGTTTTTCCGTGGGTTCCAGCTACGGCTAGGGTAGGGATTTGCTGCGTAATCCAGCCTAAAATTTCCGAGCGCTTGTAGAGGCGAATACCTTTGGAAATCAAATAGTTCATCTCAATGTGATCCTTCGGGATGGCTGGCGTATAGATAAATAAGCTGTGTTCTACATCTGAGAGGCAAGCAGCTGGAATTAAGTCGATGGAATCCTCATAGTGAATCACCATCCCTTCTTCCGCTAATTTCTTCGTCAATGGACTCTCCGTTTTATCGTATCCCGCCACCGGAAAGCCGTTATGCAAGAACCAGCGCGCGATGGCCGACATGCCTATGCCTCCTATTCCTAAAAAATAGACTTGTTTCAAATCGCTCAGGCTTAATTCTTGTTTCATCGGCTTAAAATGGATTGGGCTATTTCGTGCGCTGCGTTTGGCTTAGCCAAACGAAGGCTATTTTTTTCAAGGGTACTTAAATCAGATTTTAGCGCAGCTAACGCTTCTGTGATTAAATTTTCTTTCACGTCCGCGTCACGAACTAGAATGGCGGCGTTTTGAGAAACCAAGCTTTTCGCATTCTCTGTTTGGTGATCCTCTGCCGCACTTGGAAGTGGTACTAGGATACTGGCTTTACCGATAAGACAAATTTCGGAAACAGATGAGGCACCAGCTCTGGAAATCACTAAATCGGCCATGGCATACGCTAAATCCATTTCATAAATGAAGGCAGAAACGTAGGTGCTCGCATTTCCTGACGCTGCTTCTTTAGCTGTAGCCTCAAAAGCGATCCCAGTTTGCCAAATTACCTGCACACCCGCTGCTGTTAATCGATTTAATCCACCCAAGATTCCCTGGTTAATGCTTCGTGCGCCTTGGCTTCCACCAATAATCAAAATCGTTTTTAAAGCGGGGTCTAAATGGAAATGCGCTGCGGCCTTTGCTTTTTTACCTGCCGCATCGATTAAGTCTTTCCTGACAGGATTGCCACTTAGCGTGATTTTCTCAGCAGGGAAGAACTTTTCCATTCCAGGATACGCCACAAAAATATGCTCAGCCTTAGCGGCTAAGGCTTTATTGGTAATTCCAGCGAAGGAATTTTGTTCTTGTATGTAATAGGGGATGCCTAGGAATCGCGCTGCTAATAAAAGCGGTCCAGACGCATAGCCTCCTACACCTACCGCCACATCGGGCTTAAATTTTTTGATAATTTGAACAGATTGCCAAAGACTCTTGATCAATTTGACCGGGAAAAATAGATTTTTCCAAACCTGCGTTCTTTGAATGCCCACAATAGGAAGTCCAATAATTTCAAAACCCGCTTTGGGTACTTTCTCCATCTCCATTTTTCCTTCAGCCCCTACAAATAAAAATGCCAAAGAAGGGTCGATTTCCTTCATCGCATTCGCGATTGAAATGGCTGGGTATATATGTCCACCGGTTCCTCCTCCAGAAATAATAACGCGTTTAATTGACATTAGGCTACGGTAGGTTGAACAGGTTGATCAGGAAATTTATCTCTGCTGACCGCTAGAATTAATCCAATACTAATCGCAGTAAAAATCAAGGATGTACCACCGGCAGAAATCATAGGCATCGGTTGTCCAGTTACGGGGCCTGCATCCACGGCTACCAGCATATTAATGAATGCCTGGAAGACGATGGAGAAGGTTAATCCGGCTGATAGTAATCCACCAAAAGGTTTTGTACTGTACTGTATCGCTTTGGCTCCACGGTACATGAAAATGAGAAATAGAAGGGGTATGGCTAAGCCACCCACTAGACCATATTCCTCAATAATGATAGCATAAACGAAATCGGATTCTGCTTGAGAAAGGATATACCGCTGTTGACTTTTTCCCGGCCCTTTTGGGTGAATGGCGCCAGTTGCGATGGCATAGAGGCTTCGTGTAATCTGGTAATCCTCATTTTTTGCCTTGTTTACTTTCGTTTCGTTTTTGCCAATACGTTGAACATAATTCTCGATACGTGTTTTAACGGTTTGGGCTCTCTGACCAATCCCTAACGAAACCACGGTAATAGCTAAGACGGCAACGGCCGTTATAATCATGAAAATCTGTTTCGCTGGAACTCGACCAAAAAACATCAAGATAATACTCGTTAAGAAGATCAGGACACTGGTGGAAAAGTTTGATAACATAATCAAGAAACAGGACACCCCGATTTTAAACAACATGCGAATAAACATCACCGTATTATAAGACTCTGGATCAGCCTGCTTAGAAGAGAAATCCTTCGCTAGGCTCGTAATTAAACACAATTTCACCATGTCTGAGGGCATGAATGAGATAGGGCCTAACTGTACCCAGCGGTTCGCACCCCCTTTAGTTGCTCCAAAAACATAGGCCACCATCACTAATCCCCAGGATAAAAACAGGGCCAAATCACTAAATTTAGCCACGCGGCTGTAATTGGATTTGGAAAAATAGGACATCAAATAAAACGAGATGCCTAAAATAACTAAGGTTTTGATAAAGCTGGATAGTGGCTCAAAAGGTCCATCCATCGTCAACTTTGCTTTCGCAGAGAATTGAATCAGTAATCCGAACGCGTTTAAAATAAACACGATCAACCAAATCTTATAATCCCCTTTCAGGTGCTCTTGAAAGAAGGCTCTGATTTTACTATCCATGGATCAAACGTTTAACAGTTGCTTTAAATTGATCTCCTCGATCTTCGTAGTTCTTAAATAAATCAAAGCTGGCACAAGCCGGCGAAAGTAAAACGACATCACCTGGATTTGCCCACTCTTTTGCCTTTATTACGGCATCTTCCAATGAATCCGTCGCGAAAAGCTGGGGCACCAGTTTTCCGAAGTGCTGCTCTAGTTTCGAGTTATCCGTTCCTAAGCAAATCAATCCCTTCACTTTTTGCTTCACCAAGGAATCTAATACTTCATATTCATTCCCTTTATCTACACCGCCCATCAGTAAGATAAGTGGTTGCTTATAACTATTTAAGGCATAGTAGACGGCATCGACATTTGTTGCTTTAGAATCATTGATAAATTCCACTCCATTCCAGGTACCACAAGGTTCTAAACGATGAGGAGCATTTTCAAAGAAGGGCAAAGACTTCAGGATTTGAGAGTAGGATATACCTGCCTCATGCGCCGCTAACATAGCCACCGCCATATTGATGGCATTGTGTGGGCCTTTGAGTGGCGCATCGGCTAAAGCTAGCTCAGCTCCATCAAATTGAATTTTGTCTTCTGAAATAGAGGCGTCTGCTTTTGAATGAAAACTAACCGTTTTTAAATGAGCGCCAGCGGCAATTTTAGGTAAGTTTGCTTTAATCACCTCATCATCTGCCCAAAACACACAGCTCGTTGAGGCGTCTGCATTTTGGAATATTCTGAATTTAGAGGCAATGTAATTTTCAAATTTGTATTCGTAGCGATCCAGGTGGTCAGGAGTAATATTCAAAAGTACAGCCACATCTGGTTTGAACTGAAAGCAACGATCTAATTGGAAGCTGGAAATCTCTAGGACATATACGTCATGTAGGTCTTCCATCACCTGCTTTGCGAAGCTTTGGCCGATATTCCCCGCTAGACCCACCTTAAGGCCTGCTGATTTCAAGAAATGATACGTTAGTAGGGTAGTAGTCGTTTTTCCATTCGACCCCGTGATAGCCACCATTTTAGCTTTCGTATACCGCGCAGCAAATTCGATTTCAGAGACTAAGGAAATACCTTTTGCCTTAATGGCTTTTACGATGTCTGTTTTTTCTGGAATTCCAGGGCTGATGATAATTTCAGTTGAGCCTAAAATGCGCTCTATACTGTGACCACCTGTCTCAAATTCAATGCCGTTTTCACGCAAGGTCTGTTGGTAATGCTCTTTTAGTTGACCAGCGTCAGATAAGAATACATCAAAACCTTTTGATTTAGCTAATAATGCGGCTCCTACACCACTTTCTCCTCCACCTAAGATGCTGATTAATGCCATTCGTACGTTGAAATTATCGGAAATTGAATTCAACTACAAGTTAGAAAATGTCCCGCATTCTATCAACTCAAAATGAGCTTCTGGTTGGAATTTTAATGACAAAAAAAAGACCCACCGTTTCGGGTGGGTCTTTGCTATGCATTCGAGAGATATTAAACCAAAGCAATACGTTTGAACGAAGAAATCGTTAAACCTTTTTGCGTTTGCTCTAACAGTTGACGAATCGTGATCGATGAGTCTTTTACGAATTGTTGGTTCAATAGAGTAGACTCTTTGTAGAACTTCTCTAATTTACCTACCGCAATTTTCTCTAACATCGCCTCAGGCTTACCTTCTTGACGTGCTTGATCTTTTCCGATTTCGATTTCTCTTTCAATCGTTTCAGCATCCACGCCATCCTTGTCTAAAGCGACAGGTTTCATAGCGGTGATTTGCATCGCGATATCTTTACCTACTTCTGTAACATCTGCTCCTTGAACATTTTCAAATGCCACTAAAACACCGATTTTGTTGTTAGAGTGAATGTAAGAAACCACTTTCTCAGCTGATACGTTTTCGTAAGCTGCTAAGGTGATTTTCTCTCCAATTTTACCTGTTAGCTCAATGATGTGACCTTCTACTGAACGTCCATCGGCTAATGGCTCAGCTAATAAATCATGCGCTGAAGGAGCGTGAGACGCTGCTGCTTTGTCAATGATTGATTTCGCTAAGTTATTGAAGTCAGCTACTTTAGAAACTGGCTCAGTTTCACAAGCTAAAGCGATTAATTTACCGTTTGAGTGATCCGCATTAAGTGCTACTAAAACAACACCTTCATTTGTTTCATTATCCGCACGTTTTGCTGCTACTTTTTGACCTGCTTTACGAAGGATATCTACTGCTGCTTCGAAGTCACCATTGGCTTCAGTCAAAGCTTTCTTGCAATCCATCATTCCCGCGCCAGTCATTTGGCGTAACTTATTAACGTCTGCTGCTGTAATTGACATGTTATGAATATTTATTCTTGTTCTGCTTCTTTTTCGTATTTAGCCGCTACCTTAGCTGCCTCTTGTGAATCGTCATCCGCTGCTTTTTTAG
>JAURHT010000156.1 GCA_030833145.1 Aquirufa sp.
CTGATAAAGGAAGGAAATCTACTCCTTCTTTGGCCTCCTTGTTAGCCACTACAGTAGCTAACAACATCATATTTCCTGATTTGACTACGACTGCTCCGTCCGCTTGTTTGGCTAATTTGCCTGTTTCAATCGAGACTTCTTTGCCGTCAGGCATTGAAATATGCTTTGTAATGATGTTAAATGACATACGTTTCTGAATAAATTTCACGCAACCTCGCGTGATTTAAGATGTTGTTTGAACAGTTCAAACGTTTACAGCGGGGAAATAAAAGAGGGCTCCATCGAAATGAAGCCCTTTTTTTATCTTATTTACGAATACCTAACTCCGCGATGATCGCACGGTAACGTGAGATATCAGTACGAGTTAAATAATCTAGTAAGCTACGACGCTTACCTACTAATTTTAAAAGTCCTAAGCGTGTGCTGTGGTCTTTTTTGTTTTTCTTAAGGTGCTCAGTCAAGTGATTGATTCTGTACGTGAATAACGCAATTTGCGATTCAGAAGAACCAGTATCGATCTTAGACTTTGCTTTACCTTTTGCTTCGAAAATTTCTTGTTTTTTCTCAGGTGACAAATACATCTTTTACCAGTTTAAGTTTATAATATTTATTGAATTTGCAAAAGTACTCCTTTTCTTGCTAAGAAACAAATGTTCTAGGCTTCTGTTTTTACACGCCCCAGTTTGCTTTTTAATCTGTCCCAAACGACCCGATAGAAGTCCGTTTCGAACAAGCGAGAATCCGCTAAGGCGATCTTTAGAAAGTAAGCTCCGATTAATGCTAATATGCCATTCGCGAGCCACGCCCCTATCTGGATGATTAAGGCGCCTTCTTTGGCCATCTTATCCCCTTGTTGCGTTAAGATGTAAAGTAGGATAAAGAAGGAAACCGCTACCACAACCGGAACGCCGAATCCACCCTTCTTAATAATGGCCCCCAATGGCGCACCAATCAAGAACATCACTAATATGGCAATCGCATTGGTGAATTTGTGGTGCCACTCCAGATTCGTTTTATTTAATTTTGATTCATAATCCTCTAATATGGCCTTATTCGTCTCACCAGAGGTCATCATATTTTTAGCCTGCTGTGCCGCTAAATCGTAAGGAATGGGATTTTTTGCCGCTAAACCTTTGGCTAAACGAGGCTTTATCCAATCGGTATTCTTAAAGAATTGCAAGGTTTTCTTCACCGGCGTCACCTGGTAAAGGAAGTTGATGGAAGACGATTTGAAAAATCCACGTCTAACAATGGAAATGGTATTCACAAGAGAGTCCGCATCATCTGCCAGCTGGTTGTTATTGCGCATAATCTCATGGTGGGCGAATTGCTGCTCGTCCGTTTTTTGGAGATCAAAAACGGCCAAAGACATCACCACCTTGCTTTTCTTGAAATCGTGCACCGCTAATTCTGTAGGATTTACCACCGAACCCTGGTCCGCATCCTCCAAGTAATCCTTGCCATTAAACAACTCAAACACTAAATAGCGTTTGTTCATAATGGTATACATTAACGCCGAATCCGCCAACGTCACATGGCGATTTCCATCATTGTGCGTGTGATCGTAAATAATCAGGTTCTTCAGGGTCTTATTATCCGGGTACTTCTTCCCTACTTTAATGGAATATCCGGTCAAATCCGTGTAAAAAATACCCTCCTTGATGTTTAACGTCGTTTTAGTCGTCTTAATATCATACAATAAACTCCAACCTTTGATATTCGCCCAAGGCAAAGCTACGTTCATAAACCAAAACATAAAGAGGCTTAAAAACACCGCAGAGACTAAAATAGGGCGCATAATGCGGAAAATCGAGATCCCCGCACTCTTCAATGCGGTCAATTCAAAGTTCTCACCTAATTTCCCAAAAGTCATCAAGGAAGAAAGCAATACCGAAAGTGGCATTGCTAATGGGATGGTGATTAACGAGAAGTAAAAAAATAACTCCACGTACACAAACGCCCCTAAATCCTTGCCAAAAAGATCAGCAAAGTAAAATAAAACCAAACGCAAAAGGAATATAAAAATGACAACGAGAAGTGTCAAAAAAAACGGTCCAAAAAACGCTTGAAGTACTAATTTATCAATCTTTCGCATCCTAACTACCGACGATTTCTTTCAGCTTATCGATTAAATAATCCCACAATTCTTCTGCATCTGCGTCCGTTTTAAAGGTCGATGCGCCATCAATAACCGTTAGATAGGTTGTGTTAGAAACCTCGCTTACATCTAGGCTTAATTCAATAACGTGCTTTCCTGGCTCAGAATCCCCTCTTTTAAAATCAAATTTGACTGATTTGTTCGCTTTTCCGGGTAATACCAAAGCGGGATGATTCTCATTATCCCAATAAAAATGCAATTCAGCACTTCCACGTACAATTACTTTGTCAGCAAACCATTGTTGTAATCCGGATGGACTACTTAAGTAAGGATAAAGCACCTTAGGCGACGCTTTGATCTCATATTCAAAAGTATATGGAGTCTGTGACATAATTATAGTGGATTAATTAACTTGTAAAACTACCTATAAACAAAGGTATTAACTCTGGGCTAAATCCCAAATCCTGCGCAAAATTAATAAGTATTGTGAAAATATTTGTGTTCTAAGGAGGGAACGCTTACCTTTGCACCATAATTTGGCGGGGTAGCTCAGATGGTTAGAGCGTTGGATTCATAACCCAAAGGTCGGCAGTTCGATTCTGCTCCCCGCTACATAAAATCCCTTTATGGGATTTTTTTATGCCTATGAAAAAGCCCTCGTTTGATGTAATCTTTATGGAACTGGCTCAGAATCTGGCGCTTCGTTCTCATTGCACCCGCGCTCAAGTGGGTTGTGTATTAACTAAAGATACCCGTATTATTTCGATCGGTTACAATGGGCCACCCGCTGGAACGCATAACTGTGATGATGAATTTGGCGAAGATGGTTGTCCCCGTGATTCCAAGGGAAGCTGTTCGCTAGCCTTACATGCTGAACAAAATGCGATTTTATATGCTTCTAAGAATGGTGTATCCGTAGAAGGCTCTACGATTTACGTGACTTTATCCCCTTGCATCTCTTGTGCGCGGATTATTTACAGCATGAAGATTAAGAAAGTGATCTTCTTGAATTCCTATGCAGCTTATAAAGGCTTGGCGTCTGATGAAGGGGTTGACTTTTTGAGGAAGTTTGGGGTTGAGGTGGTGGCTTATGCGGATTTGTAATCTGAATTTAAAGCATAGAGCATAAAGCACAAAGAATAAAGATGGAATCAAAAAAGGCGCAATTAGCGCCTTTTTTGATGATTTAGGAATGTCAAAAGGAAAGCATAGAGCATAAAGCATAAAGAATAAAGACGGAATCAAAAAAGGGGCGTTCGCCCCTTTTTTGATGATTCAGAAATATAAAAAGGAAAGCATAGAGCATAAAGCACAAAGAATAAAGGTGGAATCAAAAAAGGGATCGAATTCGATCCCTTTTTTGATGATTTTAGTAATAAAACACTTCATATACTCATCGCAGGAGGCGATACAAACTTTATTCTTTGTTCTTTATGCTTTATTCTTTAAAGCGGAACGCCTCCTTTTCATTAATGATGAACTCCCCCTTCCCCATGCACATGGCCGTGGGCAATTTCTTCTGGAGTAGCTTCTCTGATTTTTAAGATCTTCCCTTGGAACATTAAGGTTTTCTCCGCTAATGGGTGGTTAAAGTCCATAGTGACCGTTTCTCCCTCGATGGAAACGACTAAACCCTGCATACGGTTTCCTTGGTCGTCTGTCATAGGAATGAAGTTTCCGATTTGAAGGATATCGTCTGCGGATTGACCTTCAGCTTGGAAAATGGATTTGGGTAATTGGATGATTGCGTTAGGATCCACGTTACCGTAAGCGTCTTCTGCTGAGATACTGAAATCGAAAGTGTCGCCTTCGTTTAGGCCCAAAAGGTTCTTTTCAAACGCTTCTGGTAGGCCGCTAAGGCCATGAATAAAGACCATCGGTTCTTTTTCGTCTACGATTTCTACGACATCTGGTTGTCCGTCTTCATCTGGAAATGCAAGTTGATACGAGATGAAAACGACATTATTTTTTGCAATTGGCATGGTTTGAGCTGTTTTTTTGCCTGCAAACCTACGGGAAATACTTGAGATATTTTTCCATCCCTTAGCTTTTGCCTATTTTTGTTTAACTAAATTCACCTATGCAACAGAGCGCTCAAGAAGTTTTAAAGGATATTAAGCAGAAAAAACTAGCTCCTATTTATTTGTTGCATGGTGATGAGCCCTATTTAATTGATCGGCTGGTGGATGCTTTTGAAAAGCAGGTATTGCCGGAGGATCAGCAGAGTTTTAATCAATTTGTCCTTTTTGGCAAAGATCA
>JAURHT010000109.1 GCA_030833145.1 Aquirufa sp.
GCTAAAACCTTGCAAAAAGTATGGAGCCGATAGGACGGGTGTTCACCTCTTCCCATCTCGAACAGAGAAGTTAAGCCCCGCACCGCTGATGATACTGGGATCAAACCCGGGAAAGTAAGTAAGCTCCAAGTTATTATAGAAAGACCTGCACCGAAAGTGTGGGTCTTTTTTTATGCCCTATAGTCACCAGTCGGCAGTAGGCAGGAAATAGATTATAGAGTAGAGAGCAAAGAGTAGAGATAGGGTATAAAATCTCGCCTCCGGACTATTGACTGGCGCCTTCGGACTCCCTTCCTTCGGACTCCTAATTACTGCCTTCACCATTCACCATCTATCCTCTCTACTCTATAATCTATAATCTTATTTCCTTTTGCGAATTGCTCGCTCTTGAGTATCTTTGCAACACCATTGCAAAATAAGTTAAGAATTAATATTTAGTTAAATGTCTAATAGTAAGTATAAGCATTTATTGCCAGCTGAAAAAGTGGGAGTTTTTCTCTCCCTTCTTTGTGCTATACATTGCCTTGCTTTGCCACTTATTCTATTTGCAGCACCTTATTTAGCTAGTTCTATTGCTTTTAGTCCTATGGCTGAATGGGTTTTGGTTATTGGTAGTTTTGGAATGGCATTGCTTCTATTATGGCAAGATTTTCGTAAACATAGAAAACCGATGCCTTTGTATTTTTTGGGATTAGCGGTATTGATTAAACTAGTGGATACGCTGGTTGGAATGAAGTCGATTGAATGGATTTTTGGTCTTTCATTAGGTGTCTTTATTACCTTAGCCTATTGGTTTAATTACAAGCATAAAACGGCTTGTACCTGCAAAATCAAGTAGTTGATATCTTTAAACGCGGGATTTTTGTATCTTTATATCCTATCCCGGTTATAAATACTATTCAGTGAGCATTTCCTATCAACCCGTTATTGGCCTTGAAATTCATGCACAGTTGCAGACGAATTCGAAGATTTTCGCGAGCGACCCTGTTCTTTTTGGTCAAGAAGCAAACACCTTAATTTCCCCTATTTCGTTAGGTCATCCAGGGACACTACCTTATTTGAACAAAAAGGTGGTTGAGTTTGCGATAAAGATGGGTTTAGCGATTGGTTCTAAAATTGCCCCCCATCAGTATTTTGATCGTAAGAATTATTTTTATCCGGACCTTCCTAAGGGGTATCAAATTACACAGGACAAAACGCCTATTTGCGTAGGAGGTTCGGTTTTGGTTCATCTGAAGGAAGGGGATAAGAGAATGGAGTTTCACCACATTCACCTAGAAGAGGATGCGGGCAAATCGGTTCATGAGGGTGATAACCCCTTTAGTTTTTTGGACTATAATAGAGCTGGAACGCCCTTAATAGAGATGGTGACGGAACCAACTATCCATTCCTCCGAAGAAGCTTTTGCCTTAGTCTCTGAGGTACGTAAATTAGTGCGCTACCTAGGGATTTGTGATGGAAATATGGAGGAAGGCTCTTTGCGAGCGGATGTTAACGTTTCGATTCGCCCAGTAGGGACGACTACCTTAGGTACGAAAGTGGAGATTAAGAATATGAATTCCCTTCGCAATATTCAACGGGCCATTGAGCATGAAATTATTCGCCAAACGAAGGTTTTAAATGTAGGTGGTACGTTAATTCAAGAAACGAGAACCTTTGATGCTCATACGGGAACGACACATTCTATGCGGGTGAAAGAGACGATGAATGATTACCGGTATTTCCCTGAGCCTGATTTGGCACCTTTGGAGATATCAGAAACCTGGTTGCAAGAAATAAAAGCGGCTATGCCTTTATTGCCTTGGGAACAAGAGCAAAAGTTAGTGAAGGAATTTGGCTTACCTGCTTATGATGCACACTTCTTAGCGGATACGCGTGAAATGGCAATCTATTTTGAAGAGGCTGCGTCCTATTCTAAAGCGTATAAATCGATTTCGAACTGGCTAATGGGGCCTGTGAAGTCCCATTTGAACGAAAAAAATCAAACGATTACAGATTTTGAGTTAAGCCCGAAGACTTTGGCTGAATTGGTGGATTTGGTTGAGGCAGGTACGTTGACTCATAATTTGGCGGCGCATCAATTATTTCCTTTGGCTATCGAGAACCCTAGTAAATCGCCTTTACAGATCGTTGAGGAGCAGGGTTGGTTGAATGCACAATCGGGTGATGAATTGAATACTTGGGTGCAGGAAGCAATCGCGGCCTACCCAGATAAAGTGAAGGAATACCAAAAAGGAAAGAAAGGATTGATCGCCTTATTCATCGGAGAAGTGATGAAGAAATCGAAGGGAACAGCTGACCCTAAGCGTGTGAATCAATTAATGTCAGAAGAATTAGCGAAAGCATAAATGAGATTAATCGGGATCATATTGTTGTTTGCGACCGCCATTCAGGCTCAAAACTATGAGTTACGCGTCGAAGCGAAGACAGTCGTTCCGGGTAAAAAAATCTATTTAGAATACATTAATGAGTTGGGCAAGATGGTTAAGATTGACTCAGCAAGTCCATCTGCTCAACGTAAAGTGATTTTTAAAGGGAAAGTAAAAGACCAAGGGGCTTTCTATTTGGTGAATTTTTTTGATACGCCTAAGCCACAAAAAGTATTGGTCATTTTAGAGGGAGGGGAAACCATTGATATCGTCGCTGATGGAATCAACGATGAGGAGGGTAAGAGTTCCTTTACGATGAAAGGGGATTACCCTAATGTAAAATTTATGCTTGAATTGATGGCTATTTCGAAGGAAATGGAGGTCAAAGTCCGCAAGTGGAACCAACAGATTCAGTTGGATCAAAAGCAAGAGAAACGTATTCAAGCGGAGTTTACTCAAGCTCAAACAGCTAGTATGAATAGGATCAAAGCGCTGATTCCGCAGATGGGGAGTCATTTAGTCGCGCTTTGGGCGACGAATTTTTTGCCTGCGGAGAAAGAGATGGCTTCGCTGATGGAAATTGCGGATAGGTTAGGTAAGGCTAGACCGAATCATCCACAGGTGCAGCAATTTGTTGCTAACTTACAGCGATTACAGGGAGTGAATGAAGGGGCAATGGCTCCGGAGATTAATTTAGCGACGCCTGAAGGGCCTAATTTGGCTTTGAGCTCACTACGTGGAAAATATGTGTTGATTGATTTCTGGGCTAGTTGGTGTGGACCATGTCGCCGGGAGAATCCGAATGTATTGAAAACGTATGCTGCCTATAAAGATCGAGGGTTTGAGATTTTTGGTGTGAGTTTAGATCAAAATCGGGAGGCTTGGTTGAAGGCAATCGAAACGGACAAATTAGTCTGGAAACACGTATCTGATTTACAATATTGGAACTCTGCAGGTGCGCAAGCGTACCAGGTAAACTCCATTCCGCAGACTTTCTTAGTCGATCCAGCAGGTCGAATTATAGCTAAAGGATTGAGAGGGGCGGCTTTGGACCAGTATTTGGCCAAACTATTTGAAACAAAGTAATATGAAAATAGCGATCATTGGTTGTGGAAATATGGGTATGGCATTCGCCAATTCCTTCATTCAATATAATTTGGTTTCAAAGGAGGAGCTGATTCTGATTGAAAAGAATAAAGAGCGCGGCGATATTCTGCAAGAGCAAAAAGCGGGGATCGTAGTCGATACTATTTCGGAGAAAGTGGCCGTGGCTGATTTGATTATTCTTTCCGTAAAGCCTCAAGATTATCCATCTGTATCCGCAGAATTAGCTCGATTTATTCAGCCTAGCCAGATTATTTTGTCTATTATGGCCGGTATTCCCATTGCGAATATCCAAGCTAGTTTATCACATGATTTAGTGGTTCGGGCTATGCCGAATACGCCTGCACTTTTAGGCATGGGGATGACGGCTTTTGCGGCTGCTTCCGCTGTAGGGATGTCGGATATTCGGAAGGTGGAAAACCTAATCAATTCAACGGGTCGCGCGGTATTCTTAGAGGAAGAAGGCTTATTGGATGCAGTGACTGGTTTGAGCGGTAGTGGTCCAGCGTATTTCTTCTATTTGATTAAAGCAATGATTGATGCCGGTGTTCAGATGGGCTTTGAACCAGCGATGGCGTCTCTTTTAGTTAAGCAGACGATGCTAGGTTCCTATCATTTAATGCAGACCAGCGATAAGACGTTGGATGAATTAATTCAGGCGGTTGCCTCGAAAGGGGGAACGACTGAAGCTGCGTTGAAGACTTTCCAAGAACATTTAGTCGCTGAAGGATTGCAAAAAGGAATTATTGCGGCGAAGGATCGTGCCAAAGAATTAGCCAATTAATTGACCGATTTCAGCCTCATTTAATTGACGGCTGATAATTTCCCCATTTGGAGAATAAGAGGGGTTCGAGCTAGCAAACAATTGCTCCACTAAGGCAGACATTTCTTCCGCTAACAGTTTTTTCGACTGATATCGAATTGCCGCACGGTTTGCCAGAATGCGCGCGATTTTTTCAGAGTGGTTTTGGCCTAAATCTGACGCCTCGTTCTTCACTTGTTCTAAAATGCCTTCCAATAAATTCTGGCCATCTTCCTCACCTATTCCGGCCGGCACCCCTTGAATCCAGTAATTTTCTTCTGAATCCTTCGTTAGTCCGAAACCTAAATCGGTAATATCACCTAGGATTTCCTCCACTAAGACAGCATCTGCCGGATTAATCCGGAGAATCTGCGGGAATAATAATTGTTGAGAAACGCCATTCTTCTTCACCAGATTCTCTGAGAACTGATCAAATAAGATCCGCTGGTAGGCCTTCTTTTGGTCAATTAACAACATGCCGCCAGACAGGTTCACCACCAAAAACTTATTCAGAATCTGAATAACTTGGAAATTGGTGTGTGTAGAACTGTCCGCAGTCCACGTATTGGCCTTGCTTTGAATCGTTGTTGCCGGCTCACTGAATAAATTCGTTGTCGGCTCAGCTACATCACCTCGTTCAAAAGCTTCAATATTGTCATTTAAGCCCTCGTAAAGCTTCTTCCAAGCATCTTGAGCAGGCCGAGGGGAATTCGAGCCTGAAAACGAAGGAATCGAGCCCATAGGTGCCGGAGCCCCACCAGGATTACGGAAGTTTACGTTCGCATCGAAATCGAGCGAGGGAATTAGATGATTTAAACTAAGTGTCTTTCGAATGGCTGCTTGTAAAATAGCATAGATCGATCGTTCATCATCAAACTTTATCTCCGTTTTTGTGGGGTGCACATTGATATCAATGTGCGCAGGATCTAGCGTTAGAAACAAGACATAGAAAGGGAAGGTGCCTTCGGGAACTAAACGTTCATATGCGCTCATCACTGCGTGGTGCAAATACGAACTCTTGATGAATCGATTGTTCACAAAGAAGAATTGCTCACCGCGTGTTTTCTTAGCGTATTCTGGACGGCCCACGTAGCCTTTGATGCTGACGTAGTTGGTGTTTTCCTCGCAAGCGGCTAATTGTTCTCGGTAGGTTTTGCCAAACAAGTCCACGATTCTCTTTCCCAGTTTTTCAACAGGAAGGGAATAGGTTTCTTGTTCGTTTTGGACTAAGGAGAATTTGATCTCTGGGTTGGCTAACGCGATACGTTGGAACTCGTCCAAAATATGGCGCATTTCCACGGGGTTAGATTTTAAGAAATTACGACGCGCTGGGATGTTGTAGAACAGGTTTTTGACAAGAATCGACGTGCCTTTAGGGGCGGCCACTTGTTCATTCGCCTTTAATACGGAGGCTTCCATGCGCAACAAACTGCCGAGCTCGTCCTCTTCCCGGCGTGTTTTCAATTCCACCTGGGCTACTGAGGCGATTGAGGCCAAAGCCTCTCCTCTGAATCCCATCGTACGAATGGCAAACAGATCTTCAGCCTTACTAATCTTGGAAGTGGCATGTCGTTCAAAAGACATAAGCGCATCTTGTGGCGACATTCCCTTGCCATCATCGATGACCTGAATACTGACTTTTCCCGCTTCCTTCACGATTAATTGCACGAAGCTCGCGCCTGCGTCAATCGAGTTTTCCATCAATTCCTTTACCACAGAGGCTGGTCGCTGTACCACCTCACCTGCCGCAATTTGATTTGCGATAGCATCAGGAAGCATTTTGATCAGATTGTGCATAAATGAATAGGGAAACGAGTGGACAAAGATAAGGGATTAAACAAAAAAAAGGGAATGTTGCCATTCCCTTTTTTCGTAAGATAGGTTGGGTTGAATTACTTCAATTCAACTTCAGCACCAGCTTCTTCTAAAGATTTTTTCAAACCTTCAGCTTCGTCTTTAGATACACCTTCTTTAACAGCTTTCGGTGCAGCATCAACTACATCTTTCGCTTCTTTCAAACCTAAACCATTTAAGTCTTTTACTAATTTAACGATCGCTAATTTGTTAGGACCAGCAGCTTTTAAGATTACATCAAAAGATGTTTTCTCAGCAGC
>JAURHT010000232.1 GCA_030833145.1 Aquirufa sp.
ATTTTCTCTGCTACGCGTTCTCAGAATCGGTATCTGCGGAACGGATATTCATGCCTTCGCGGGCAATCAGCCTTTCTTTCAATACCCCCGCATTTTAGGCCACGAACTGGCGGTGGAAATCGTGGAATCAGATACGTTTGCGAAGGGAGAATTAGCGACGATTATCCCCTATTTTAATTGTTCCACTTGTGGGGCTTGCGAGGCTGGAAAGTCGAATTGCTGTGAGAATATCCAGGTTTTTGGGGTGCATATTGATGGGGGAATGCGGGAATATATCGTGGTCGAGGATCGTTATATTTTACCTGGGAATGGCCTTTCTGCGGAGGAACTAGCACTGGTTGAGCCTTTGGCGATTGCGGCGCATGGGCTTCGTAGGGCTGCGCTAAATCCTGGGGATAAGGTACTTGTGATGGGTGCCGGGCCTATCGGTTTGTTTACTAGTTTACTTGCCAAAATTCAGGGAGCTAGCGTCGAGGTTTTAGAACCCAATCCATCGCGTTTGCAATTTTGCCTGGATAATATAGGCGTTTCTAAGGCCTCCGCGGATTCTTATACGATCGTCATCGATGCGACCGGGAATCTACAAGCCATCGAATCAGGTTTCGCTCATCTAGCTCATGGGGGAAAATACGTATTGATAGGTTTGCAAAAACAGGCCATTTCATTTTCACATCCTGAATTTCACAAACGAGAGGCGACCTTGATGAGTAGTCGCAATGCAACGATAGCGGACTTCGATTATGTGATGGATTTATTCCGTTCAGGGAAGATCGAGGCGGGGATGTTTATTAGCCATCGTTTTGACAAAAATCAAGTACTTGATATTTTTACAAAAATTAACGCTCCGGGCTCACAGGTAATCAAATCGATGATTACTTTAGCAGAATGAAACCACTACTACTTTTATTTTGCTTAAGCCTGTTCGCTTGCAAATCGCAAGAGGTCTTGCCAGAAAACTGCTATAAAGGCCGGCTTGCCCTCAAAGGAATTTGCAATAATTACGTGATCGAATTAGTCGAAGGCACGATAGACACGTCGAGGGTCGAAGCCCAATGGAAAAATCCAGATACGGGGAAATTTTATACAAATGCCTTTGCGCTCTATAATCCCTGTGTGCTTCCCACAAGTTTGAAAGAGGGAGATACCTTTTATTTTACGTTGAATGCAAATCCGGTGGCAGAGGTTTGCATTACCTGCAAGGCGTATGCGCCTACACCGCAAAAATCGCTTCCTATCGCTATTTGCCCTTAATTAACCTTGAAATTCGTGATTTCATAGCCGATTTCCTCGTCTGCCATTTGCTGGTTGAAATCGAAAAATACGCTCGTGGGGTAGCCGTAGGTGGGGTTGAAATTTAACGTTTTTTGGTAGGGATTTTTATCCACATTCGTCTTGATGATTTGCAATAATTCTGGGATGGTCGGTATCGAACCGTAACGTTCCGCCGCATTATAAGGTGCGCCATTCACCATAGTAATTTTACCATTTTGGACCACTACCTGATGCGGGCCCACATATTCCAAAGGACAGAAACAAACCCGCTTGAAGGAAAAAGAATAATTCACAATTTTCTTTTCGTTCCAAAGATTCAGGTTCGCCGTCGCGTCATCCAGCGGCTCCACGGTTTTGCAGCCCACTAAAATCAAACAAAAAAGAACGAGGATTCTATACATTATAGTGCTAATCGAGTGAATAGGCCCACATTATCCTTTTCCATCTTCATAGGACCGTAATAGTCAAAATTCGCTCCTAGACCTACCGTGTACTTCCCCTTCGTAATTCCGGCACGAAGCATCAAAGCACTGCGTGCGTGAGTTCCTTCGCTTAAACTAGCGACGTGCAAAATTTGAGCTTTGGAATAAAAGGCAAGATCCTTGGAAATAGCAGGTTTAAATTCCACGATTCCGATGGTTGAAATGTTGCGAGAAGGCTGGAGATTGATGTTTGGGTTTAATAAAAACAACCAAGTGCGATTCGCCTTAAAATACTGCAAACCGACCTGAGGAACTAAGCCTAATTTATAATGTATTTCAGCGCCAGCGGTCGCTCGGATATTCCCGAAAAGCGCATAGGTCAAGTTATTCACAATCACCAATTCCGTCTCCGTAGCGGTATTCGAATAATCCACCATCCCCGTGCTCAAATTGAAATAACTCAACTTGCCATCCGCAGACACCGGGCGATTTAAAACCCCAATAAACTGAACGCGGTTATTGCCAAAAGTCATCTCCACCGGTATAGGCGGAGCGGGGGGATGATCCTGACCAAAAACAACTACTGAGCAGAAAAGTAAAATGGTGAATGGTAAATGGTGAATGGTAGCTGAAAGTCTCATAAAAAATAATAAAATGCCCACGCAATTACCCCGCCTATTGCTAACCATAGCAATCCGTTCGTGCGCTTTTTCTTCAAAAATAATAACAAAATTAAGCCCGTTACCGAGATTATAATCATAAAAATGGCAGAAAAATCGATGACCCATGACCAGGCTTTGCCGGTATCTCGGCCTTTGTGCAAGTCATTGATCACAGCAATGATGCCCATCTTCGTTTCCGTCACCTCATAGGAGCCATCAGCGCGGTTCACGAAGAAGTCCGCGGTATATCCGGGACCTTGAAAAGAAATGGAAATCTCTTCTTCATCGATTCGGAAATCGTTCAATTGTCCTTTGATGCTATGATTTGCGCGGAGTTGTTCGACGATTTCGAGTTTGGGGATTTTGGAAGTATCTGCCACCGAAACCCAGGTAGCGTTCACAGAGCCTTTCAGCTCAGAAACTACCGTACTTTCCGGAAA
>JAURHT010000222.1 GCA_030833145.1 Aquirufa sp.
AGCTACATACTCCCAGAAAAGCTTTTCCTCTTCCGCTATCTTGAAGCCTTCGTCGATCAGCAAGCCTACAACATCAAACTTCATCTGCTCAACGGCGTTACGTGGTTTTTTCTGAACCTCTGCGTGACGCAGCTTGATTAAAATCTCGTTGGCAGATTTTACAGAGATTGAGCTAATATCTCGTAAAAAATCTTGCATCTGCTTTTCAATAGCGAGAAGCATTTTCGCTTGTAAGAAAAAAGCCGTCGCGGCGCTAATTGCTAACTCATCAATTTCGAAAAGATACTAGTGGAGACTAGAACCCACTTAAAAAAACGGGGCGTTACCGAAAAGCCTTATGAGTAGGGAAAAAAACTAATTCTAATACCTATGAAAAAACTAATGTTAACCACCTGCTTACTCATGAGCGTGTTCTTTACATTCGCTCAAACAAGCACAAAGCAAACCTATTATTTAGTAAACTATTACAAAGCTGATCGAGGTAAAACTGCCGAGTATATCAGCTTAATTAAATCGTATGCTTCCAAGATTTGGAAGGAAAAAATCAAACAAGGGGATGTTGCCAGCTATACACTTTACAGTGTTATGACAAGTTCTGGTGATCCTAACTATGATCTTGTTTCGATACAGTCGGCTAGTTCTATCAACGATTTTACAAAAACGAACACAGCAGACTTTATGAAAAAAGCCTTTCCTGGGATGGACGAAAAAACCTTAAGTGGTATGGCCAATATGTATACGTCATTACGCGTACCGGTAAAAACAGAGATCTATTCGAATGTGACCGCACTTCGAGGCGAGGGGGATTATATGGAGGTTAATTTCATGAAATCGCTACCTGGGAAAGAAGGGGAATATGAAAGACAAGAAAAGGAAGTATATCAGCCCATTCATCAAGAATTTATCAAAAATGGGAATAGAACAGCCTGGTATTTTAACCGTCTTATTGTTCCAGTGGCTGAAGGATCAGAATACAATTATGTGACCGGTAACCTATTTAAAGATTGGGATAAATCGTACAGCATCACGGTAGACGATTATTTGTCGACCTATAAAAAACTATTTCCTAAATCTCCAGTACCAGCGACGGCAAGAACGATGGTTAGAACGGATGTTTGGAAAGTAGAAGTGAGAGAAAAATAATCAACTAAAATCTAAAATGACTAAAATGAAAAAGATCATATCATTACTTGCGATCGTACTTATTTCGATCCATGTCGCGCAAGCGCAACGCGTTTACTCGGTACATTCTATACGAGTGGAAGGAAACCTTCAAAATTTTGAAAAAGCCCAAATGATCCAATCTAAAGTGGCACAAGCGTCTGTAAACAGTGGAGATATGTCGGGATGGATTCTTTTACAAGTTGTACAAATGGATGGGGTGGATGATGAAAATGGGTTCAACTATGTTTTTGCCCAAAGCGCAAACAACATCGATCAATTTTTAGATCCCAAATTTGCTTGGTGGAATAATAACGCTAAAGTTCTCAGCAAATCAGAACAGGATGACTTAGCGCTTCTAACCACGTCATTTAAATGGACAAAAGATGGGCGAAATGTTTTCGTGACAGAAGATGATTTACCAGGATCGGGAGAATATGTCCAATTTAACTTTGGCCGACCAGCGAATATGACTGGATTTGTTGCTGAAAATAAAGCGCTTTGGAAGCCATTCTTTAAAGATAATATGGCCAAATTCAATATGGGCGGATGGGGAATTGCTAGACGCTTAACCTCAGGTACTAGTTTAGGAAATACGTCCATTATGACTTGGGATGTATTTAAGTCAATGAATGATTTAATGAAATATAGAATTGGTTTCGCCTTACCTAAGGAATTGTTGGACAAATCTAAAATGGCTCAATACGATCCAAATGGATTTACGCAGCAACAAACACTAAAGGTGTTAGCCTATACAACGGCTACAAAATAATAGTCAATGGCCTCTGGAAACAGGGGCCATTTTTCTTCTTTATGTAAACTAGACCCATCCAAAAGAAGCTGGATCCGGGCAGTTATTCGCATAAAACGCAACATCCCGTTTCGAGCATACCCCGGGATAATCTCCACACATCCCCTGCATATCACGAATCAACTGGAAATGCAGATGCGGTGGCCATCCCCCATTTTCTTCCGGTTCTCCCAAATGGCAAAGCAGTTGGCCTGCAGCAACTTCATCACCGACCTTCAGTGTCCGCAAATCCTCGGTAGCTAGGTGACCATAGAGGCTATATAGTTTTTCCAACGGATGATGTAAAATGATTGTAGGCCCGTAATTCCCCGACCCAGGATTCACTTGAAAGCTATGCACAAGCCCATGCAAAGGTGCAAAAACGGGCGTCCCCGCTGTGGTCCAAAAATCCATCCCCAGGTGAATATTTCGGAAGTCGGCAGCGCCTGTAGCAAAGTTCTCATGTGACTCGTAAACGACCCGGTGCTCGAGGTAGCCACCGTAGCCTATTTTACCCGCTAATTTCGTGGTGATGTAATCACAGAAAGCTGCGGTTTCCCCATAGATCGATGCCGACAATTCAGTATTGGCGGCACTTAGATCTAATTCGATGCTATTGGTGCTTGTTAAGGCTTCGGAAAAGAGTCGGTGAATCATGCAAGTCCTTCTTCTATTTCCCAGCAACAAGAAATTTATTAACATCCAACCAGTGGATAAAGGCGTCGAACCATTTATTACTTGTCCGATTCGGATTGCCTAAGCCAAATCCGTGGCCGCCGTTTTGGTATAAGTGAAACTCTACCGGTCGGCCTGCTTTAAACCAGGATTCAATCACCCCGAATTGTGAATTAAACAAGAAGTCATCTGAAGCGATGGCATTAAACATCGGCGGAGCATTTGCAGGCACTTTTACGGGCCCCATGCCGCCATAGATTGGACCAATAAATGCCAGTTTCATTGTTTTAGAATTCAGGGTCGCATGCATCGTTAAACCCGCACCGGCGGAGAATCCAATCATACCAATGCG
>JAURHT010000098.1 GCA_030833145.1 Aquirufa sp.
ACTCCCTAGGAATCAGCTAATTCCATGGAAGACACAAGTGCCTCCGCATGAATCTTACGAACAAGGCCTTGCAATACTTTGCCCGGTCCACATTCGATAAATTCTGTCGCACCTGCGGCTACCATCGCTTCAACTGACTGAGTCCAACGAACGGCGCCTGTTAACTGAGCAATTAAGTTCGCTTTGATTTCAGCTGGATCTTGTGATGGTTTAGCATTCACGTTTTGGAAGATAGGGCAAATAGGGCGAACGATTTCCGTTGCTTCGATGGCCGCGGCTAATTCCACCCGTGCAGGTTCCATAAAGGGTGAGTGGAAGGCTCCACCTACTGGCAAGGGCAATACGCGCTTCGCTCCTGCTTCTTTCAATTGCACACCTACTGCTTCGATTCCTTCTACTGATCCAGAGATCACGACTTGGCCAGGGCAGTTAAAGTTCGCTGCTACGACGGATGGACCGTAAGCATTGCAAATTTCTTCAATGGTAGCATCGGGCAAACCTAAAACAGCAGCCATCGTGCTTGGCTCGATTTCGCAAGCCTTTTGCATAGCCAAAGCACGTTGATAGACTAATTTTAATCCATCTTGCCAGCTCAAACCACCTGCAGATACCAGAGCAGAAAACTCACCCAAAGAGTGACCTGCCACCATCGAGGGAGCGAAGTCTTTCCCTAATTTGGGAATTAAAATAGAATGCAAATAGATCGCAGGCTGCGTCACTTTCGTTTGCTTTAATTCCTCGTCCGTCCCCTCGAACATCACAGAGGATAAAGAAAAGCCTAAGATGGCATCTGCCTCATCGATGATCTGTTTTGCCAAAGGAAAATTCGTGTAAAGATCCTTTGCCATTCCTGGAAACTGAGAACCTTGACCTGGGAAAATATATGCTTTCATAAAGAGTTTTTGATATTTTAATTTTTACAAAGATAGGCCAAAAGCCCTAAATGGCACAATCGTCCACCGATTTACCCCAAAATAATCGATTCTTCGCCACCCAATCATAGCCTATATCCAGCAGACGGGATGGTAATAAAAACACGATACGCAGGGGTTGAAAATACCAATGCGCATGGACTAAAATGCGCGCTATGGCGTCCGACTTCACATAGACCTCCTTCCCTACCACCCATTTAATGCTATCAATGTCAGGAAGCGTAAATTCCGTAAATGATGTCTCAGGAATGATGGGCAATTGGCCTTTTACCATCTGCTTCAGCAGCTTCGAACAGAAGCGACAAAAGCGACAACCGCCATCGATTAAAACAATTCCGTCCATGTTAGCGAACAAGTTCTACCCAGCCTTTAAGACTCTTGTTTTGTGCCGATTTATCAAACAGATCAAAGACCACATCGCAAGTGTAGAAATAAGAGGAGGCTGACATTTGAACTCCATTGGCATCCGTTCCATTCCAACCAAAACCAGCCAAAGGACCAGCATATTGATAAATCAGCTGACCATTGCGATCCACGATTTTACAGGTCACTGAACTAACAAAGCGCGGACAGCGCATCGGCTTAAAGGAATCATTCAGGCCATCTCCGTTTGGACTAAATAAGTTAGGCAAGTCAAATGACGCACAGTTCTCTACGCAAATCTTGTTACTAGGCGTACTCTCTTTACCTAAGGCACTCACAGCAGTCACGTAATAACAACCGCGGTAAGAGTTTTGGAGTATATGCGAGAAGTTCAACGTAGAAGAAGTGGCTAATAAGGTATGAGCAGACGAAGGGTCTTTGGCATAATAAATCTTATAACTCACAATATCAGGATCGCAAATACCTGACACTGTAGACGTCCACGTAAGTTGATTCGTAAAGCTACTGAATGAACAATCTGCCTTCGTATCTAAAGACGCGCAATCCACTGTATACAACTGCAGCGCTGGAGGACAAGGGAAAATGTCTGTCTGTGGAATACCACAAATGATTTGCGATTTATTAATCAATTCCATCGCTGGCAATCCTGGCCCATACGAACCCAAGGTCTCCACGTAATAGCAATACGATGAATCCGTCTTCATCGCCACAGAAAACGTCCCATCTGCGGCATACGTATCCGCCCCAGCATCCACATATTTGAAAGTAGCAGCCGTCGTCACAGGCACATCGGCAATACGATTAAAAATACCTGATCCACGAGGCGTCTCGCGGTAAACGCGGTGCACCTTGTTTTCATTTGACCAAGGTACGGTAGCCGACCATGCTAACTTCACAGAGGCAATCGCCACTTGCGTACTTAAACGCACATTAGAAGCCGGTGTAGGCGACTCTAACAAAGTTCGCACACCATTCAACGTATAATAGAAATCCGTGCGGTAACGGTAAGTCAACGCGGAGGTATTTAATCCGGTATCCGTATAGGTCGTATCATTTACTGCTGTGCGAATAGTAGCCGAAATAGGTGAACCAATGGCTCCATAAGTCCCAGTTCCGATAGCCCGCATCAATTGATACGTATAAGGCCCAGGGTATTGCAACGTATCTAATTTCACCGGACGCGTCCAGCGCACCAAGTTCTCCCCTGCCGTGGTACTCGTTTTAAGCACAGATACATTCGTCATAATAGGCGAAGCGCTGGCAATCAAATAACAAGCCGAATTTGACATCGGACTGAAATCGTCTACGCCTTTCGAATTCGTAAAGGCAACCACTAGCACATAAGAGTAATTCGTATTTTTTACGATTGCATTATCCGTGTAAGCTGTTGCCGTAATGGGTAAGCGAGCTAGTTCCGTGTAGCCAGCTGCCGTCATTCCCGTAGCACAATTCGCATTGACGATGGCATCACAAGCGCCGAGTTTCCGATACAAAATCAATTTTGCATTAGGTAACGTACACGTATAGGTAGACCATTTCAGCGCGATAGAAGTGCCCACACCAGCTGTAGCCGTCAGATTTTTAACAGCAGGAGCCACAATCCGAATCTTCCAAATCTTACTATCCACTAAATTACTGGCTCCCGCATTCGTCACTGGAGGAAAATCTTCTGCCTTAAAGAACACATCATACTCCTCTTTTCGAATATGCACACAATCTGTCTGCCAATTAAACGTGCCTACAGCTGTCAAAGCTGTTTGACGCGCGGCGGCTGTAAAAGTAGCATTAGGTGGTTTTACCGCATAAGTTGTATCGATGGCGTAGACATTTCCTGTACTCGTAATAGTAATTGGATCCACTCGTCCCGTTTTAGAAACTTGGTCAATGGCTGTAATGGTTTGATTAATCCGAGTTCCAGCTTGAATACAAACATCTGCAGGTACACTTAACAAGGGACCTCTGTTGTCTAAATCCTTCACTTCAATCTGCATATCCCGAACGGTCTCCGAAATCTTGACGCCGTTTCTCCACTCTTCAATAATAAATGCGCAGTTGTATAAACCCACTTCTTGAGGTGATTTCCAGATTAAATCCCCTGTTTTGGCATTAATCGTAAACGAAGAGGGAGTAGCAGAAACCTCATTAGGCTGCTTAAAATTAGGGGCTAATAAACCTCTTCCTGCTGGATCGCAGGTTAATTCCGCCCCAGTTCTAGATACAGATAGGCGGTAGGCCAAAGAATCACCTTCCGCATCTACCGCATTCGAATTATGAATAAAGGGCTGTCCCACCACGGCAGTCAAATCCACGGCAGGATTCAGTAACACAGGCGTGGAATTTAATCCCAATCCTGCATTAATCGAAAAGATAGTTTCTACATAAAAGGCCACATCCACCGAACGTGTAATATTCAATACGCCATCATTTCGATTAGGAACAGCCACTGATACTTTATAAAACAAGGAAGCAGCTGGATAGGTATATTGGATTTTGTATACGTTTTTCATCGTCCCATTCCCCAGATTAATGGGATAACCCGCAGAACGACGAGCTGATAAAATAGAAGAACCATCCCCAAAACAGAAATTCACCGTATTCTGCTCCACATTCGCCCGGTTATTTTCCGTGTAGGTGGTTAGGGTAAATTCGAAAGTCAATGTTTTATCCGACATCCGTTTTACCGTGATCTCCCCTCCCTTTAAATGGGTCGCTTGAGCCGCAAAACTAAGCGCGCACAGAAACAAGAAATAAAGGCTAATTCTTTTCAAGAGCATAAAACATTTTTGATTAGCTGTAAGTTAAGAAGGCAATTCCTTTTTTCAAAAAAAATGGATTTTTTACGTTTTAAATTTGATAGAGCGGCAATTCGATTGTAGTTTTGGTAGCTAAAAAAAATCGAACCTGTTCGTTTATTTTTATTTCCTTTTAACAAATACATTTATTTATGGCTTGGTTAGCAAAATCACTTAATTCATCTCTCGGGAAAAAGCTCCTGATGGCCATTACAGGCCTCTTTTTAATTAGCTTCCTGTTAGTTCACTGCAGTTTGAACGCCCTAATCTTCCTAAATGATGGCGGAGCGGCCTTTAATGAAGGTGCAGAGTTTATGGGAACGAATCCGGTTATCCGCACGATGGAGATTGTGTTGTTCGCTGGCTTATTATTACACATTTATGACGGTCTTCGTCTTTGGTTAGAAAACAAATCAAAACGCCCAGTCGCTTACGCGAAGGTGGATGGCGCTGCGAACAGCAAGTGGTATTCTCGTTCCATGGGTCTTTTAGGAACTTTATTATTGTTGTTCTTAATCCTTCACTTAAAGCATTTTTGGTACTTCTCTCGTTTAACAGAGGGCTTAGAGGACCATACGTTATATGCAGAGATGCAAGCGGTATTCATGAATCCAGTGGTAGTGGTGGTGTACGTTTTAGGATGTATTTCGTTAGGCTATCACTTGTTACACGGTTTCTCGAGTGCATTCCAGTCGATCGGTTGGAATCACCCTAAATATACGCCTACGATCAAAACGATCGGAGCGATCTTCTCTATCGTTATCCCAGCTGCTTTTGCTGCGATGCCGATTGCCTTTTATTTCCATTTGATTCAATAATATTTCAGCGATTCGATTGATATGACAAAATTAGATGCCAAAATTCCAGAAGGCGCGTTAGCCGACAAATGGACAAAATATCGTTCCAGCGTTTCTCTAGTAAACCCTGCGAACAAACGTAGCTTAGAAATCATCGTCGTGGGTTCAGGCCTTGCAGGTGCTTCTGCCGCTGCATCGTTAGCTGAATTAGGATATAAAGTAAAAGTATTCTGTTTCCAAGATTCTCCACGTCGTGCGCACTCCATCGCCGCACAAGGGGGTATCAACGCAGCGAAGAACTACCAAAACGACGGAGACTCCGTTTACCGTTTATTTTATGATACCATCAAAGGTGGTGATTACCGTGCGCGTGAAGCGAACGTTCACCGTCTTTCTGAAGTATCTGGAAGCATTATCGACCAATGCGTAGCGCAAGGAGTTCCTTTCGCTCGTGAGTACGGCGGATTGCTTTCTAACCGTTCATTCGGTGGAACGCAAGTACAACGTACTTTCTATGCGGCAGGTCAAACAGGTCAGCAATTATTATTAGGTGCTTATTCTGCTTTGCAACGCCAAGTGGGTATGGGTAACGTAAAAATGTATACTCGCCACGAAATGCTAGATGTCGTAACGATCGACGGAAAGGCACGTGGTATTATTGCTCGTGATTCTGTAACAGGAGCTTTAGAGCGTCACTTCGGACACGCGGTTTTATTGTGTACGGGTGGTTACGGAAACGTATTCTACTTGTCTACTAACGCGATGGGATCGAACGTAACAGCAGCTTGGAAAGCGCACAAAAAAGGTGCTTTCTTCGCTAACCCTTGTTACACACAAATTCACCCGACGTGTATCCCGGTATCAGGTGATCACCAATCGAAATTAACCTTGATGTCTGAGTCCCTTCGTAATGACGGTCGTATTTGGGTTCCTAAGAAACAAAACGATAATCGCAAAGCGAACGAGATTCCAGAAGACGAAAGAGATTACTACTTAGAGCGTCGTTACCCTGCATTCGGTAACTTAGTACCACGTGATATTGCTTCTCGTGCAGCTAAGGAGCGTTGTGATGCAGGTTATGGTGTAGGTTCATCTAAAATGGCGGTTTACTTAGACTATGCTGCGGCAATCATCCGTTACGGAAAAGGAGAAGCGAATAAAAACAATATGCACAATCCATCAGACGAAGAGATTCAGGCGATGGGTAAGGCAGTCGTAAAAGAGAAATATGGTAACTTGTTTGACATGTACAAGCAAATTACGGGTGAAGATCCATACGAAGTGCCTATGCGTATTTATCCAGCGGTTCACTATACGATGGGTGGACTTTGGGTAGATTACAACTTAATGACTACTGTTCCTGGTTTATACGCTTTAGGAGAGGCTAACTTCTCTGATCACGGCGCGAACCGTTTAGGAGCTTCAGCCTTGATGCAAGGTTTAGCCGATGGTTATTTCGTCATTCCTTACACGATCGGTGCTTACTTAGCAGCCGAAATTCGTACGCCATCGATGTCAACAGACTCAGAAGATTTCGTAGCAGCAGAGAAAGCGGTACGTGATCGTTTAGAGACGTTGATGAACATCAAAGGAAACAAGCCAGTGGATTACTTCCACAAGCGTTTAGGTAAGATTATGTGGGATGAGTGTGGTATGGCTCGTAGCGCGGAAGGTTTAAAAGCTTCTATCAAGGAAATTCAAGCCTTACAGAAAGAATTCTGGTCAGATGTGAAGATTCCAGGTGAGATTGATAACCTAAACCCTGAATTAGAGAAAGCGGGCCGTGTGGCTGACTTCCTTGAATTAGGCGAGTTAATGTGTATTGATGCCTTGGATCGCAACGAAAGTTGTGGAGGTCACTTCCGTACGGAATACCAAACGGAAGACGGAGAAGCCCTTCGAGATGACGAAAAGTATGCTTATGTAGCTGCTTGGGAGTACGAAAAACAATCGACATTCAAACTTCATAAAGAAGAATTGAAATACGAAAACATCAAAATTGCTCAAAGATCTTATAAATAATTCGATACAATGGAAGGACATTTAAACCTGACACTCAAAATTTGGAGACAAAA
>JAURHT010000130.1 GCA_030833145.1 Aquirufa sp.
AACGCGTCAATTCGGATCCGCGCCACACGCTGGTTTTGGACTTGGATTCGAACGTTTAGTGCTGTTTGTGACGGGCATGAGCAATATCCGCGACGTGATTCCTTTCCCTCGTACACCTAAGACGGCTGAATTTTAAGATGTTTGGTTTAAAGCACGCAATCAATGGCCTAGTGGAACTCATCAAAAATGAACGCAATGCGCGTTTTCATTTGGTAAGCACGTCTGTGGTGATTTATGTGGGCTGGAAAGTGGGGTTTGAGGCGTCGGAATGGCTTTGGATTTCCTTGGCGGTGGCAGGCGTTTGGGTGGCAGAATTGTTGAATACCTCTTTAGAGCGTATCAGCGATCTAGTTTCGCCGGAGCGAAGTGAATTAGCGAAGAAGGCCAAAGATTATGCCGCTGGAGCGGTTTTAGTGATGGCGATTTGGGCGGTTATCGTCTTTTTACTCGTCGCTGTTCCGCGCATTTTACTGAATTTAATGCTTTAAGAGCACAGAAATATGAAAGAATACGGATCAAGTGTTCAAAAATTAGTGAATTATATTTTGACCATTGCCGATGAAGAGCAACGGACAAAATACGCGTTTTTGATGGTAGAGGTGATGAAACAAATTCACCCGAATATGAAGGACAATACCCAAGACTACACCAAAAAATTGTGGGATGATTTATACATCATGTCCAATTTTGAGTTAAATGTGCAGGGGCCCTTCCCTTCTCCATCTCCGGAATCGCTCGGAAAAGCACCGCGTAAAGTGGCGTACAACCAACACAACTTGCGTTTCAAGCATTATGGCCGTAACGTCGAGTTATTAATTCTTCGCGCCATTGCTGAAGAAAAAGTAGAGGATAAGAAAATTTTAGTCGCGTACATCGCCCGTTTAATGAAAGGTTTTTATGTAACCTGGAACAAGGAATCGGTGGACGATGCGGTGATTTGGCAAAACATCAAAGAGATGTCAGAAAACCTGTTAGGCACCATCGTGGACGAGCTTTCGCAAGAGGGATTAGGTCACGCTAAGGTCGCAAATAACGCCAGAAACGCCTATAATGCTCCGGAATATCCGAACAGCAACAATAATAACCGGAACAACAACTACCGGAAGAATAACTTCAGAAGCAACAATAACAACAACCGAAATAACAATTTCCGTAAAAATAAGTAATCATTTATGGCATCATTTAAAGTAACCGGTGGCCGCCGTTTAAAAGGAGAAATTACTCCTCAAGGAGCAAAAAACGAAGCATTACAGATTTTGTGTGCCGTGGTTTTAACAGCAGAGCCTGTGACCATTCACAATATCCCGAACATTCGCGACGTCAATCAATTAATTGATTTACTAGGCGATATGGGCGTGAGCATGCGTCGTTTATCCGAGTCAAGCATTGAATTTGATGCCTCACAAGTGAATATTGATTACTTAGATTCAGACACTTATAAAAAGAAAGCGGCTGCGCTTCGTGGCTCGGTGATGCTTTTAGGACCTACGTTGGCCCGCTTCAAAAAAGGACGTATTCCTTCCCCAGGTGGAGACAAAATCGGCCGTAGAAGATTGGATACCCACTTCTTTGGCTTTATGAAGTTAGGCGCGAAGTTCAATTATAGCCCTGAAGATGGCGGAATCTACGAAGTGGATGCATCGCAATTACAAGGCGCGTACATGTTATTAGATGAAGCGTCTGTAACAGGAACGGCGAATATTTTGATGGCTGCGGTTTTAGCCAAAGGTAAAACTACCATCTACAACGCCGCTTGCGAACCTTATTTGCAACAATTGAGCAAGATGTTAAACCGCATGGGAGCGAAAATCTCAGGCATCGGTTCGAACATGTTGATCATCGAGGGCGTAGATGTTTTACACGGAACTGAGCACACGATGCTTCCAGATATGATCGAGATCGGTTCATTCATCGGTTTAGCGGTGATGACACAATCCGAAATTACGATCAAAAACTGCCAAATTCCAGAACTAGGCATCATTCCCGACGTTTTCAAAAAACTTGGGATTAAAATGGAATTCCGCGGCGATGATATTTTCATTCCGTCACAAGAGCATTATGAATTAGAAAACTTCATCGATGGCTCCATGTTAACGATTTCTGACCACCCGTGGCCAGGTTTCACACCAGACTTGTTATCGATCATTTTAGTGACAGCGATTCAGGCCAAAGGAACGGTCTTAATCCACCAAAAAATGTTCGAATCCCGTCTATTCTTCGTCGACCGTTTGATTGAAATGGGTGCCCAAATTATCCTTTGCGATCCACACCGCGCTACGGTTGTAGGTTTCGACCGCAAGCAAACCTTAAAAGGAATCCGCATGTCTTCTCCTGATATTCGCGCGGGTGTTTCCCTTTTAATCGCAGCGATGTCAGCAAACGGAACTTCGATCATCGATAACATTGAACAAATCGATCGCGGTTACCAAAACATTGACACGCGTCTGAACGCCATCGGCGCAGAAATCGTCCGTATCTAATGTCCCTTTTTCCTAAAATCAAACAGACCGTCCAATTGGCCTTACCTATCGTGGTAGGCGAATTGGGCGTTATGCTAATGGGCCTTGCGGATACGATTCAAGTAGGCCAAATGTCCACAGGTGCCGCCGAAAGCTTAGGTGCATCCGGCATGGCGCAATCCATTTTTTTTACCATTGCGATCGTAGGCATCATTTGTATACAGATTGTATCGCCCATGATTTCGAAAGCGGTAGCTGAAGGAGATAAAACGGAGTGTGGTAATCTATTGCGGGCTAATCTACGAGTAGCCACCTTTTTAGGCTTAATCACCATCCTGATCACCTACATCGTTAGTTTAAACTACGATTTATTTGGTCAAACAGCGGCTAACAAAGCTTTGACCCTACCCTTCTTGAGTTTAATTTCGGTATCCGTTTTACCCATATTCTGGTTCATCGCCCTGAAAAGCTTCATGGATGGATTGCAACGGACAACTGTAGGGATGACAATCACCATCATCGCATTGGCTTTAAATGTATTTGGTAACCATATTTTGATCAATGGATTATGGGGTTTTCCAGCCTTGGGTTTATTCGGATCTGGCATTTCCACGTTGCTCTCCCGTTTATTTATGGCGGGAACACTCGCTATTTACGTATTTACCAAAGAAGAGTTCAAACCTTACCTGCGTAAAGGACATGTACATGTGGTCAAGAATGTTTTGGAGAAAAACATTCTTCGCATCGGAATTCCATCGGGAATGCAAGGTTTCTTTGAAATTGCGACTTTTGGCATGGCTGTCGTCATGATGGGCTGGATTTCAGTCACCGCTCAAGCAGCTCATATTGTGGCTATAAATATGGCCTCCATCACCTATATGATGGCTACCGGAATTGCCGTGGCAGGCGGAATTAATGTAGGAACTGCCATAGGCGAACGAAACCGCGCAGGAATCATCGAGTCTGGGAAAGCAGCGTTAATCCTTTCCCTATTATTCATGGGAGCCTGTGCCATGTTGTTTTTCTTCGGCAGGGAATACCTCGTTCGGGGATATACGCAGGAATTACCGGTGATTACTATCGCAGTTACGTTGGTCGTTTGGGGCGCGATATTCCAGCTTTTTGATGGCATTCAAGCCGTATCACTTGGATTATTACGCGGCTTGCAAGATTATAAAATCCCTACCGCCATTACCGTTATCTCCTATTGGGGGGTCGGAATTCCACTTTGCTACTATATCGGAATTTATGAAAAGGTAGGTGCCGTAGGCATCTGGGTAGGATTAACCGCGAGTCTAGTCTGTTCCTCCGCGCTGCTTTCGTGGCGATTTTATGTGAGGGCGAAGAGGGTGAGGTTTGAGGAGTTGGAAGTTGATTAAACAGCAAAGAATAAAGCACAAAGAATAAAGCATAAAGTACGTAAAAAACGGGTTCGAAATTCGAGCCCTTTTTTAGTATAGTGAAAAGCTGATTTGCTTCCCCTAAATTCATCGCCAAAGGCGATTCCAACTTTATGCTTTGTGCTTTATTCTTTATGCTTTCAATTTTCTATATTCATCAAAAAAGGCGCAATTTGCGCCTTTTTTGATACCAACTTTATGCTTTGTGCTTTATGCTCTATTCTTTAAATTAAGAATGAATAGACCGCTTCGCCGTAGCTGCCAAGCACGCCTCTTTCATCGCCTCCGTATACGTCGGGTGAGCGTGAGACATGCGTGCTACATCTTCAGCTGAAGCACGGTATTCCATCGCAACGACTGCTTCCGCAATCATATCTGCTGCACGAGCTCCAATGATGTGAACACCTAAGATCTCGTCTGTTGTTGCATCTGCTAACACTTTACACACGCCATCCACATCACCCGATGCAATGGCACGACCTAAAGCTTTGAATGGGAATGAACCCTCTTTGTATGCGATACCTGCTGTTTTTAATTCTTGTTCAGTTTTACCCACAGAAGCCACTTCTGGCCAGGTGTAGACAACACCTGGAATTAAATTGTAGTTGATGTGTGGTTTTTGACCCGCAATCACTTCCGCTACAAAAGTTCCTTCTTCCTCTGCTTTGTGTGCTAACATCGCACCACGTACTACGTCACCTATGGCGTAAATGCCGGGAACCGAAGTTTGAAGCGTATGCTCATCTACGGCAATGCGGCCGCGCTCATCAGCAGTCAAACCAGCCGCAGCTAGGTTTAAACCATCTGTATACGGTCGACGACCGATGCATACTAGGCAATAGTCACCTTTGATCTCCACTTCTTTTCCTGCGGAATCTTGCGCTTTCACCGTCACTTCTTTGCCTTTAACAGCTGCGGAAGTCACTTTGTGTGATAGGTAGAATTCGGCTCCCATTTTGGCAATCGACTTCTGCAATTCTTTTCCCATCGTCTTGTCCATCGTGGGAATCATGCTATCCGCAAATTCAACGAACGAAACTTTAGAACCTAGACGCGCATAAACAGAACCTAATTCAGCACCTATAACACCTGCACCGATCACAATTAAGTGCTTCGGAACTTCTTTCATCTTTAAGGCCTCCGTCGATGTAATGATACGCTCTTTATCCACGGGGATAAAAGGTAAAATTGTCGGCTTAGAACCGGTTGCGATGATAATGTTTTTAGCTGAGATCACTTCGGAAGAACCATCTTCTTTCGACACTTTCACCGTTTTAGCGGAGTCAAATGAACCCAAACCGTGGAAAGTAGTGATCTTATTTTTCTTCATCAAATACGAGATACCTGCATTCAAATTCGAAACCACACCCGCTTTACGCTTGATCATTTGGCCCATGTTCACCTTTGGCTTCGTGATATCGATTCCATGCTCTTCG
>JAURHT010000012.1 GCA_030833145.1 Aquirufa sp.
TACCACAAACCAGTGCTCTAACCGAGTGAGCTACAACCGCCATTTGGGACTGCAAAAATACGCAAAGCTTCCAATATTGCAAAAGAAAGCCGAAAAAAACGGGAGAATTTTCATTCTCCCGTCCTAATCAATTATTTCTGAGCTTCTTGGTAACGCGCTTCCGCTTTGTTCCAATCAACTACACTCCAGAAAGCGTCAATGTAATCTGGACGCTTGTTTTGGAATTTCAAGTAGTAAGCATGCTCCCAAACATCTAATCCGATCACTGGGAAGCCTTTTACGTCTGCCACATCCATTAATGGATTGTCTTGGTTAGGTGTGCTAGATACCGCAACAGAACCATCTTTTTGAGCAACTAACCACGCCCAGCCTGAACCGAAACGCGTTAAACCTGCTTTCTTAAATTCTTCTTTAAAGGCATCAAAAGAACCGAATTTTGCATCGATTGCTTTCGCTAAAGTACCCACTGGAGCACCACCGCCATTTGGCGATAAGATATTCCAGAATAAATCGTGATTAAAGTGACCACCACCGTTGTTACGAACCGCAGGAGATAAGGTAGAGATTGAAGTGAATAATTCTTCTAAAGACTTTCCTTCTAACTCCGTTCCAGCTACTGCTGCGTTCAAATTCGTCACGTACGCATTGTGGTGACGATCGTGGTGAATTTCCATCGTTAATGCATCGAAATGCGGCTCTAACGCATTATTTGCATACGGCAAGGGGGCTAATGTAAATGACATAGTAGTATAATTTAAATGGTGTTATAAATGGTAAATGATGAATGGTAAATGGTGGATGATGGAGGCGTTTCATTTACCATTCACCATTTACCACTTACCATTTAATTTAGCGTCGCATCGAAAAGAACTCCTTTAAAAGTTGTTCTGATTCGTTTGCCAAAACCCCTCCAACAATCTCTGTCTTCGGGTGTAAAATGCCTTTTCCTAATTTTTCAAAACCGCGCTTCTCTTCTGAAGCACCGTACACTAAACGCCCTAATTGTGACCAATAAATGGCCCCTGCGCACATCAGGCAAGGTTCCAAGGTCACGTAAAGCGTGCAATCTTTCAAATATTTAGCGCCAATCGTTTGGGCGGCAGAGGTAATTGCAATCATCTCTGCATGAGCTGTAACATCGGTCAAAATTTCCGTTTGGTTGTAGGCCTTTGCCACAATTTTACCTTGGCAAACTACGACCGCTCCTACTGGAATTTCTTCGTCTTCTAAAGCCCGCTCCGCTTGTTTCAGCGCGAGGCTCATATAATATTCATCCTCGTTTGGAATCATAAAACGTCTGATAATTTTGTCAAGCGATTACGTAAATAGAAATCTAACAATACAATCGCTGACATTGCCTCCACGATAGGTACGGCGCGTGGCACCACACAAGGATCGTGACGACCTTTGCCTGATACAACAATTTTTTCACCAGAATTGTTCAAACTATCCTGGTCTTGCATAATCGTAGCCACTGGCTTGAATCCAACTCGGAAATAAATAGGCTCTCCATTCGAAATCCCTCCTTGTATACCACCCGAATGGTTGGTAACCGTGCTTACTTTGCCAGCTTCGTCTTTTACAATGATATCGTTGTGCTGAGATCCACGCAATTCAACTCCATCAAATCCTGAACCGTATTCAAAACCTTTTACGGCGTTGATGCTTAACATCGCTTTGCCTAATTCCGCATGCAATTTATCGAAAACGGGTTCGCCTAAACCCACCGGGCAGCCTGTGATGTAGGCAGAAACGACACCTCCCACGGAATCCCCTTGCTTGCGGATTTCGTCGATGTAGGTGAACATTTCTTCAGCTAATTTAGCGTCAGGACAACGTACAGCGTTTGTTTCTGTAACCGCTAGATCCAGTTTCTCGACCGGCGTTGTTAATTTCAAGGTTCCTACCTGAGAAACGTAGGCCGTAATTTTTACGCCTAATTGTTTTAAAACTAATTTCGCCAAAGCCCCAGCAGCCACCCGAGCCACCGTTTCTCTCGCCGAGCTACGGCCACCACCGCGGTAATCGCGAACACCATACTTTTCTTGGTAGGTAAAATCAGCGTGTGAAGGACGGAATTGATCCGCAATGTGTGAATAATCTTTCGAGCGTTGGTCTCCATTCCAAACGAGCATCGCAATAGGTGTACCTGTCGTTTTTCCTTCGAAAACACCGGAAACCACTTCCACCGAATCTGCTTCTTTACGTTGCGTTGTAATACGCGATTGACCCGGCTTGCGGCGATCTAATTCCGATTGAATGAATTCCATATCGAAATCAACTCCTGCTGGACAACCCGTTACGACCACACCCACCGCAGCGCCATGTGACTCACCGAACGTACTAATTTGAAATATTTTACCGTATATACTGCCCATACTATTTTCTTTTGGCCTTAATTATCAAAATGACAAGCCAGAGTAAAACCAGCCCTAAAAAAGCATTAAAAATCTGTTTCCAATCAATCCATCGATAGCCAATCACCCTTTCAGCGGCTAATTTCTCTAATCCTCGGTACAACAACATCGTTTCCGACTGCGTGTTCAACTCGCGATCTGAGGGTTGACCACTCACGGTCAAAATCGCTTCTGAACGCAAGGTATCATATACAGCAGTCCGGGTGTTAAAGTAGATCCAATTAAAATAGGATTTCAATGCAAATTTACCCGGTTGCGATGGAATAATCAGTATTTTCTCCGTTTTATTGCCTAACATTTTGTCGCCATACGGATAAACGGAACTTTGGGTCCCTAAAGGAGAGAAATTCAGGAAGTAATCTGACTCCACTAATTTGGCACCCCAAAGAATACTATTTCCATCCCCTATGACACTGGACACGTAGACAACAGAGTCACCCGTCTGCACTTGGTTTCTTGTTAAGCTTTCGACAAGGCGAAAATCCCCCACGGGAACCTTCCCTTTTAAAGGATGATTAGGCAATTCCTTGGGGGAAATAACGATGGGTTTTGAACTAAAAACAACCTTCTCCGTATTTTTAAGGAGCTGAAGACTTAAAGATGGAATGATGATCTTCTTCGCATCTAGAGCAAAATAGGAAGATTGAAAGAAGCGGTATTCGGTGTATTTTTTATTCTTGTAAACCACCTTTGATACTTTCACCTCTTGGAGTCCAAAACTCTCTTCCCAGCAATTTTTAGGCCTTAATTTCTGAATCAGGGCTGGTATTTGGATATCATTTCGGTCAAAACTATAGCGAGTTGAATTATCGTCCGGGATAAACAATGAGAATTTCAGGGTAAATCCTTGACCTACGAAGGGTTGAGTCTGAGTAGAGGTAAGGGCTAGAAAAACAGAGTTTTGTCCTTTGAAAAGTTCTTCAATTTGGGCTTTAGTTTCTTCTATCACCTCCTCTTTTTGTTCTGAGGCACTGACTTGCAGGGCAAATCCATCCATCTTTAACGATTGCTGATTCACGATGATTTCAGCCGATGGAATCAGTAAAGTTCCTGTGGCGGAAGCTTGATAATATTGAGAAAACGTGAAAGAATAAACCGGCTCACCGTTTTGAATATCGGTAGCTTTCGAACGAGAAACCCCTAATTTTCGAAGGCCCGGAAGTTCAGGGAATTTATAAGCAGGTGTTTCAACGCTGGCATTCGCGGATTTGAATACGAAGGATAAAGAGAAATTCTCTTCCAAAGTAATGGCTTTCTCCCCTACGAACAAGGTGGCCTGTGCAAGTAAGTCCGTGAAGGAGAGTAAAAAGACCCCGAAGAAAAAGAAAATCCGTCTCATTGCTGCAATTTAAGAAATCCTAGTCCAACGACCGCATTATCGAATAACTCGAAAGCGAAAAGATAGTCCGACAGCGATGTAATGATCTTCAGGATGCAAAAAACTTTGGCCGGCAGAAACATCTAATTTCACATCCTCATTGACATAATAAGCAAAACCGGCATCATAGGAATGATCCGCGAATTCTGATGCAGGGAATCGCCCAAAAACCTCCACATAGGCATAGCCCTTCTTACCAATCAACATGTTGGGAGCTACCCGGTAAATACCTTCAAAAGAGCCGTTCGAATGCATTTCTGTTCCCACGTTATAGCCAATTCCATAGTGCTCATTGAAATCATTCTGCATGGTAAATACGACATCTCCTATCGAATGCCCCCGTAGGTTTTTCTCCGAAAAATCCCGGTTTTGGTGATCCCAATTATAATGTACTATGACTGAGGTTCGTGGTTTCCAACCGGAAGCCTGAAACCCCGATGGCTGAAATAAAGCCCATTTAAACCCAATAGCCTCCGTTTGAAAACGCGTATCTTTTCCTGGTTCTTGCCCTAAAACAGAGACGTAGCGCAATTCGAATCGCTTGCTCAAGCCATATTTCAATAAGGACGTAGGAAAATGGTATTCTGAAGTAGATCGATTGAAGCCTAATTCTGCTTGTATATACCCTTTTTTCACAATGAAGGGGCATTCCGTCTGGTCTGGGCGATCTGTTTCGATACGTCCTTCACTTTGCGCCAAAGCGCTTACCGAAATGAACAATAGCAGTAGGATTCGTGTAAACATACACGAATATAGAATTTTTAGTCTAGTCTAAAAAATTATTTAGAAGAACCTTTTATGGTAAAACCTAAAGCACCGTAAAATTCAAGAAAATAGATGGATTGTTCCGCGTGATCTACCGAGCGACCTGTCGTATGGATATCCCACAACTTTGTTGCTCCGGTTTTTATCGTCGTTTCGAAGAACAATAATTTTGAGAAATTAAACTTCAAACCAGTCTTCAAAGAAGCTCCGCCCCCAGCTAGGTTCCAGAAGTTGTTTTGGCCTACCCCGAAAACATGCACATCTGAACGTGGAACCAGTGCGCCCACACCCACACCTTGCATCCAGTCGATCGCAAAACGACTCTTAGGACTTTGGTAGACCGGATTATAATGTTCCAGTTCTACAGAAGCATAATTATAGCCATCTGTGTGTTCTAAGTGAACGAACTTGTTCGGATCTAAAACTAAGGGTGTTTGATTGAATGTGCCTACATAAGCTGGATCTACCGCAATCGCCGGAGTAGAAGTCTGCGGATTGATAAAGCCATTCACTTTCACCGTTTGGCCATCTGTCATTACGTATTTCATATGATCCCAACCAATACTGATCGAAAGATTATCTTTAATGAAATAGCCCGCATGAAAATTAAACTGCGGGATGGACAATAAACCGGGATCTACGTAAGTCTTAAACTCGCTAAGTGGAGTAGGAAAATCCAATGCCTGAGCATCTAGTAAAGTGAAATCATACCCCGGCCCTACAAAACGAATATCCGAATTCGCATAAGAAGAACGATTATAGCCCCAAGTGATATAATAGGATCCTTTTTTATTCGTTTGTTGAGAAAAGGCAGAAAGGCTTGCCAAACTAAGCAAAGCGATAAATAGGATTTTTTTCATGATTAAATCTTAAATTCAAGCTGCAAAGTTCGGCATTTTTTAACGCTTTTATATACCAAAAACTTGATTTTCATCAGAAATCAGGAACACAATAACTATTATTCGTACAGATTGCCGTAAATTGCATCCCGAATTCATTACCATTACCTTATGAGAAAACCATCTGCGAAATTTGAATACAAAACCTTCACGTTAGGAGAAAAACTAACGGAAGAGCAGAAAGAATACTTCAAGAAGTATGGAGTAATTCACTTTAAGAAGTTTATTGAGCCTGAAACAGCGGAACTTTTCATTTCGGAATTAGCGAAAATTGAAAAGCAATGGCTAGCAGAAGGTATTGAAAAGGTAAAAGGAATTCCTTTGAAGTTTGGTAAAGACCACGAAGGAAATCCGATGATTCAGCGCATGTGCTTTACGAATCAGTTTAGCCCTGTTTTAGCTGAATTAATCAGAGATCCACGCTTGCAGTTACTCATCGAATTGTTAGCTCCATACGAAGGTAGAATCAGTGAGGACGAAAAAGATGGATTGGTTTTCAATCACTATATCAATGAACCTAATTCGAAGTTCAGCCAAATGGGCTGGCATACCGATAGCCCGCGTGATTTATTCTTAGGACAAAAAATCCTTCCGATGTTAAACGTGGGAATTCACTTAGACAATTGCCCTTCTTCGAATGGCGGTCTACGTGTACTTCCAGGCACACATACACAAGGGGTCTTGAAATTATTGTTTGGGAAGAAGCAATTCATCGATCACAAACCAGATCCAAGAGAAGCGGCGTTCGAAATCGAACGTGGTGATTTAACCATACACGATGGCCGCTTATGGCACCGCGTGGAGGTTTCTCCTAATGTGGGTGAAAAATCCCGCCGCCGCGTGATGTATGTTCCTATCATTACCGGAAAATACAAACCGAAAACGGATCAAAGTAAAACTCCATTCTACCACCGTTTTGCAAAGGTGGTAACGAAATAAAAAAAAGCGGCTCTTCGAAGAGCCGCTTTTTTTATGATTTAGATTCTAAATACGATTGCAAAATGATCGTGGCAGATACCCGATCGACAGTTCCTTTCTCTCTTCTATCCTTCTTCGACATCCCTCCAGCTATCATCGCCTGCATCGCAAGCTTAGATGTGAAACGTTCATCGTGTTCTTCCAAAGGAATCAAGGGGAATTTCTTGCGAAAGCTTTTGATAAAAATGCGAACCCCTGCGGTGGAATCCGTATCGGTGTTGTCAAGATTTTTAGGCATTCCAATCACTACTTGGTCGACCGTTTCTTTCGCGAAATAAGTTTGCAAAAATACTAACAAGGTATGGGTAGGAACCGTGTCTAAACCGTTTGCGATAATCTGCAAAGGATCTGTCACTGCGATGCCCGTCCGTTTTAAACCAAAATCAATCGCTAGAATGCGCCCCATCTTAGGAATTTAAATACCCCTTGTCGCGCAAAATCTTATCGAGTAATTTCTTGTCATTATCGTTATTGAACACGCTAAATGGCAAGTGTAGGAATTGGTATTTACCCATCTCTAAAATATAGGCATCCTTGTCTTTATAAGCCCCTAAAATCATGTCCCATTTGATCATTCCACCTTCTTTGTCAGAAAGCTTCATGAAGATTTGGCGACTATCGATTTCGTAGCGGTATTTATCAAACAATTGCTTGTATTGCGCTAATTGCGTTATTCCGGTAAACTGAATCAACCAAAAGAGAATGTATGCGATCACCCCGATGGCGATGAAAATGTAGATCCAGTAATTTTTATACGTCCCCGTTAAGTTCAAAGCCACGTTCCCTAATACAAGAGCTAAAGGAATGAATGCAAACTTCCATTGGTTAGAGAAAAGCTGACGCATACACAAACCCACAAACTTGTTTTTTTCTAAAGCGAATTTCTTCGTTTTGATCGCTAAGGGATTCGAAGGTGCTTGCATTTGGCGCTGTTGAGCCCCGTACATTTTAGACATATGAAATGATTTTTAAACGCTAATTAAGGCGTAAAGGTACGAAAATTGGATAATTTTGGTAATTTTAAAGCGTACTATTTGAATTAAAGCAATCCCTATGTCAGCCAAACAAGTTCTTGATGGCCCTGCCCTCCTCCAAAAAATCCGTAGAATTGCCTTTCAAATCTATGAGAATAACTTCGAAGAGTCCGAAATTGTTATCGCGGGAATTGTAGGCGAGGGTTTCGCTTTCGCTGAACTATTATGCGAAGAGATCAAAAGCATCTCAAAAATCAACGCTATTCCGGTTAAAATTGATTTAAATAAAGAACATCCGTACGAGCGCCCGGTAAAATTCGAAGGTGGAACAGATGCATTAGAGAACAAAGTAATCATCGTAGTAGATGATGTTTTGAACACAGGTCGCACCTTCTCTTATAGCTTAGCGCCATTCTTGAGCATGCACGTAAAACGCATTCAAGTGGCCGTCATCGTAGATCGAAACTACAAGCGTTTCCCAATTTCTGCGGATTACAAAGGATACGAACTTTCTACGACGCTCTCTGAGCACGTCCAAGTGATCTTAACTGATTCTGCGAAAAGAGGCGTTTATTTAGCTTAGTTTTTTTGCCAAATTTCCCAAGCCTTATCGGCCTGGCCTTGCAACATCTCCAATCCGGCATAGATGCCTCCCACTTTATGTTCAAGACCCGCTTTCAAAAAAGCAGTCTCTAATGGGTTGTAGACGATATCGTATAAATAATGTTGCTTATTCAGTAATTCATAAGGGATAGGGGGTTTGTCATCCACCTTGGGGAACATCCCTAACGGCGTCGTATTCACGATCAAACCTATTTCTTCCATCAACTCAGGCATTTGTTCGTAAGTGATCGTTTCATCAGTTGATTGACGGGAAACCTTGATTACCTCAAATCCCATATCCTCCAAGGCCACAATGATCGCTTTTGCAGCGCCTCCCTGACCTAAAACACAGGCCTTTAGTGAACCGAAGTTTTTGAATTTGTCCCAAAACTCCACCGTCGTACGAAACCCCCAATAATCGGTATTATAACCACGGGTATACCCGTCAGCGGCGATTTTGATAGTATTGACGGCGCCTATTTGGGCCGCAGCTAAATCGATCTCATCAAGCAAAGGCATCACCAATTGCTTGTATGGAATGGTCACATTTAGGCCTTTCAGATTCGGATTTGCCGCTAGAATGGCTTTGAACTCATCTATGCTAGGAATAGGAAATTGCTCGTAGGCGTGAGTTTCAGAGAGACCCAGCTTTTCGAATTTTTCAGTGAAATACGCTTTGGAAAAAGAATGACCTAGTGGATATCCAATCAAACCATATAAGTGCGAGATAGCCATCTTATTTGCGTTTTGAAATCAATCCCCAAACAATAGGCAGAACAGAAACGCCAACGATTCCTAAAACGACTTTCTCAAAATTTGCCTTCACTAACTCATTATCGCCTAAGAAATAACCGGCTGCTGAAATGCTGCTTACCCAGAGCGTCGCCCCTAAAAAGCCGTACAATAAATAGACTGGATAAGACATGCGTCCCGCGCCTGCCACAAACGGCGCTACGGTACGAACAATCGGAATAAATCGAGCTAGTATAACTGTTTTAGGGCCATATTTGGCATAAAACGCCTCTGTCTCTTCAATGTGCTTGCGCTTCAAAAACAAAACCTGTTCGCGCTCCCGTATGAGATTACTAAAGTATTTACCAATAAAATAATTCACTTGATCCCCTAAAAGTGCGGCGCTAATTAAAAGAGGAATCACGGTCCCAAGCGACAATTCCCCACTGGCAGCGGCTAATAAACCCACCGAAAACAATAAGGAATCGCCAGGTAAGAAAGGCATCACCACCAGTCCCGTTTCCACAAATACAATCAGAAACAAAAGACCATAGGTCAATGCACCGTGAGCGGCAATAAATTCCGACAAAAAGGTCAAGGGATCCTTTAAAAGATCTAACAAAAACTGCAACATCCGAACTATTTCGTTAAGAAGTGGTCAAATGTATCGCCACGTAATCCTAAACGAATCGTTTCAAGAGAAACAACTTCCTGCGGTGCAATATTTCCTACGTTTACGTTCGCGCCTACTAATTTCACGAACCAAACTTGTTGCGACTTTTGCGGCGCCTCCCAAATGATTTTCTCTTCTGGAATCTCCGTCAAAATCTCTTCTACTAAGCCTTGACGAACTTCCCCAGAGGAACGGAATAAACCCACATTTCCCCCTTCACGCGCCTCACCGATAACCTTCCAAGCACCAGCTTCTAATTCCATGCGCATTAATTTAATCCACTTATAAGGAGGAATAATTTTTGCTTCATCTTTAGAACCCACTTCAGAAAGTACCGTTACTTGAGTCGCTAATGTGCGAATTAATTCACATTTGATATCAGATTCCATTTCAATCGAACCATCCGAAACTTCGGCATATTCCATTCCATATTCGTCCAATACACGACGGTAATCATCAAATTGACCACGGATATAAAAGGCTTCAAATAAAGTGCCTCCAAAGTAAACCGGAATTCCTGCCGACTTGTACAAGGCTAATTTCTCTTTTAACTTAGGGGTAACATAGGAAGTAGCCCAACCTAATTTTACGATATCGGTGTAATCAGCGCCAGTTTCTAAGAAATCTTCTACTTGACGCAGACTTAGTCCTTTGTCCATCACCATCGTTAACCCTTTTTGACGAGGTTTAGCCGTGCGGTCTGGAATTTGATTTAAATGATAATTCATATAGTTTATTAATGGATTGGTACGGTTTTGTGCCAAATATCTACAAAAATAAGCATTCCATTTGAGAGCGACAATTTTCCGATGTTTTCTAGCTAAAAAATAAACTTTTAGGGTCAAAATTTGTTTTGTACTTTTGACCAGACATTATTGATCATCACCTAACATAACGTGTTAATCCTATGAAAAAGTTTAGCTTATCCCTAATTACCGCATTATTTGTATCTGTTTCTGTTTTCGCCAATACAGCCGCTGACGCCATTTTAGGCGAATGGCTTTCACAAGAAAAAGACGGGAAAATCATTATTTTCAAACAAGGAGACCAATACTTTGGTAAGATCTCGTGGGGAAAAACAACCGGAAGAAAAGATGGAAAAAATCCAGATGAAAAATTACGCAGTCGCGAGCTTCTAGGAGCGGTTATCTTGAAAAACTTCAAATTCACGGGATCTGCTTGGGAAAATGGAACTATTTACGACCCTAATTCTGGAAAAACATACGATTGCATTCTTAAAATAAAAGACGGGAACAAAACGCTAGACATTCGTGGTTTTGTGGGTATATCGATGTTTGGAAGAACATCTACCTGGACACGTATATAATTTACAAACCGCCTAAGTATATATTATGGAACCTAATCAAGAGGTATTAGCCTATTTGAACCAAAATTTGAATAAAAAAATTGCTGATGGCAATCCTGCTCCCATTGGAAAATGGCTAGATGGAACCTTAGTAAAAGCAGAAGCTGGCAAATTAACCGCAGAATTTGTCGTACGTCCAGACTTTTTGAACCACGCCGGCGTTATCCACGGTGGTGTGATTTCAGCGATGTTAGACGAAATGATGGGAATGACTTTAATTACGGCAAAAATCGATCACCTCTATGTGACGATCAACTTGTATATCGACTTCCTTTTCGGCGCAAAAGCGAATGAAAAAATTACGGTTACAACGGAAATTCACCGCGTAGGTAAGAAGATTGCGAACGTAGAAGCAAAGCTACATAATGCAGAAGGAAAATTACTCGCAAAAGGGGTGAGTAACCTGGCGGCAACTTCTATTCCTTTCTCTTTCTAGGATAATAATTGGTAGACGGCGAAGGCTGACAAGTAGGCCAAAGCCGTCATATAGCCAAACTGGATCAACGGATATTTCCACGACTTCGTCTCCCGGTAGGTCGTAGCAAGTGTACTCATACATTGCATCGCAAAAGCATAAAATATCAACAAGGAGAAACCTAGGGCAGCATCGTACATCGGCTTTCCAGTGGCTGGATTGATTTCCGCACGCATCCGATTTTTAATCGTTGCATTTTCATCATCCACTTCGCCTCCCATACTATAGATGGTCGACATCGTACCTACAAACACTTCGCGAGCTGCAAAAGAGGTGATCAACGCAATTCCAATTTTCCAATCATAGCCTAGAGGACGAATAACCGGCTCCACAAAGTGCCCAAAATGCCCTGCATACGAATTCTCTAATTTCTCAGCAGAGATCTTATTCTGCAATTTGACTCCTTGCAAGGTTGGATTTTCCTGGCGAACACGAGCCTCTGATTGTGCAATCTTATCACCAGGTCCATAACTCGCTAACACCCATAAAACGATGGAAATAGCTACGATAATTTTACCCGCTTCAAACACAAAGGCATTCACTGAATTCCAAATGGTTAAAGCCACATGTTTGAATCGCGGTCCCTTATAGGTGGGCAATTCCATGATGAAATAACTTTTCTCTTTGGCCTTTAAAATCACTTTCATGACCCAAGCAGAAACCAATGCCATAAAGAAGCCTAATAAATAAAGTCCAAACAAAGCCACTCCTTGTAAATTGAACAAGCCAAATAAGGCTTTATTCTCCGGAACCACCAAGGCAATCAACACCGTATAAATAGGCAAACGCGCTGAACAAGACATCAATGGCGTCACTAAAATCGTGATCAAGCGATCCTTCCAAGAACCAATCGAACGCGTACTCATAATCGCCGGAACGGCACAAGCCACCCCAGAAATCAAAGGCACTACTGACTTACCATTCAAGCCAAAACGACGCATTAATTTGTCCATAATGAACATCACACGGGACATATAACCCGTTTCTTCGAGAAGAGAGATAAATAAAAACAAGAAGGCGATTTGTGGAATGAAAATTAACACCCCACCAATACCCGCAATCAAACCATCCGTTAACAAGGCGGTCAAAGCCGAATCCGGTAACACTCCTTTCAACCAGTCATTTAACATCGCGACTCCCCCATCAATGGCATCCATTGGATAGGTAGCCCAGGTGAAAATGGCCTGGAACATTACAAAAAGGATCGCTAAAAAGAATACATATCCTCCTACCGGATGTAAAAAGAATTTATCTAAACGATCCGTCCATGTGCGCACTGGAGCTGCATCCCATTGGCGATTTAAATTAATAACACAACGATCCACGACTTCTGTAATTTGCTCGTAACGTTTGACTGTTTCTTCGGACTGGTATTTTTTAGATGAAAATTGATGCTTTTTTTGAATAGTATCCAAGTTCTCGCGTTGTTGTTTAGAGAACATTTTCATCCGATCATGCTCCATCAACCACAATAAAGAACGGTAAATCTCTCCTTCTCCAAAAGCCCCTTGAACATCTTGAATTACTTCCTCCGAAACCGGCAAAGGAAGCGCGTCATTCGAGGCATAGCGATTAGCTAATGATTTAATGACGGCTAATTTCAGACCATTCAACCCGATCCCTTTTTTAGCATTCACCTCCGCCACTTCGACATTCAGTTCACGCGCTAACTTGATCGAGTTAATCACATAGCCTTCATTCTCCGCTACGTCGATCATATTCAAGGCCAAAACTGTCGGAATTCCTAGGTCTCTCACTTGTGAGAACAACAGTAAATTGCGCTTTAAATTAGAGGCATCCGCCACCACGATGGCCATATCCGGAAAATCTGGATGCGTGGGATCGCCTAAAATATTGATGACTAATTCCTCGTCGATTGACTTTGGATATATACTATAGATACCTGGCAAATCTAAAATTTCCACCGGACGCTTGGGTTCTAATTCCCAAATCCCCGTCAGCTTCTCCATCGTCACCCCCGGAAAATTACCTGTCTTCTGATTCAACCCGGTTAGGGAATTGAATAGAGAGGATTTTCCTGCATTGGGATTACCAATCAGCGCTATTTTAGGTGTTTTTGCCAAAATTTATGTTCGTTTAATCAGCATCGTTTCCGCTTCTTCTCTCCGCATAGACAGAGTATATGAGCCAGAAACGCGAATGGCGATAGGGTCGCCGAAAGGTGCCAAATGAGTCAATATGACTTCAGTTCCTGGCAAACATCCCATTTCCAATAGCTTTAAGGAAAGCAATTCGTCCGTGAAGCCCACAATCTCCCCCTTTTCACCAATCTTCAAGTCGGCCAAATTTGCCATGCTCACTATTTAGAATAATTCAAAATTAGACACAAATGTACTAAGTATTTCTGAGCTAAAAAATGATACAAATAGTTTTTTCTGTCGTAAATTGCAGGTTCATGGCATTAACAGAAATTTTCGTGTTGATTCGCAAAGAAATGCAATTAGAGTGGCGCAATAAGTATGCGATCCATGGTCTAGTGCTGTACTTAGCCGCGACCATTTTCATCTGTTACTTATCCTTTAAAGCGAAGCAACAATCGATACACCCGATTATGTGGAATACGCTGTTTTGGATCATTCTTTTGTTCTCTGCTGTGAATGCGGTGGGCAAGAGTTTTACGCAGGAATCAGCGAACCGAAATATCTTCTATTATACGTTTGCGAAGCCTGAATCGGTCATTTTTAGCAAAATCATCTACAATACCTTGGTGATGCTAGGCGTGTCCTTGATCGGCATTTTCTTTTACTCCTGGGTCATGGGTAATCCGGTGGGAAATATGCCACTGTACCTAATTTCCCTTCTTTTAGGTGCGGTTGGGTTTGCTTCGACCCTTTCTTTAGTGGCAGGAATCGCCGCGCAGGGAGAAAATTCAGCCACTTTGATGGCGGTGATGAGCTTCCCGCTCATCATTCCGTTGCTATTGTTATTATTAAAATTGTCCAAAAGTGCCCTTGACGGCATTTCACTCTCAGAAAACTGGGATGAGATCGCCATTTTAGGAGCTTTAGATATCATCGTTATTGTATTTTCTGGGATCCTTTTCCCCTATATATGGAAACATTAAAACGCCAGTATTGGAAGATTTTGTCGATCATTTTATTGATCTACACCGTCTATGCCGGTTTTAACGGTCAAGTGCCGCGCCAGCCTATTTTGAACGAGACGATTCGTAACCTGTATTTCCACGTGACGATGTGGTTCACGATGATTTTCTTGCTAGGAACATCGGTATACCACTCTATTCAATACTTACGCAAATCTGATTTGAAATCGGATCTCATTTCGAGCACTTATGTGGAAGTGGGGATGGTTTTTGCGGTTTTAGGTTTGATTACGGGAAGTGTTTGGGCGAAGTTTACCTGGGGTGATTGGTGGACAAATGACCCTAAATTGAATTCGGTAGCGATCGGCCTATTGATCTACCTGGCTTATTCGTTAGTGCGTTCGTCGATGCCGGATGAGATGCAGAAAGCCCGCATTTCGTCGGTATATAACATTTTTGCATTTGTGATATTTATGGTGTTGATTTGGATCTTACCCCGAATGACAGATTCATTGCACCCAGGAAATGGCGGAAACCCTGCTTTTTCAAAGATGGACTTAGATAACCGCATGCGGATGGTCTTTTATCCGGCGATTATTGGGTGGACCTTATTGGGCTTTTGGATCGCGCAATTGCGTATTCGCATTAAAAACATTGAACAACAAAACGAGTTATAATGAAAGCATTCCTTTTACTCTTAGTAAGCTTTACGATAAGTTTTACGGCCAGCGCTCAAGCGAGCGATATCGAGATGGCAGATCAATTCCGTGCTGATGGAAAAATCTACGTGGTCATCGCGGTGGTTAGCGTAATTTTGATCGGGCTATTTGCCTATTTATTCCGTTTAGAGAGAAAAGTCACTGAATTAGAAAAACGCAGCAAATGAAAAAGACACACATCATTGGATTAATCTTAATTGCGGTTGCTATCGGTATCATTTTGATCACGACGGGCGATGCGAGTACCTATGTAGGCTTTGATGAGGCGGAACGCATTTCACAGCAGGATCCGAGCCAGAAAGTACACGTGGTGGGAACATTAAGAAAAGATGCAGCAGGCCAAATCGTGGGCTTAAACTACAACCCTGCCTTAGATGCTAACCGACTAGAGTTTTTAGTGCAAGACAGTTTAGGTCGCGAAAACCAAGTGATTTATGCTGCACCTAAGCCACAGGATTTTGAGAAATCAGAGAAGATCGTTTTAGTAGGAAGTATGCATTCAGACAAGGTCTTTTATTGCGATAAAATATTATTAAAATGCCCTTCTAAGTACCAAGAGGGTAAAATTTCAGCAGACTCAAGCGCCTCAGTAGCCGCAAAAAATTAATATGATACACGAAACCATCGGTTCGGTCGGACATTTATTTGTTATTATTTCCTTCGTAACAGCGCTATTAGCGACTTTTGCGTATTTCAAATCGACGCAGGCCGCAAATGAGATTGAGAATGATTGGAAAATGACGGCGCGCGTTTTATTCGGGCTGCATTTTATCTCGGTGATCGTGGTGGCGGCGAGTTTATTCGTGATCATCTACAACCATTATTTCGAATACCATTACGCGTTTACGCACTCCTCGTTGCAATTACCTACGATGTTCATGATCTCCTGTTATTGGGAAGGACAAGAGGGTTCGTTTTTATTATGGATCTTTTGGCAAGCGGTTTTAGGGCTTTTGTTAATGATCAAAAACCCGAAATGGGAGTCTCCTGTGATGACGGTTTTTGCCCTGGTTCAGACGTTTTTGACTTCGATGATTTTAGGGATCATTATCCCTTGGATTGATTTGAAAGTGGGTTCTTCGCCGTTCTTGTTGTTGCGCGAAGCGCAGCCGGATCTTCCGGTTTGGAGCATGCAGCCTAATTTTATTCCCAAAGATGGCCGTGGATTGAATCCATTATTACAAAACTATTGGATGGTGATTCACCCGCCTACCTTGTTCTTAGGTTTTGCGTTGACATTAGTTCCGTTCGCCTATTTGATTGCGGGTTTGTGGAAAAAGAAATTGACGGAATGGGTGATGCCAGCATTGCCTTGGGCCCTTTTTAGTGCGGGAGTATTAGGGATAGGCATTATGATGGGCGCTTATTGGGCTTATGAGACCTTAAACTTTGGGGGGTATTGGAACTGGGATCCGGTAGAGAATGCGTCATTTGTGCCTTGGTTAGTATTATTAGGTGCCATCCATACGATGATTGCGCACAAGACTTCAAGTTCGGCATTAAAGACTTCGATTATTTTAGTGATTGCTACCTTCATATTGGTCTTGTATTCGACCTTCTTGAACCGTTCTGGAATTCTGGGGAATGCCTCTGTGCACTCCTTTACGGATTTAGGTCTTTCTGGGCAGTTGTTATTATATATGGGAACCTTCCTTTTAGTAGCGATCGGAATGTCGATCTACCGTTGGAAGGATTTGCCTAAGGACCAAAAAGAATTAGGGACGTATAACCGCGAGTTTTGGGTTTTTGTGGGTGCGGCAGTTTTAGGCTTGTCGGCTTTCCAATTAACATTTACGACTTCGATCCCCGTTTATAATAAGATTGCTGAGGCTTTTGGCATTCTATCAAACATCGCCTTACCGGCAGACCAAGCAGAACACTACAGCAAAATTCAGATTTGGATTTTCTTAGCGGTAGCTATTTTGAGTGGTATCGGCCAATATGTGTGGTGGGGGAAAATCAAACAAAGCACGACTTTCAAACCTCTTTTAAGTCCCGCTTTAGCAGCGACTTTATTGAGCGTTGTCTTCATTAACATAGGTAAGATTTACACACTATCGTACATCGCGTTGTTGTGGAGTAGTTTGTTTGCGGTTTTGGCAAACTTCAAAATCTTGTGGTTCCTGATTCGTGAGAAATTCTCTTTAGTAGGTGGAGCCCTGGCACACGTAGGATTAGCGATTATGTTAATCGGTATTTTATTCTCCGCGGGTTATTCCAAAGTCGTTTCGTTGAACCGCTCTGGTTTTGCAATCAGCACGAAAGTAGAGGAATTCACCAAAGACAATAACAAGGAAAACAAAGAGAACTTACCACTTTGGCTAGGACAAGGAGCCCAAATGCAGGACTATTTGGTAACCTACAAAGGACGTCGCATCGAGGTGCGCGGACACAAAGGTTATTTCAACAAGAATGATTTTGAGATTATTGAAGGGGACTTCCACGCGGTGGCTTTGAAAAATATCGAACGCGATGGAGTGAAAATTGCCACTAAAGGTGACACGGTAACCGTAGAACCAGAGAACACCTATTACGAATTAGAATTCAAAAACGAGGAAGGAAAAGCTGTTTCGCTCTTCCCGAGATGGCAAGTGAACCCGAAAATGGGCACGGCGATTTCTCCAGACGTAAAACACGCGTGGAACCACGATATTTACACTTACGTTTCTCTTGATCCGCGTTTAGCAGCCGAAGCAGGTTCTGAAAAACAATGGTCGCAAACAGAAGCCCAAACGGTTACCACCGGTGATACCCTTTTCATCAATGACTTTGTTGCCATCTTAAAGGAGGTGAATCGAGTAACAAATGTGGACGGGGTAGAATTAGGCGCGAACGATGCCGCAGTTCAAGCGAACTTCCAAGTATTAGGCAAAAACTCACAGCAGTTTACGTTGAGCCCTATCTTCGTCATTAAAGGCGGAATGGTTGCAATGCCTGCGTTCGAAAGCGAAGAGACGGGCATTAAAATTAAATTTACGGGCATCAACCCACAAGCCCAGGAGTTTGGTTTTGCGTGGAATACCACCCAACAAGAATTAATCGTGGTGAAAGCCTTAGAAAAACCTTATATTAATTTAGTGTGGATCGGTTCTATCTTGATTTTCATCGGTTTATTTATCGCGACGTATCGCCGTTTAAAACCCGCAACCGCGGCTTAATATGGGAAAGAAAGAGATCTTAAGTTTAGCAGCGGCTATCGGATTCATCCTCATTTGGATTATCGATTTGAATAGCCCTACACCTGCGGAGGTGAAGGGACAGTTTTGGGGAGAAATTTTCTACCACTATGGCTGGTTAATGTATGGGGTAGGCTGTTTATTCTACTACCAATTCGCAAAAAACGAACGGATCAAAAAAGAGAAAGATGGAAAGTAATATCAGTTTGGATAATGCTCAAATCATTGGTATCATCGCCTCGATGGTTTTTTCTGCCTTCTTTTCTGGTGTCGAAATGGCCTTTGTCTCCTCGAACAAATTGTACTTTGAGCTCAAAGCAAAGCAAGACATTCTGAGTGCTAAAATTATTGCGAATTTCAACCAGCATCCCTCCCGCTTCATCGGAACCATGCTCATCGGAAATACCTTATCCCTAGTGGCCTACGGTATTTTTATGGAGGAATTTCTGCACCACGTCGTGTTACATTTCTTGTCTATCAATGAAATTTTGGCCCGATTAATTGCCACAATCGTAGCGACCGTTCTTATCTTGATGACATCAGAGTTTACGCCTAAAAGCATCTTCTTGATTAACCCAGATGCCATTTTAGAATTTTTAGCCATTCCAATTTGGGTGATTTATACCTTGATGTTCCCTTTAGTTTGGGTGACGGTGGGTCTTTCTAAATGGTTTATTACTAAAGTCCTTCGATTGAGTTATTCAGAAGAAAAACCGGCCTTCGGGTTAACGGATTTAAACCATTACCTCCAAAACCTAAACCGCAAAATATCCACCGAGCAAGAGGCTGAAGTGGACCACAAGATCTTCCACAATGCACTTGAATTTAAGCAGGTGAAGGTACGTGATTGTATGATCCCTAGAACCGAGATTACGGCAATTGATATTGAAGATGGAATCGAGAAACTGAAGGAGGTATTCCTGGAAAGTGGTCACTCGAAAGTTTTGGTATATAAAGAGACCTTAGAGGAGGTCGTCGGCTACTGCCATTCTTTGGCCCTATTCAAAAAGCCTAAAGACTTGCAATCCATTCTGACCAGTATTCCCATTGTTCCAGAAGCAATGCCGGCGAATGATTTAATGATCAAGTTCTCGAAAGAACGAAAGTCGCTGGCTTTAGTAGTGGATGAATTCGGGTCTACTAGCGGATTAGTGAGTATGGAGGATGTGATGGAACAGATTTTTGGGGAGATTCAGGATGAATACGATGATTCAGAGGACTGGATTGAGAAGCAAATCGATGAGACTACTTTCGTGCTATCTGGCCGTCACGAGATCGATTATTTGAATGAAAAATATGAGTGGAATTTACCAGAAGGCGATTACGAAACGTTAGGAGGGATGTTGATCAGCTTGTATGAGGATATTCCGCAAGAAAATGAGTTGATTACCTTAGCGCCTTTCCAGTTTCAAATTTTAACGACGACTGATGCTCGTATTGATACTGTTAAAGTAATGATTACCGGCAAAATTGCTCCGGCTCCCTCATCCGAATTACTGCATTAATACCCGCTGCAAGGTTTGGCATTTCATTTGGGTTTCCTGCCATTCCTTTTCCGGAATAGAATCTTCCGTGATGCCGCATCCGGCATAGAAAACGGCTTTCTTACCTCTGATTTCCACCGTACGCAAATTCACAAATAAGTGCGTGGTATTCCCAAGATTCACTGGGCCTATATAGCCTGAATACATCGAGCGATCATGACTTTCAGTCTTGGAGATAAAATCAACGGCCTCCTGTTTAGGCGTACCACAAACAGCAGACGTAGGATGCAATAAGCCTAGCATCAAACCGGGCAATTGCGGAAAATCCATCGCTTTTGTATCGACGATGTATTCCGTTTTCAGGTGCAATAAGTTTCCGGTGGAAATAGTTTTAGGGCCTATTTCAGTATATTCTCTCAAACGGATCTTCTTAAAGCAATCGATAATATAACGACTGACGAAGGCCTGTTCTTCAATCTCTTTTTGGGACCAACGAGCCTGAGAAGTCGAAATGGCAAACCCGTCCGCATCTACTCCTGATTGGGTACCCGCCAGAGAAATCGTGCGGAAAATTCCGGCTGCATTTTGTTCGACTAAAATTTCTGGGGTCGCACACATCCAAACTCCGCCTAAAGCTGGAATGGATAATGCACACACAAAGGCATTGGGGTAAGCGGCGCCTAATTCTTCGAGCGCTGCCATCACGTTAAAATCGGCCGGCAAATCTTGTTGGTCTGTCCTAGACAAAACCACTTTCTGCAAAGGCCCTTGCTTGATGGCCGCAATAGCCTCTGAAACCCAGCCCATAAATTCGCTTTTCTTAACCGGATTTTCAGCGGGTGCTACGAAAGGTTTGGTACTTTCAGCTGATTGCAGCGGAAAAGAGGTTACTGAATCCGCTTGTAGAAAATAAGGTAATCCGATAAAAGGCGCGGCTAAGAAACCGGCAGCTAAATCTGCTAAATTCCAGCCATCTTCCAGTATGGTTCCTCCAGAAAAATCCTGCAATAGAAAGGCCTCCTCACCTTGCGGCAAGCGCCAAGCCGCAACTGCTGCTCCTTTTGCAATCCCCTCTTCCCAAACTAACCCTTGTTTCATTATAATGGTATAATCGCCACCGTTAAACGGCTGGCACAAATCAAATTTTCTTCCTCGTCGTGAATCTTAATTTCGTACACATGAATCTTGCGACCTATACGTAATGGAATACACGTCCCAATCACATACCCCCCTCGCGCAGACTTCAAATGGTTCGCATTTATCTCTACGCCCACTCCCGTTTCCGCCTTCGGATCCTTAACGGCTAAAACGACCGCCACACTTCCTAGCGTTTCCGCTAAAACCACCGAAGCTCCTCCATGTAACAAACCCAAGGGCTGTTTTGTTCGGTGATCGACTGGCATTTTGGCTTTAATAAATCCAGGCTGAATTTCCGTAAACTCAATACCCAAATGCTCGATCATATTTCCCTTCGACATCGAATTCAATGTGTCTATGGAGATGGAAGTATTAAACATATATTTCGTAATTTTGGCTAAAATTCGGAATAAAATACGATTAATATGCAAGCTCGGCCTGATTTAGTGAAAGATATTTACCTGATTCGCCACGGCGAAACGGAATACAATCGCAAGGGGGTCGTGCAAGGCAGTGGGATTGATGCAGATTTAAATGAATTAGGCCAAAAGCAGGCCGCCGCATTTTTTGCGCATTACCAAGATCTTCCCATCGACAAAATCTACACTTCCGCATTGAAAAGAACCCATCAATCCGTAAAAGGATTCATCGACAAAGGACTTCCATGGGAACAACATGAAGGTTTAAACGAGATTTCGTGGGGAAATAAAGAAGGAAAATCGCCTAATACAGCCGACGATTTATACTACAAAAACCTAACCAAAACTTGGCGCGAGGGCAATGTCCACGTACAATCTGAGGAAGGTGAAAGTCCAATAGAAGTTTTAGAACGCCAAAAACCGGTGGTCGATCTACTACTTTCAAGACACGAAGAAAAGGCTATTTTAATTGCGATGCACGGACGTGCCATGCGGGTGCTACTAACGCATTTGTTTAACGCCCCTCTTCACCACATGGATAACTACGCACACCAAAACCTGTGCCTTTATCACTTACAATACGATTATGCAGCCCAAGAATTCAGGCTGGTTAAAGGCAATTGCGTTATTCATTTAGCTGGTTTACCAGAATCCATGTAATATGTTACGAGAACGCATGTATTGGGTGTTTCAAGGCGGCGGCTGGTTCGCTTGGATTCTCAATGAGGCGGTATTGTACACGAATCAATATGGCTGGCATTGGGCTTGGTTATACGCGTCTATGGCCAATATCTCGTTAGCCATTTTACTCACGCACCAATACAAACGTATCGCGAAGCATTTTGCCTGGCAAGATTTACCCCTTTTTGCGATGTTGCGCAACCACTTCATCGCCCTGTGTGTGATGGCTAGTTGCCTCGTTGCGCTGAATTTACCCATCGACCAATACTTGTTAGGGGAGAATTTTGAGGTGCAAATTAGCCCTTTCATCATCACCCAATACCTCTTCAACTTTATGAAGCCGCTGGCGATTTGGATGTTGATTTATTTCTTCTTCCAATACTCGAAAAAACAGCTCGTGATGGAGCGGGAAAACAATCAACTCGAAAGGGCTATTCAAGAAACAGAGGGCAAGGTCTTGCGCGCGCAGATGAACCCCCATTTCGTTTTCAATGCCCTGAATAGCATTCGGGCCTTAATCACAGAGGATCCAGCTAAGGCCAAAAAAGGAATCAACCAACTCTCCAAACTGCTCCGCAGCTCCCTGCTCACCGAGCGCAAAAAGACGATCTCTATCGCAGAAGAATTAGACACGATTATCGACTACCTGAATTTGGAAAAGATCCGCTACGAAGAGCGCCTGACCTGGAAAGTAGACGTAGCAAAGGAAATAAATCAAGCCCAAATCCCTCCCATGTTGTTACAGACCTTGGTAGAGAATGCCATCAAGCATGGGATTGCGCATTCTTCGAAGGAAGGCTTGATCGAAATCAAGGGTGAGGTTATCGGTGATCAAATTCAATTACAAGTCATCAATTCAGGGCATTTAAAAAGCCGCGGGGAATCCACCGGCATCGGCTTGATCAATTCCCAAAATCGCCTCACTTTATTGTTTGGGGAGACCGCTCATATTGACATTAAGCCTTTGGACAAAAATCGCATACTTGCTTCCGTCACGATTCCGTACCTTGCTGAAACAATAGCCTAAATCCCCTATGAGAGCCATCATTGTTGACGACGAACGCCTTGCCAGAAATGAACTGAAACGTTTATTGGAAAATTTTCCCTCCATCGAGGTGATCGGTGAAGCGGCGAACACAGAGGAGGCAAGTCAACTCATCGAAGAATTACAACCGGATGTGGCCTTTTTAGACATCCAAATGCCTGGTAAGACAGGCTTTGAGTGGCTAGAGGAATGGGATGGTTTTCTCCCGGAGATTATTTTCACAACAGCATTTGACGAATATGCGCTGAAGGCGTTCGAAGTGAACGCTTTAGACTATGTTTTAAAGCCGATTGAATTAGCGCGTTTAAGTGAGAGCATTCAGAAATTAGAATCCCGTTTTCAGCGACCTATCTCTACAGAGAAAACGACGTCTACGAACCATGTTTTAGGGGGGAATGATCAAATCTTCGTAAAAGACGGGGAGAAATGTTGGTTTGTGCGCTTGGATCGCGTACGCTTGTGTGAATCGATGGGGAATTATGTGCGCTTGTTTTTTGACGACCAAAAACCCCTCGTCCTAAAATCCCTCAATTCCTTAGAAGAACGCTTAGATCCGAAATTATTCTTCCGTTGCAATCGCAAACACATCGTCAACCTGAACTTCATTGAGAAGATTGAACCTTGGTTTTCCGGTGGACTACAAGTAACCTTAAAGGGAGATAAAGCAGAGAAAATCGAAATTTCGCGCCGTCAATCTATCCGCTTTAAGGAGCTTTTGTCTCTTTAGTACTTTTAGTGGTTCGCGCTGGTGCTTCCCCTAACAAGAAACCATAAGGTTCTAAATTAGGAATCGAATCGAATATCACTTTCATCACGGCCGTAAGCGGTAACGCTAAAATCAATCCTGGAATACCCCAAAGCAATTCCCCGCATAACAAAGCCAGCATCGCCACCATCGGGTTCATACTTACTTTCGATCCCACCACGAGTGGCGTTATAAAATTCGCTTCAATAAACTGAGCCGCCGCTACCCATGCCACCACGGCTAAGGCGTGCGATGGACTCAAAGTCACAAGGCTCAATAAAATAGGTAACAAAGCCCCCATCCAAATGCCGATGTAAGGAATCAATAAAAGTATTCCTGTTAAGAATCCGAAAAACACGGGATACTCCACCCCAATCCACCAAAACCCAATCGAGTTCAACACCCCCACAATTAACATCACCACGAGTAATCCCACTAAATACCCTTGGATCACCGAGCCTGTTTTTTCCATCACTTTCGTCAAAACCTGCCCCTCCGTTTTAGGGAAGACTTTCTGCAAAAAGCTTTCAAAGAAATCGCGGTAGAATAAGAAGAAGAAAGTAAATACGGGTACTAAAATCAAGGCTGTAATGGCGTGCAATGCCGTCGAAAACGTCGTACTGATAATGACCCCTGAATTCTTCATCAAGGACATGAGCTCATTACTCAGCTCTAACATTTGCTTCCGACGCGAGATATTGAAATTCGCAGAAATAAAGGACTGCAAACTGGAAATCCACTTTTCCGCCTTTTTCGCAAAGAGTGGAAGCTCAGAAGAGAATTCCATTATTTGCATTCCTGCTACGAAAAGCAAGGAAGAGATTAGTGCAAAAGTCAATAAAATGGCGATGAAGATGGCGAGGGCCCGGGGAAAACCTTTGGCCTCCATCAATTTACTCGCAGGCAGAAGTAAGAGGGACAAGACCAGGGCAAAAGAAAGCAAAATCAAGAGGTCCTGTAATACGTAGGCCGCCGCAATAATCAAGGCCATCGACAAGAGGGCGCTAGATAAACGGGACGAGTAAGCGGTGTTATTTGACATATCTAATAAATTAACAATTCCATAACATACAACTTTCTATATTTGTGAGGTAATCCGTTCAAAACTATGGCAACAGCTTCACCCGCATACAAAATTCTACTCGTAGATGATGATGCAGACATTTTGGAGTTATTGGAATACAATTTACTAAAAGAAAACTTTCTTTTAGCAAAAGCCACGAATGGAAAAGAGGCCATCGCTGCCGCTAAATCTTTCCAACCCCATTTGATTATCATGGATGTGATGATGCCAGAAATGGATGGAATCGAAGCAGCCCGCCAAATCAAATCAAATCCCGAATTCAAAAATACACTCATCCTGTTCCTAACGGCACGAGGAGAAGAGTATACTGAAATAGCTGCTTTTGAGAGCGGAGCCACGGATTATGTGGTAAAACCCATCAAATTACGCGCCTTAATCAGCCGAATTAACGCCTTGCTAACACGAGAAGTAGCGGTTCCTGAATCGAAAAATGACGTCATTTCCATTGGCGATCTTGTCATCGATCGCGTGCAATATGCTGCGACATTCCAGGGTCGTGCGTTGATTTTGCCCAAGAAAGAATTTGAATTACTTTCTTTCTTAGCGAAGAACCCGAATAAGGTTTTCAATCGCGATGAGTTATTGGAGAAGGTTTGGGGATCAGATGTATTCGTAGTGGAACGCACCGTGGATGTACATATCCGTAAATTGCGTGAGAAAATCCCGGAATATTACATCAAAACATTGAAGGGTGTAGGCTATTTATTTTCAATCGACAAAGCCTAATTGCCCATTTTTAGGTAAATTGCATCCCGAATGATGCGCCTAATTTTCCTCCTATTTTTTAGTCTTCTTTTTAGCGGCCTGCAAGCTCAGGGACCTAAACGTGAGTTAAGGGGGGTTTGGGTGGCAACCGTCCAAAACATCGACTGGCCTAGCCCGCGCAATTACGACGGTGCTAAGCAAAAAACCGAATTTATCGATCTATTGAATTCCCACCAAAAAACGGGAATCAACGCACTTTTTGTGCAAATAAGAACAGCTTCCGATGCACTCTACGCGAAAAGCGCAGAGCCCTGGACAACTTACCTATCTGGAAAACAAGGGCAGGCGCCTAGTCCCTATTATGATCCTTTGGAGTTTATGATTGACCAAACTCATGCAAGGGGAATGGAATTTCATGCGTGGTTGAACTTGAATCGAGCTTCCATGTCATCACGGTCGTTATTGAGTTCAGAACACGTGGCCAGAAAGCATCCAGAATGGTTGCTGACTTATAATGGGCAATTATTGTTTGATTTTGGGATACCGGCTGCGCGTCATTATATCGCCGGATTGGTACGAAATATTATTTTGAATTACGACGTGGATGGGATCCACTTTGACGATTATTTCTATCCCTATCCGGATCCGAAATCAACGTTGAATGATGAAGATACATTCGTGAAATACCGGCTTGCGGGGGAGTCTAAAGCAGACTGGAGACGTCGCAATACCAGCGCGCTGATTCAGGAAATCTCGGAGACGATTCGCAAGACCAATCCGAAAATTAAATTCGGAATTAGTCCTTTTGGGATTTGGCGACATAAAACAGCTGATCCGGTGAATGGATCGCCTACGGTGAAAGGTTTACAATCGTATGACGATTTGTATGCTGATACGGATCATTGGTTAAAGCAGGGCTGGTTAGATTATATCGCGCCGCAATTGTATTGGGACACAGCGCATCGCGTGGCCCCTTTTAAGCCGTTGGCGGATTGGTGGAACGCGCATTCGTATGGAAGACCGGTGTATTATGGGATGGCTTCGTATCATTTAGGAGATATGTGGTCAAACAAAGAGATGAAAAAGCAGGTGGAGATTAGCCGAAGTATGCCTGAAGGCGAAGGGTTGATTTTTTACAGCTCCACTTCGCTAACAAAAAATATGAAAGGCTTTCGGGACACTCTTCGCTCGAATTATTTTGCCCATCCCGCTTTATTACCGACCACTCCGTGGCTCGATAGTATTGCCCCGCATGCGCCTACACAGGTGTTTTTAGCGAATAAAAAACTGACCTGGCAAGCTGGCGAGGAATCAGATGATAAAGATCCGGTGGCCTATTATGTGGTCTATCGAATACCCAAACAAGACAAAAAATTCCTAGAAGATCCACGTAATATCGTATACAAAGGGAAGGCAACTGAATTAATTTTGGAACAAGATGACCTTAATCCGGGTTATGGATTTACGGTGACAGCCTTCGATCGTCTGCACAATGAGAGCAGACCGAGTGCAATAGCCTGGATTAAACCCGTTAGCAGCGATTAATATGCATTTAAAAATTAAAGAAATTACGGAAGAGACGATCGACACGAAGACGATCCATTTTTGGCAACCGATTCA
>JAURHT010000124.1 GCA_030833145.1 Aquirufa sp.
CGAGCAACGTTTGAAATTACGTAACCCAATATATTCAGAAACAGCAGCCTATGGACACATGGGACGTAAGAATGAGATCGTTACGAAAGAATTCACAGGTCCTAACGGCCAAAAAGTAAGCAAAGAAGTGGAGTTATTCACTTGGGAGAAATTAGACTACGTAGATGCGGTGAAAACGGCATTCAATTTATAATCAAGAAAAAATACAAACAATGGCATCACAATCGGGTACCTATGTACCATTCAAAGTTAAAGACATTGCATTAGCGGACTGGGGTCGCAAAGAAATTCAATTAGCAGAAGCAGAAATGCCAGGTTTGATGGCATTGCGTACCGAATTCGGTGCTGCACAACCTCTAAAAGGTGCGCGTATCGCAGGTTGTCTTCACATGACAATCCAAACAGCGGTTTTAATCGAAACATTAACCGCTTTAGGAGCTGACGTTACTTGGTCATCTTGTAACATTTTCTCTACACAAGATCACGCAGCAGCCGCTATCGCGGCAGCGGGTATTCCAGTTTATGCTTGGAAAGGTATGAACGAAGAAGAATTCAACTGGTGTATTGAGCAGACTTTATTCTTTGGAGAAGAGCGTCAACCATTGAACATGATCTTGGATGATGGTGGTGATTTGACTAATATGGTTTTTGATGAGTATCCTGAGTTGATTTCAGGCATCAAAGGCTTATCAGAAGAAACAACGACAGGTGTTCACCGACTATATGAGCGTATGAAGAATGGCACATTATTCTTGCCTGCGATCAACGTAAATGACTCGGTTACGAAGTCTAAATTTGATAACAAATACGGTTGCAAAGAGTCATTAGTAGATGCGATTCGTCGTGCAACTGACTTAATGTTAGCTGGTAAAGTAGCGGTAGTAGCTGGTTACGGTGACGTAGGTAAAGGTTCTGCTGATTCATTACGTGGTGCAGGTTGCCGTGTGTTAGTGACGGAAATCGATCCAATTTGTGCTTTACAAGCGGCAATGGATGGTTACGAAGTAGTTCCAATGGACGAAGCAGCGACACGTGCAAACATCTTTGTAACGGCGACTGGTAACGTGAAGATCATCCGTGATCGTCACTTCAAAGCGATGAAAGACAAAGCAATCGTTTGTAACATCGGTCACTTCGATAACGAAATCGATATGGAGTGGTTGAACAACAACTACGGTGCATCGAAAGATCAAATCAAACCACAAGTAGATATGTACACGATCGATGGTAAAAACGTAATCGTTTTAGCGGAAGGTCGTTTAGTGAACTTAGGTTGTGCGATGGGTCACCCTTCATTCGTGATGTCGAACTCGTTCTGTAACCAAACATTGGCTCAATTAGAGCTATGGGCGAACTCAGCGAGCTACGAGAACAAAGTGTACATTCTTCCTAAGCATTTAGATGAGAAAGTAGCGTTCTTACACCTAGCGCACATTGGTGCTAAATTAGAGAAGTTAGAAAAAGAGCAGGCTGACTATATTGGCGTTCCTCAAGCAGGGCCATATAAGCCAGAGCACTACAGATACTAGGATTTATTTCCTAATCGGTTTTGAAAGGCCGCGACTCTACGAGTCGCGGCCTTTTTCATTATCAGTTAATTGGTAATCTATATCAGTGGGCACTAAACTTTCAAATATTAGTCTACCTTTATCCCAGTACTCACATTTAACCACTAATACAATGAAAAATCACTACACGACCTATGTCGTGGCAATCCTTTTTGCCTGCACTTTATTTTTTACGTCCTGCACGAAAGACCCAGCAGCGACCATCCTCCCCGTAAACACGACTCACACGCTTCTGAACTCGAATGGTTTTCTAGCCTTTGAAGATCAAGTCAATTTCAAGGCTTATGTCGAAAAATTCCAAAAGAATCCCTCCGACCCTAGCATTTTGCGCGACATTCAATATTTAGAATCACAAAGCACTGAATTACAAAAATTGGATTCACTTACCTTGACGCAATTAGCAGAAACCGGCGACCTAACTGGTTTTGAACACATGCTAAAACTCGTGGGTGATGAAGATGATAAATCACTTCAGCCCATCGTGGATGACCCCATTTTAAGTCGGTTGATTAACAAAGATGGGCTGATACAAATAGGCGAACTTGTCTACCAGGTCAATCCTTCCAAAGTATTTCAAATTAGAATCGTTGATTTCGAACAGAACAAAGCGACTTTCCTCGCCTCACCTGAGAAAGTGCCACTAGCAACCGTTTACCAAAGTCAGCCAGCAACTGCTATTAAAAATTCAACTAGTAAAACGCTGAATAAAGTCGAAAGCAATACTGTCACCTACGAAAATCCGGGTCAAGGAACCTGTCGGTTTACCGCAGAAGTATATCTGCTAGACTTAGGTTTCTACCGCAAATTAGCCATTAGAGTGAAACATGAGTGGCGTCAACGCTTTTGGTTCACCTATTATTGGGGAAATAGTAGCGCGGCAATGTCTATGGAAGGTGATATTAACTTCCTCGAATATTACACTCCTTTTTCTAAACACTATTCAGCAACTACCCAAGACGATTATAAAATCGAAACGGTCATCGATGAAACCTTCAATTATGTCCCTTTAAATTGGGCAACGAATGTAGGAACAGCCATCTGCCGTGGACGAAATGGCTTTACTTATTCATTAAATTTTTAAACTCATTCTTATGAAATATCCGATCTCTATGTTGCTGCTTTTTGCCGTATTTCAACTAAGTGCGCAAGAAACCAAGCCTTTGTATTCCATCTCTATTTTATCGCCTTCTATCGGCTTGGAGAAGAGTATACAAGAAAATAACTCGCTTAAATTATCTATAGGAAACTCCATCGGATATGGCAGCACAAATGGTTTACAGTCTAAATTATTCATGCTGAGAGGCGAATACCGTCACTATTATAATCTAGAAAAAAGGAGGGACGAAGGACGCATCTCCACTAATTATTCAGGAAACTATATCGGATTATTTGCGGAACCGTCTTTTATTTTTGAAAAAGGGGAAGAAGCGACCAATATGTATGCAGGAGGTGTTTGGGGTATTCAACGAAACTACAACAGCCATTTCCATCTTGACCTTTCGTTAAATGCGGGGATTGGGCAAAATGGATTCGAAACCAAAGCAGGGTTGAGACTCGGATTTTGGCTAAAATAAAAGCGGAAGAGGGTCTGCATTTTTCATTCAAAAACCGTATTTTTGCACAAAATAATAGCAAAGAAGATATGAAATTTGGCGTAGTAGTATTCCCAGGATCCAATTGTGACGACGATACCGTCGGAGTCATTCAAAGTTTAGGCTATGAAGCTGTTAAACTTTGGCACAAAGAGACTGATCTACAAAACTGTGATTTCATCATCGTTCCAGGTGGTTTCTCTTACGGAGATTACTTGCGTTCTGGTGCTATTGCACGTTTCTCCCCTATTATGGAGCACGTTATCGAGCACGCAAAAAATGGCGGGTATTTAATGGGAATTTGCAATGGTTTCCAAGTATTGGTTGAGGCGCATTTATTGCCTGGTGTATTATTAAGAAATAATTCTCAGAAATTCATCTCTAAGAATATCTACTTAAAAGCAGCTACGAACAATTCTTTGTTAACACAAGAATTAGATACGAATAAAGCCTACAAAATACCTATCGCTCACGCAGAGGGACGTTACTTTACAGATGAGAAGACTTTAGCCTCTTTGAAAGCAAATGACCAAATCTTGTTCTACTACTGCAACGAGAATGGGGAAGTAACAGAAGAGTCAAACCCGAATGGTAGTCTTTTAAACATCGCGGGCATCTGTAATGAAGGTAGAAATGTATTCGGAATGATGCCTCACCCTGAGAGAGCGGCAGATCCAGATTTAAATAATACAGATGGATTAGAGATTATGAAGCAATTAATTTTGCAGACTGTTTAATCTTCTACAACATACATAAAAAAGGCCTTTCTATCGAAAGGCTTTTTTTTATGTGCAATACGGTAAATAGATTAACGCAAATCGTTTACCTCTACGCCAGGAAAGGCTTTCTTGTCAAAGCTGAAGAATTTATCGTCAGCGTTTGCTTTTGGGTTTAATTTAGCCACTTTAAAGTGCTGTTTCTTTCCTGCCTTGTTAATGATTGTCCATTCACTCACAGTTAGATCGGCATTTGAGATTTTAAGGGCGATACTCTTTACTTGGGTACCTTTTGCCACAGGAGCTAACTCTACTGTCGAGACGCCAGCTGATTCGCCTTTTAAAGAGATCTTATAGGCCTTCTTATCGAAGGAATAAATCTTAGCCGGATTCAAATCACCTTCCGATGGATCAAAACTAGAGATGTTCACCTCATTGATTTCTTTGATATAGGTGGCTACTTCTTTTCCATTATTAAAGATCTCCTGACCAGCCGTTTTTAAACGAAACTTAGTCCCTTTCACTGTAATAGATCCAGACATGGTGGCTGCTCCTTCTGTTTGATAAGTGAAGTTCGCAGAGAACGATCCCATTGCCTTGTATTTCTTTTGCATCCCGTCAATCAGGCTTACCGCCTTATTCGACTGAGCAAATACGCTTAAACTCAAGCATAGTAATAATAGTCCTTTTTTCATCTTATAAGTTTTTCAAAATCTCTTCTAATTCAGTTTCTGATTTCACGAGTACTTCTCTGGCTTTGGAACCACCAAAAGATCCTACGATTCCCGCAGCTTCTAACTGATCAATTAAACGGCCTGCACGGTTATAGCCTAATTTCAACTTGCGTTGTATTAGCGATGTACTTCCCTGCTGGTGCATCACGACTAAGCGAGCTGCTTCATCGAAGAATGAATCACGGTCACTTGGATCGAAATCCCCGCGATCTTGGCCACCCATTTCCTCTGAATCAGGCTCAGGCAATAAATAGGCAGAAGTATATCCTTGTTGATTTCCGATGAAATCACAGATGTCTTCTACTTCAGGAGTATCTACGAAAGCACATTGCAAACGAATCACTTCTGAACCCATCGACAACAACATATCCCCCATACCCACTAACTGATCTGCGCCGCCGGCATCTAGGATGGTGCGGGAGTCAATTTTGGACATTACCTTAAACGATAGACGAGCTGGGAAGTTCGCCTTAATCGTTCCTGTAATTACGTTAACTGAAGGACGCTGCGTCGCTACAACCAAGTGAATACCGATGGCACGGGCAAGTTGGGCAAGGCGCGCAATTGGATGTTCAACTTCTTTACCCGCCGTTAACATTAAATCCGCTAACTCATCGATCACTAGAACGATGTACGGCATAAAGTCGTGCTCGTTTGGATTCAAGCGACGGTTGATGAACTTTTGGTTGTATTCCTTAATGTTACGGCATCCAGCGTCTTTCAATTTATCATAACGCAAGTCCATCTCCTTACAAAGTGAGTTCAATGTACTTACTACCTTTTTCGTGTCGGTGATAATCGCCTCTGCTGAATCAGGAAGACAAGCCAAGAAGTGGCGC
>JAURHT010000301.1 GCA_030833145.1 Aquirufa sp.
ATTGGCTAGCAATTTTTCGTTCACTTTTTTGCCTTCTACAGCTAGGTTGAGGGCATTTTCATACACTTTTTGGAGGCCTAAGCTCAATAAATATTGGAAGTAAGCCGTCTTGATCTGCTTCACTAGCTCACGCTTGTACAGCGAAACGTCTTCGCGTTGTAGGCTGACTGTTTGCTCTTGGATTTGTTTGTTGTAGCTGATGTCTTTATTATACAGTGGCATCGTAGTTTGCACCTTCACGTCGTAGAAGTCACGGGGGAAGAAATTCGTCTCCACGTTTGCAATCTGCGGGAAAGCGGTGCTTTTTGTCAGCGCATTTAGCGTCGAATAGACCGGATTCAATAAATCTCCCACGGGGAAAGCAATGCTACGGCCACCCTCGCCACTTTGGTAGCCGCCTTGGAAGGCGACGCTCGGTTGGTAGAGGCTTTGCGCCGTTTTCAAGGCGATCATCGCCTTTTCCACCTGGATGGATTTCTGTTGCAGCGTGATGTTTTGTTGGAAAGCCGTGGCGACATATTCGTCGAGGACGGACTTTTGGCCCAAAACAGGTAGTGCGAATAATAAAAATAAATATTTCATATTAGGCTTTTTTCATCGTTTTCAATAACCAATCTAGCGACTCGTGCATCGTATTTTCGACTTCTTCCGCCGCCACTAATTTGTCTAATCGCTGTCTAATCGCAAGGGAGACTAGGCCGTGCACCATACTCCAAACCGCCATCGCCACCGTTTCCACTTTAGCAGGAACTAATAAACCTTTGTCCATAGCATCCTGAACAATCATTTTTAATGCTTCGAGTGCCTGATCGCCACTCGACCATCCCGCACCCATGTCGATTAAGGCGGACATAGGAGCCTCCTGAATGAACATTAAATCATAATATTCTGGGTTTTCTAGGCCAAAATTCAAGTAATTCACACCCATCTGGTGCAAGCGTTCGATGGGATCACTGATTAACCCTAAAGCGATATTTTGCTCCAGCATCTTCTTAAATCCTGACTCGCAGCAATAAAACAGGATCTCGTTTTTATCCTTAAAATACAGGTAGAGCGTCGTGGGGCTATATTGTATGCGTTCAGCAATCTTGCGAACGGACACTTTGCTGAAGCCTTCCTCCACGAATAGCTTCATCGATTCCTCCAGGATCAAGGACCGAATCTCCTGTTTTTGTTTCTCTTTTCTTGCGACTATTCCCATTAGAGTAAAATTACACCGTAAATTTAATTAACAGTGTTAAGTTTTCAAAATGTTTTAAATTGCATCAAATCCAAAAAGCTATGAAAATCAACTTTATCCATAAAATTCAACACATTGGCATCCCCGTTCACAACATGGAAATTTCCATTCCCTTTTACGAACGCCTTGGTTTCGAGAATGTGATGGAATCGCCTTTTGAATTTGACGGTGGTTTTGGGACCTGCGTGATGATGAAGAATCACGAGGTGATCGTGGAGTTATACCAAATGCCGGAAAAGCAATTAGCCGAAATCAAACAACGCAAAGTCGGTCACATCGACCATTTTGCTATCGACGTGGAAGATGTGGATTATGCCTTCGAAGCCTTAAAAAAGGCGGGATTTGAGATTATAGAGCAGGAGCCTACCTTTCTAGCTTTTTGGAAAAAGGGTACCCGTTTCTTTAATGTCAAAGGGCCGAGTGGCGAGATCATCGAATTCAATCAGATACTCTAAATCAGATCCTCTAATGAAGGCGGCAGTACTAATAAAACCTTTGGAAATCGAATTGGGCGAGCATCCCATCCCAAACCCCGGTCCAGGCCAGTTGCGTATTCGCTTGCAGGAAGTGGGTATTTGCGGTTCGGATGTACACTATTTTGGGGGACATCGCCCACTACCAGCACCTACCATCATCGGTCACGAAGGGTGGGGTTACATTGACGCTGTAGGCGAAGGAGTACAACGCAATTTAGGGGAAAGAGTGGTTGTAGACCCCAATGCTCCTTGCGGGAAATGCGTGTATTGCGAACGCGGCCAAGCCACGGTTTGCCCTAACAAGCGCACCATTGGCCTAAATGCGCCCGGTTGTTTTGCTGAATACGTGATAGTTCCTGCGGATTTTGCTCACC
>JAURHT010000206.1 GCA_030833145.1 Aquirufa sp.
ACTAAATGAGAATTTGTCATTGAAGCGAATAAAGGCATCTACCGCCCCAGTTGTAGCGACGTTTGAGGGGGAAGATTTAGTCGTAACAATCGCTCCTATCCTATTTTGTTTGCCAAAATTTTCGGAATAACGCCCTACCAAAAAATTAGTAAATGGATCACCATCTCCCTCGCCTTGCCGCATATAAATTCCTCCAAAATTTCTTTTTTCAGAACGATAAACAAAACGAGTTCCAGCCGTAATCGCAATCGAATTAACATTTTGATCTAATCCGATCGTCCTACTAAAAAATGGCTGTATGTACATCGAACCGCCTACAACTTCACTAACAGGGGCTAAACCTGCTGAAAAAAGCGAGGCATTCTCTAAGAAAAACTGACGACGCTCTGGAAAGAAAACAGAGAAACGAGAGATGTTATTTACCTGTCTATCCACATCTGCTTGAGCAAAATCCGTGTTAAAGGTAAAATCCATCACGGAGGTAGGACTTATGGCCCACTTGATTTCGCCACCTAATTTAAAGTCAGAGGTATTTGAATTCCCTATTTCCGTACCTTCCGAATTCTTCGAAACTTGCAATAAATAGGGAATAAAGCGAATATTCGTAGCCGTAGGTGGTGGTGGAATAATCCCGGTTAATTTACCTGCAAAATCCATACGTAATGGACTCATCGACCGCGGATGCGGAGACCAAACCGATAATTCATTACTCGAACGTCGTAAACGAAAGAAGTTAATTCCCCAATCTTGAGCTTTTATTCCATCTGTTTTAGGATAACGCAAGGTTTGCCAAGGTATCGCAAACTCAGCTACCCAAGAGGAATCCGAACGATACGTGCGCACTCGGTACAAACCATCCCAGTCTACGTCAAATTGACGATCATCAAAGGCTAAAAGATCCCTTTGTGCCCCATACGGATTTGATTGCAGGACGATTGCATTCCGTTTGTCATTAAATCCATCTAACGATATCCCAAAAGATTCGTTATCTCCAAAAACATAATCCCTCTTTAAATTAGGTGCTCGATACGCATTCTTCCCAACACTATCTTGCATGATCGCCGCCACATACAGAAATTGCTGGTTATAAAGGAGTTTAACAATCGAATTAAAGGATGCCTTTCGTCCCTGAAAGGGCTCTACCTGAAAGTCTAAATTCACCGTAGGAGCTTGCGACCACTCCACTTCATCTAGATGCCCATCTGCTTTCAAGGTACGCTCTATCTTCATCGGATGAAATTCCTTCCGAGGTTCCATTGGTTTAAATACCTCCTGGGAATAGCCACAAAAGGGGATGAAAAGTAAGAGGTATAAACGCATTTATTTTTTGATGAACGATAAATAGCAAACTCGGATAAAAATAGGTAATCCGATTAATAACATTGGAGCGAACTGCATACCAGACCAAATGAGGCCTATCAGACACAAAACACTAATTACCTGTAGGTATTTTTTCCATTTCACCGGGTTCTTGGCAAACCAAATCACCAATGGAAAATTGAATGGAAACAACATCAGCGATGCGGGGTTCCAAGCCATCACTTCATGATTTGTGGCCGTTCCTAAAAAGAAAATGAACCAAGCTAGCACTCCTATAACGCTAAACAGGGTCACATCCGCGGCATGAGAAAAACGCTTTTTATAGGTCGCAAATCCCACTATGATGATAAATACACTTAAAACCACATACGGACCGGTGAAATCAAAACCAGCTTCTTCAGCTACTTCACCATCAAACAAAGTCACCGGATTAGCAGAAAGACTTTTGGCTAAATTCGTCGCAGCGGCTAAATTATCAGGCAAATAACAGGCTTGTGTTGCTGTTGCCTTTACGTTTGAAGGAACCCCTAAGGCTAAATTCATACCTAAAGTCACCCATGAATTAGGTGTTAAATATTTATTCATCCAATCACGATATGATTTGCCTTCCAAGTTAGGGACCTTCGACCAGGTATATTTCCCGGGGGCATTACGCTCTATTATATCACGGATACGTGTAGAACAATTATCGTAGAAGAATTTATAGGCATACTCCCGATTTTCCGGCAACAAATTCTTTTCTAAGGCTTGAAAAATGGCGTTTTTTTGAAGAGAATCTAATTGAAGCTTTTGGGCAATCATCCCACGCTTTTCGTATTGCGCATTGTAATTAAATTCATCCTGCATCGAATGAACTGAAATGGTATACGGTAGTGTTCCCATCAAGAATTTTAAGTAGAAATTCTCCGTCTTAAAATCGAAAGTCCCATAACTATAGGCGCGATCAATTCCGTTCATTGGATCATTTACCCACAGAATCGTATGGCCAAAGGCTGAATGCAATTCCTTACCTGGTGCGACAGTTACTAAAACCACTTCAGCTTTGGAGCTCAACTGAGCTTTGGCAACTAAAGAAATCAACAAGAATAAAAGGATCTTTTTCATCTATTTACCAGCAATAACGATTACAATTTCGCCTCGCACTTTATCCGGGTGAGCCGTAAAATAAGCTAATACTTCTGTGGCTGTTCCTCGAACCATTTGTTCGTGCATTTTGCTCAATTCTCGGCCAACCATCACTAAGCGATCAGCTGCAATAAATTCAATAATTTGCTCTAAAGCTTTCACTAAACGATGAGGCGATTCATATAATACAATCGTTCGTTCCTCTTCTGCCAATGCTTTCCAACGCGTTTGACGACCTTTTTTGTGTGGAAGAAAACCCTCATAAACGAAACGATCCGTAGGGAAACCCGAATTAACCAAGGCCGGCACAAAGGCCGTTGCACCTGGTAACGATTCCACCTCAATGCCATTGTCAACACATGCCTTTACTAAAAGATAACCCGGATCTGAAATCCCAGGCGTTCCTGCATCAGAAATAAGGGCTAAGGATTTCCCCTCTTTAAGCATCTTGATTACCCCCGGAACGCCCGTGTGTTCGTTGTGGGCGTGGTGGGAATACAAAGGTTTGGAGATATTCAAATGTTTCAATAATTGCCCAGAATTGCGCGTATCCTCTGCTAAAATTCCGTCTACCTCTCCCAGTACCCGAATGGCACGCAGCGTGATATCTTCTAAATTCCCGATGGGAGTAGGTACGAGGTATAATTTCATTCCGAAATTTAATTAAATGACCTGAAACAAAAAAAGCGAAACTTTCGTTTCGCTTTTCGCTCTGGTAGAGAGTGAGGGATTCGAACCCCCGGACCTGTAACAGTCAACAGTTTTCAAGACTGC
>JAURHT010000187.1 GCA_030833145.1 Aquirufa sp.
CCTAACCATTTCGCGCTAGCTCCTGTCGCGATAATGACTGAATCTGCTTCGATTTCCGTTGTTTCATCGATCCACACTTTTTTAGGTGATACACTGAAATCTACCTTAGTCGCCATTCCGTAACGAACATCAGTTCCAAAACGCTTTGCCTGATTCTCTAAATCGATCATCATTGCCGGACCATCAATGCCGTTCGGGTAGCCAGGGAAATTATCAACTTCAGTCGTAGTCGTTAATTGTCCTCCAGGTTGTCCACCTTGGTACATCACCGGATGTAAACCAGCACGTGAAGCGTAAATAGCAGCGGTATATCCGGCTGGGCCAGAACCGATAATAAGGCATTTGATTTTTTCTGACATCTGTATTTTTATCGAAAGGGAATGAGCCTACAAAATTCGGGAAATATAGGCAGAATCACAAGCGATGATTTTTCTTAATAATTCTTACATTTGTTTATCAACCGAACCTTAACGAATGAAACAACTAAATATTTTTCAGAACCTCACATTTTGGGTTTTATTGTCCATTCTTTTAGGCGTTTTGGTAGGGCATTTCGCTCCTGAAATCGCGCTTCTGAAAATCTTAGAATCTAAATTTTCGTATAATTTACTAGGAGCTGAATTAAGCTTTGGACCTACGCTGAGTGAAGTATTCAGTGGTGTATTTATCAGTTTAGTGAAGCTTTTTATCAACCCCATCATCTTTTTGACGATTTCTTTAGGGATCGTGAACATGGGAAACCTGAAAAAGGTAGGTCGTGTGGGAGGCAAAGCCTTAATATACTTTGAGGTAGTGACAACGGTTGCCTTGTTAATCGGATTAGCGGTTTCTACCATCATTGAACCCGGAATAGGCGTCATCAGAGATGATATTGCGGGTGGGGATATCTCCAAATACACCCAGAAAGCAGCTGGATTCTCTTGGATCGGCTTTTTGAAAGAAAACTTTACGGTTCAGGTATTAGGGTTCTCGATCTTCTTTGGGATCTTTTTGAACTATGTCAAAGGAAAGGCGAGGATGATTGCGGGGATGCAGCAGGCTTCGCACTGGGTATTTAAGGGTTTGAAGGTGGTGATGTATTTAGCACCATTGGGTGCGCTGGGCGGGATGGCCTTTACCATTGGGAAGTTTGGAATACATTCCTTGATTCCTCTGGCGAAATTGATGCTGACGGTCTATGTGACGATGGGAATTTTCGTTTTTGTGGTATTAGGATTTATTATGCGCAGCTGTGGGGAGCGCATTTGGTCGTTTTTGGGCTATATCAAACATGAATTATTAGTGGTTTTAGGTACTTCGTCTTCGGAGGCGGCCCTGCCGTCTTTGATGCATAAATTAGAGAAAATGGGCTGTTCGAAGTCAGTCGTAGGTCTGGTGGTGCCGGCGGGTTATTCGTTTAACTTGGATGGTACGAGTATATATTTATCGATGGCTACCTTGTTTTTAGCCCAAGTTTATGGCGTACATTTGTCCTGGGAACAGATGCTAACGATTGTGGGCATTTTGATGGTGACGTCCAAAGGGGCTGCCGGTGTGACAGGAAGCGGCTTTGTCGTTTTGGCATCCACCTTAAGTGCACTGCAGGTGATTCCCGTGGAAGGCCTGGCTTTATTGCTGGGAGTGGATCGTTTTATGTCAGAGGCACGCGCGATCACGAATTTTATAGGAAATGGAGTAGCGACGGTTTGGATAGCGAAACACGAGGGGGAATTTGAAAAAGAACAATCAACAAATTAAAATATATGTCTATTTCATCCATTTTAAGAGAAGATGCGCTCGAGTATCATTCAGGAGGGAAACCTGGCAAAATAGAAGTAAAACCCACTAAATCAACTGCAACTCAGCGCGATTTGTCCTTAGCGTATTCGCCGGGTGTGGCTGAGCCTTGTTTAGAAATTGCAAATAATGTAGAGAAAGTATACGATTATACGGCCAAAGGAAACCTAGTGGGCGTTATCTCGAATGGTACGGCTGTTTTAGGTTTAGGGAACATCGGTCCAGAGGCTAGTAAGCCGGTGATGGAGGGGAAAGGGGTTCTTTTCAAAGTATTCTCTGATATCGATGTATTTGATATTGAATTAGCCGTAACCGATCCAGATGACTTCGTGGATACGGTAGCGCGCTTGGAACCGACTTTTGGAGGAATTAATCTGGAGGATATCAAATCCCCGGAATGCTTTGAGATCGAAGAGAAATTAAAAGCGCGTTTGAAGATTCCCATTATGCACGACGATCAGCACGGAACGGCGATTATTTCGTCTGCGGCGCTGTTGAACGCTTTGGAAATCGTTGATAAGAAGATCGAGGAAACGAGATTTGTGATATCGGGGGCTGGAGCTGCGGCTATTTCTTGTATTAAATTGTATCTAAAGCTCGGTGCGCGCATCGAGAATTTTTATATTTTCGATAAGGACGGGTTAGTTTCGGAAGATCGTCCTGATCTGAATCGTTATTTAGCTCCATTAGCGGGCAAAGCAGGTAGAAATACCTCTTTAGCTGAGGCGATGAAGGGAGCGGATGTTTTCTTAGGTCTTTCGGTAGGAGGGATCTTGAAACCAGAAATGGTAGCGACAATGGCTCCTAATCCGATTGTGTTTGCGATGGCGAATCCGACGCCTGAGATTGGCTACGAAGAGGCCAAACCGGTACGAGAAGATTTGATTATGGCGACGGGTCGCTCTGACTTCCCTAATCAAGTGAATAACGTGTTAGGTTTCCCTTTCATCTTTCGAGGAGCCTTGGATGTGCGTGCCTCAGAGATTAATGATGAGATGAAACTGGCGGCAGCAAAGGCTTTGGCCTGCTTAGCTAAGAAACCGGTGCCCGATATTGTGAATTTGGCCTATAATGAGAAATCATTAAGCTTTGGTCCAGAATACATTATTCCTAAACCTGTTGATCCTCGTTTAATTACCACCATTTCAATGGCAGTGGCGAAAGCGGCGATGGAATCGGGTGTGGCCACTAAGCCCATCCAAAACTGGGATGCCTATGAGACGCAATTAGCGAAACGTCTAGGTTTAGATAACCAGGTGATGAAATTCATCCTGAAACGCGCGAAGTCGAATCCGAAACGGATTGTATTCGCTGAGGCGGAGAACTTGAAAGTATTGAAGGCAGTTCGTGAGGTCTTAGATGAGGGAATCGCTAAGCCGATTCTATTAGGACGCAAGGCAAACATCGATGCGATCTGCGAAGAGCACCACATCGATTTAGGGGATATTGAGATCTTTGATTTCAAACACCCCGATAATGCAGCCTTATTAGCCGAATTTGCGGAATTGTTTTACCAAAAGCGCAAGCGTAGAGGATTTACGAAGTGGGAGGCAGAGAAGCAGGTGCGCAAGAGTAATTACTTTGCGGCGATGATGTTAGAAACGAATCGGGCGGATGGGGTTATTTCTGGTTTGACCAAAAACTACCCAGACGCTATTCGTCCCGCCTTGCAGATTATCGGTAAAAAGCCGGGTGTAACTAAGGTGGCGGGTATGTACTTGTTATTAAGTAA